>DUPN01000100.1 GCA_012838305.1 Bacillota bacterium | reverse complement strand
TAAAGCGCATATGAGGTTCCACCTTGAAATCCTGGTATTCGATGGGAATTCCAAAGCTCAGCTGCGGTCTCCACTCCTTGTTCGATAACAAATCCAGCTGGAATCGCCACGCCATAAAATACGGGATGGAGTACTCCACATAACCGGTCAAGCCAAGGAGCTTCTCGCTGTAAACTGCACCCAAACCGCCTTCCCAACTGTTAGCTTCCGCGCTCACCCCCCCTGCAAGTCGTTTCGTTTGGAGTTCAACCCAGTAACCTTGTTTGTATTTCACCTGTTCAATTTGCTGTGGTCTCTCTACAGTTACTGGGCTATGGTAAAAAAATCTTGGTCCACCACACCGCTTTCTCCATGAACGATTCGGGGAATCAGGAAGATCGTCATCTCCGTTTGATCACTCTGGGTCTGTTTCCACTGGAACAGACTGCCCAAGAGCGGTAACTGGGATAGAAATGGTATTCTCGAAATGAGCTCCGTTTCCTGCTCCTGGAGGAGTCCTCCTAGAACAATTGGTGTGCCGTCTTTCACTCTGACCGTTGTTTCCACTTCCCTGGTTCGGATCTGTGGATACTGGGTGTCCGAGCGCCAGACAAAGGTACTCACCTCGGGCTGGACCAAAATGGTCACATAATCATCATCCGATATCCTGGGCGTTACCTTCAGATTGATACCCGATTCCAAGAACTCAATGGTGCGGTTGCCTTCTTTGTCATCAATGAGCACAGGAACGCGATCACCCACAAAGATGCGTGCCTCCTGCCCGCTTAAGGTGGCAATCTTGGGATTGGCCAAAAGTTTACCCATATTATCGTCCTCTAAGGCCTTCAGGGCTAGAATCAACTCCCAGGGCTCCCAATCCAGTTCAAAGAAGACGGGGGCATCGCCTCCGGAGAACGACAGCAAGCCGTCCCACTCCACACCGAGCTGACGCAGGCCGTCGGTGGAGATCTCCTGTACCCAGACCTCCAGCACAACCTGGGGCAGGGCTGTGTCAAAATCATTCATAAAGAGATCCACTTCCGCCAGTTCCAGCTCGGTTCCCTTCACGACCACGCTCTTTCTGTCCGCATCGACCCGGATATTCTCCGCGGGTACAAAGGCGGTGAGCACATTTTGCGTGGCCTCAGGTTCGGCATAGTTCAGATTGTAAACTTTCATCCGTTCTGTACTTAACTCTGCTAGGCTGGCTACCACCAAAGTGTTCGCTGTTCGCTCCACCTTGAGTGGAACAATCTGCTGAATCTGGCGAATCAGCTCCTCAGGCTCCTGGTTGACCACATGAATGAAGATGCGTTTGCCCTCCAGGGCCGGATCGGCGATCAGGTTCAGACCCATCTCGGCACTGAGCTCCTGGAAGACCTCTAAGAGCGAACGGTCCGTGGTCTTGCTGGGCAGAGCTGTTTTGGATGCGTCCAAGGCGGAGAGCAAATCTTCGGCCCGATCCAAGACCTCGTCCGTGCCATAGAGCACGACCAAACCGCCTTCGGGCTGTACATACACATCAGAACGGGGTATCACCAGGGCTAATGCGTCCAACACTTCCTGGGCCGAGAGGGCGGTCGTCCGTACATAACGTACACCCGTACTCTTCATGGCCTGCAGACGGGCCGGGCTCGCCACCACCAGGGTCTTCCCATCCAGGCGATAGCCGTAGCCGCTGTGCTGGGAAATCAGCTCTAAGGCCTCCTCAAAAGAAACTCCCTGCAGGCGAAAGGTTCCGGTTCCCACCACAGAGGGATCCACCAGAACATTGAGTCCCTGACTGTCCGCCAACAGCTGGTAGATTTGGGAGAATTCTAGTTGATTAAAGCTTAGATCGAGCTCTTCGGCACTGCCCACTGAAGTTAGGAGCACGGCCACAAGCATCAAGGTGAGTATGAAAAACGACGTTCTCCCCCTAAGCATTTGGTTACCTCCCCATTCTAACCGTAAAGGATCGGTCAGCTTGACTAAACTCTACTACACCATTTTCAATGGACGTGACAGTCCAGTCTTGCAGAACATCACCGGGCTTGAGCAAGGTGTTGGTTCCCTTGTACTCGATCAGCACCATCAACTGATCGGCACTGCCTAAAATGCCTTTGACGGTGAAGGTGGGAATATCACGCTCCTTGACAAAGGCTTCCACAATCGCCCACTCTTCTGCAGTTGTTGTGCCCCTGATGTTTCGGGTCCCTTCATCCCATTTGATCTCCCGATCCGGCAGACTCTGCTGGACGATCCCGGCCAGTTCAGGTCCGTTGGCATAGAAGACGGGAACGGCCTGGAGTTCCAGCACAGGTTTCGGTTCCCCCGGCGCCACCACAGGAGCCCCTGGCTCCATAACGGCAAAGGAGGGCCGATCGTATTGCTGAATCACTTGTTTGGCCACATCCAAATCGGAGGTGAAGCCAAAGAGCACCAAGAGGCCCACTTCGGGATCAATGTAACTGTTAATGCCCGGAATTACCATGGAGACAAGGCGCTGGGCCGAGGCCACAGGCACATGCTCGACGATGACAAAGGTAAAGTCCTGGGTGCCAAACTCGCTCTTCAGACGCTGCTGGCTTGCTACCACCATGGTGTTACCCACGATCTGGTAGCGGTACCCTGTGGTTCGGGTAACCAGATCCAGTGCTTCTTCCACCGTGAGATCATTGAGGGTAAAACTGACGTTTCCGGATACGGATGGATCAACCAGGACATTGTATCCCCCGATCTGTCCCAGGATTTGAAACACATCCACCAGAGGTGCCTGTTGGAACTCCATGTTCACGAGCTGTTGAGCCAACACCGGTGAAGAAACACCTGCCAGAAGCAAAACCAAACTCACTACAAGAACCTGCTTCCACATCGACCTCATTTCATCAACTCCCCACTGTCAATTTTAAATGCACTCCGTCCACGTCCAGCACAACACCATTGGCGAAAATACTGCTCACAACCGCTTCATCCAATCTGTCACCCAAGCGATACCAGCGCCGCACACCGTCTTTGGAGAGTAGCACCGTACTCTCTGGTCCAGATTCCACCACCCCTAAGACCAGGACCCTGCGTTCCAGAAACTTGCGAATCGTTTCGAAGGATAGACCAAAGGAGCTGGCAGGCAAACTCACTTCTTCCCTGTGATCCAAGCCGGGGGATTCCCAGTTCGATAGCAGGGCATGACCGAGTACGAGTACGTGGAGTTCCGCCTGGAGACTGAGATCAAACTGCCGGCCTCCCAGATAGGTCAGGGCTATGTCTGTTACACGGAGGGTAGGCAAGCTGTCTTGGATATGGGCTACATAGGATAACAAGGTATCATCGCCACCCAGCCTCAGGCTAAGGGGAATCACCCCGTATTTGCCGTCCTGATTGGCCCTCAGGGGAATATGGTCCAGGGAGACGATCTCCACACCATAATAGAGGGCAAGCCTTCTTAAGACATCCTGCACGCCGGGGAGATCATATTGGGAAGGAATGTCTTTCTCCAAGGTGAGCAGGCGTTCCTGCATGTCTAGGATTTTCGTCTCCAAAAGCGGCTTTTCTGCCACGGTCAGAGACAACCTTTCCTCTTCCTGCCTGAGCAGTTCGATCCTGGCTTCCAGGTCTTTGGCCTCATTGTGACTGGGTAAAAGTACAGTAAGGGCAATGGCCCCAGCTGCTATGTAAATGAGTACAGTAACCACAAGGGGCCAACTGAGCTTGTCCTTAATGGAGTTCCAACGACCCATCCGGGTCCACCCCCTTTGCTTCCATCACGAAGACGCGAAAACCTGTGGTGCCAATATTGTTGATCGATCGAATCAGCACCTCTTCACTCCGTTCGCTCAGGAAGTAAAGGTACTGCGATAGACTGATGGGATCTTGGGTATAGCCCAGAACCTCGACCCCCGCTTCGGTCCATTGCAGTGATTCGATCCAGAGTCCCCCAAAGGAGTGTTTGCTCACCGTCGGGAGGGCCAGAGGAGCCTGGGAGGCCGGCACAATCTGGGCCAGATGGGACTGTTCTTTCTCCTGCAGCTGCGTGAGCTCTTTGCGGATCGAATGGACAATTTGCACTTCCTGCAAAAGTCTGGCCTCCCGGGCCAGGGCATCCCGTTCCGCCGTCTGGAGATCACTGACGGTGAGATGACCCAGTACCGAAAAGAGCGTGACCACGCCCAGGATCAAAAGCCCGAGGATGCCAACTAGAAACTCCCAGCGTACCTGGGATTGCTTCAGAGGACGGGCCTCTTTCGGCAAGAGATTGATTCTCATAGATCCAACCCCCTTACGCCAAGGGCCAGGGCCGATCCAAAGCAGTTAAAGGGGCCCTGGGGAACAGCTTGGAACTGGACTTTCAAATTGTTCATTGCTTTGAGGGAACGCACAGGCAAGTCTATCTCCTTTTGCAGCATTTCGCCCAATCCGCTTAAATCGGCCAAATCTCCAATAAACACCACCTCGTCCAGTATGGATTGATAATCAGCCACCCGGGTTTCGGCCCGGACAAAATCAAAGGTCTGTAAAATGGATCCGGACAGCTGCTGCATGGTGCTGCGCAGCTCCCGTTTGGATCCGGACCCCTCTGTGAGCAAATAATCCAGATCCCGACTGGCCAGAAGCTTTTCGGCCTGCTCTGCATCGACACCAAATCCCTCCTGCACAGACTCCCTAAAATGGAGGGTGCCTAAGGGCAGGATGCGCAGTACCTGGAAAACCCCGTCTAGACTCATCTGAATGGTTGTTTGTTCTTCACTGACCTCAATAAAGGCCCGGTGGGCATCTGGGCGCAAGAGTTCCTGCCAGCCGAAGGCTGGCACATCAATGGACTCTAAGGTCAGCCCCGCCTCACGCATGATCTTAATGTAGGGTTCAATATGCTGGCGAGGGCAAATGACCACAACTACTTCGATTTCCCGATCCAGCTCACGGTTGATAAAGTAATCGAAGGTGAGCTCCTGGGAGCTCTGTACCGGAAAGGAAACCAGATCCAGGATTTCAAATTCCAAGGCCTTGTCCAGCTCGCGCTTGGGCATTTTGGGCAAGCGGTGGGTTTTCACTGTAATCCAATTGCTGCGGATTCCCAGCACCGTTGAATCCGTCGAGAACTCCTGCTCCCTTAAAAAGCGCCGCAGTTCTCGCACCAGGACCTCCCCCCGCACAACCTTGCCGTCTACCACCGTGCCCCGGGGAATCGGTTGACCGGCCAACTTGGTGACCAAGGTGTGGCGTCCTTTGCGGGTCACTTCAGCCGCTTTAATATGCACAAAATCGATGTCCAGACCCAGCACTTTCTTCAGGGCCATGCTTGCCACCCCCTAGATAGATGTAACCATTTGCATCATTGGTAGATAGACCGAAATGAGAATGAAGAGTACCACAACGGCCAGAATCAACATCACGATGGGCTCGATAAGCTTGGTAAAACTGGCAACCACGAAGTTGACTTCCCGGTCATAATAATCGGCCAGTTGCACAAGGACGGTTTCTAGATTACCCGTCTCTTCCCCTACGGAGACCATTTGCACCAGCATCAGCGGAAAGACTTTGTGTTCGGTGAGGGGCTCATGCAGACCCTGTCCCCTTTCCACTCCCAGCCTCGCCTCTGTTAAGGCCCTCTTGATCACGACATTGTCGATCAGTCTTTCCAAAATTTCCAGGGAGGCGATCATCACAATACCGCTTCCCAGAAGCAGACTCAAGGTACGGCAAAAGCGGGAAAAGATGACCATCTTCTGCATACCGCCTAAGACAGGGAGCTTTAAAAGGGTAGTATCCCGGATCAAGGCGCCCCGCTCTGTACTCACGAAATAGCGATAACCGAAGACGAAAGCGGCTATGGCCAGAACGATGATGTACCAATGGCCGATCATCCAGTCCCGTCCATCCAGGACCGCCTGGGTGATGGCGGGTGTCTGCACTCCAAAACCGGAGAAGGTCTTCACCAAATTTGGCAAGACCACAAAGAGCAAAACCAGGACCATCAAAAAGGAGACACCGGTGATGATCCCTGGATACATCAGGGCTTCAGAAATCTTTTTGTTAAGCTCATCTTCCCGCTCATAGTACTGGGCCAGGCGGTCTAGCACTTCCGCCAGAGCGCCTGTGAGTTCACCCGCTTCCACCAGGTGAATAAAGACATGGGGAAAGACATTGCGGTGCTTCTCCAGGGAGATGGTAAACCCGGTACCGCTGGCCACATCAAGCCGCACTTCCTGCAGGACCTTGGCAAAGGTCTGATCGGTGGCCTGTTCTTCCAGAAGCTCCAGGGACTGTACCAGACTCATGCCGGTGCTGAGCATAATGGCAAACTGCCGACAAAACATGGCCAAATTCTTCGGCTTCAGTTTTAACTTGCGCTGGAAAAGTTTGGTCGCTTCCCTCTCCTGCTTTAAGGATGTGATATAGTGTCCTTCTTCACGGAGCCGGCTCCTGGCCTCGCCTTCGCTCTCTGCTTCGATCACACCTCTGATAGCTTGTCCCGTATGGCTGCGCCCTGTATAGGCATAGCGGATCATAGGCCACCCCCCCGTCTAAAGAATCTCGTCTCCGCGGAATACAGCCGATCGGTCCACCACATCCTTGCGGACTAAGGCTTCTAGAGCGGACTTCATCGACTGCATGCCAAAACGGCTGCCTGTTTCAATCATGGATGGAATCTGATGCACTTTTTCATCGCGAATCATATTCCGAATGGCCGGGGTGCCAATCATCACCTCAACCGCGGGCACCATGCCCTGGCCAAATTTCATGGGAAAGAGCTGCTGCGAAATAACCGCTTCCATCACCGTGCTCAGCTGCACCCGGATTTGGTGCTGGCTCTCTGGCGGAAAGACATCGATCACGCGGTCAATCGTCTTTGCGGCGCTTTTTGTATGTAGGGTGGATAAGACCAAATGCCCTGTTTCTGCCGCGGTGAGGGCGATGGAGATCGTCTCTAGATCCCGCATTTCCCCTACTAAAATCACATCAGGGTCGGAGCGTAAGGCGGAGCGCAGTCCATTGGCAAAGGATTTGGTGTCAATCCCGACCTCCCTTTGATTGACCACACAGTTCTTATGCTGGTGGAGAAACTCAATCGGATCCTCTAAGGTAATCACAACGCCCTTACGTTCTCGATTGATAATATCGATCATCGAGGCTAAGGTGGTGGACTTTCCACTTCCGGTAGGACCGGTTACTAAGACTAATCCGTCTCTCAAATGGGCGAGTTCGTGGAGGATTTTCGGCAGGCCCAGTTCTTCCAGGGGCTTAATCTCTGCACTGATCACCCGCATGGCCAGGGTCAACGAACCGCGCTGTTTGGAGACATTACAGCGGAAGCGGCCAATGCCCAGCAGACCATAGGAAAAATCCACTTCTCCCTCGCTCTCGACCCGCCTAAACTGCTCCTCCGTCATAATCGGCTTGATCACGGAGGCAATTTGGTCCGGCGTGAACTTGTCGAAGCCTTCAATGGGCCTGATGGTGCCATAGATGCGGAGGATTGGGGGTAGACCTGCGGTTAGGTGCAGATCGGAGGCCTTCTTCTCCATGGCGATCTCCACCAAGTTCCGAAAGACGTCACTGGTTGCCACTATTCGTCCTCCTCCATGTCCACACTGTAGACGGTGCGAATGATCTCCTCCGGGGTCGTGACTCCCTCGATCAGCTTGTCGATGGCTGCCCTTTGTAAGGTCTTCATCCCCGCACGCAGGGCGATGTCCCACAGTTCGGCCTCACTCGCACTTCGCTCCACCGCATCGCGCATTTCTTTGTTGAACACCAAAACCTCAGCGACGGCCGTGCGACCCCGGTAACCGGTGTTTTTGCAGATGGGGCAGCCTGCTCCTCGATAGACCGTTTTGGGGACCTCGATCCCTAGGGACTCGATATAGCGGAGCATGACAGGATCCGTCAGTTCAACGGGCTCCTTGCAGTCTGGGCAGATCGTCCGCACCAGGCGCTGGGCCACAATGCCAATGATGGTGGAACTGAGGATATAGGATTCCATATTCATATTCAAAAGGCGGGAGATGGTGGCCACGGCACTGTTGGTGTGCAAGGTGGACAGGACCAGATGCCCTGTTAAAGCAGAACGGACCGCGATCTCGCCCGTCTCTTCGTCCCGGATCTCCCCCACCATAATGACATCCGGATCCTGCCTCAGTACGGTGCGCAGGCCCGTGGCGAAGGTGAGTCCCACCTTGGGATTAACCTGCACATGGTTAACCCCGTCTAAGCGGTACTCGACGGGATCCTCTACCGTCACGATATTCTTTTCCGGAGAGTTCAAGCTGTTCAAGAAGGAAAACAGCGTCGTGGACTTTCCACTTCCTGTGGGGCCTGTTACCAAGAGTAAGCCCTGGTTTAATTGGAGCATGCGGCGGATTCTCCGTTGATCCAAAGGGGAAAACCCAAAATCCTCCAGCTTCACTAAACTACTGGATTTCTGCAAAATCCTGGCTACGATCTTCTCCCCATGCACCGTGGGCAGGGAGGAAACTCGCATGTCCACCTCCACACGGTCGGCGGTCATCTGGATGCGGCCGTCCTGCGGCTTACGGCGCTCTGTGATATCCATTCCCGCCATAATCTTCACCCGGGAATTCACATCGTTCCTCAGGTGCCTGGGAATCTCTGTAATACTGCGCAGGAGTCCATCAATACGATAGCGCACCCGCATCCCCCGTTCATGGGGCTCGAAGTGCACGTCGCTGGCTTTTTGCTTAATGGCTTGTTCCAGGATGAGATTGGCCAGCTTCACTCCGGGAGCGTCCCCCAGGTATTCCAGCCGGTCCATTTCCTGGGCTACTGCCTCTTCTTCCTTGTAACGGGAAATCAGTTCTCGGGCGCTCTGGCTAATGTTACGGGTCCTCTGAAAGGCGTCAATGATCTCTTCTTCCGTTGCTACCACGGGCTGGACCATCTTCCCCGTGAGGCGCTGCAAGTCATCAATTACTGTTATGTCCAAGGGGTCTACCATGGCCACCAGGAGGGATCCGTTTTGGACCTCAAGGGGTAAAACATGCCTGGTCATGATAAAGGTAGCAGGAACAAGATCGACTACCTCTGCTGACAGATAAAGCTCGGAGAAATCAACCCGCTTGATTCCCAAATGTTTGCTGAGGGCGTCAGCCACTTCGCTCTCGCTAAGGAGCGCCAGGCGCACTAAGGTTCTCCCTAGACGTTCTCCTGTTCGTAATTGTTCTTCGAGAGCTGTGGCCAATTCTTCTTCTGTAAGTAATCCTTGATCTAAGAGCGTATCACCAAGGCGTCGGCGCAATTGGGATTCTCCACCTCTCTAACAACGTTCTGGCAAAATTCAACAGATAACTACATAATTCCAGTGGTATCGTGGGTCAGAAAGGACCTTGTCCACTGTTGAACCCTGCTAGATGGCTTCGCTGCTGGTTGCGAATTGGGCGGCAGCTTGCAGGAAAAAGGAGCATTCCAGGCGCTTTTTTTGTATACCGCAGGATATTTCGTCGAGTGTTCGTGGTTTTCCTGCAAATTCCAAATAAATTTTTTCGCAGCCTCCGCTGCAAAAGTACTTGGCCCAGCAGGTTCTGCACTGCGGTTTGTTCAGTACATGGGCATCCTTAAATTGTGCGGACAGTTCCTGATTGGTCAGCCCGCTTGGCACTGTTCCCAGCAGATAGTCCTTCTGACCGACAAATTGATGGCAGGGAAAGAGTTCACCCCGGGGTGAAACGGCCAAATACTCATAGCCCGCACCGCAGCTGGTCAAACGCTTATACAGGCAGGGACCCTTGGTGAGCTCCACATTGAAGTGGAAAAAGTTGAGGGCCTCTCCTTGCCTCCTCCGTGTGAGCACGAGATCGGCTAAGCGTTCGTATTCCTCGAAGATGCGCGGCAGATCCGCTACCTGCAGGGCATATGCCTCATTTGGATCGGCCACAACCGGCTCCATGGAGATCTCGGTAAAACCAAGGTCGTGCAAATGGGCCACATCGTTTGCGAAATCGAGATTGGCCGCGGTGTATGTCCCCCGCACATAGTAGCTTTTTCCCTGTCTGTTTTGGACCAGGCGCTGGAATTTGGGGACAATCAGATCATAGACCGAACCTCGCCCTGAGACTGTGCGGCGCATGCCATCGTTGATCTCTCTGCGCCCATCGATACTCAGAACCACATTGTACATGTGCTCGTTGATAAAGGCCTCAATCTCAGGGTTCAGGCCTAAACCATTGGTAGTAATCGTGAAACGGAAGGATTTTCCGGCCTTCTCCCCCTGTTTCTTGGCGTAGGTAACCGTCTTGTGCACAACCTCCCAATTGAGCAGGGGCTCTCCTCCGAAAAAGTCGATCTCCAGCTGCCTGCGGTGTTCAGAGGCCTGGATCAAAAAGTCCACCGCTCCCTGGGCGACATGCAAGGGCATCAGTTCCCTTGCGCCCTGGAAATCGCCTGTGGAGGCAAAGCAGTAGTCACAGCGCAAATTACAGTCATGGGCTACATTGAGGCAGAGGGCCTTCACCACCGTCTTTGGCCGCGGCGGAGTTTCGGTTAGATCGGTGCTGAAAAGCAGGCCCTCCTGGACCAGATCCAAAATCTCCGAGGCCACCTCGTTTAGGTGGGGATGGTCCTGGATGAACTGGGCCAAATCGTCCCGAGTTTGCAGGCTGTGATCTTGCCTTATCTGGGTAATCAGGGCTAGGGCCTGGTCATCAAGTACATGTACTGCGCCGGAATTACCGTCCACCGCAAGATGCAGGCCGCCCTGGGTGAAGGTATGGACACAGGACTTGTCAAGCAATCGTCTACCTCCTACTGCTCGCAGGCTTGATTGCCTACGGTGCAGGACGTCTTACAGGCGGATTGGCAGGATGTCTGGCACTCTCCGCAGCCGCCGGTTTTCAAGGTATCCTTCAGGGCCATACCGCTGAGCGTTTTGATGTGTTTCTTTTTCATAACAACTTCCCCCTCTTCTGACCGTTATTCTACCATATCTTAGGCCTGCTGTAAACGGGTTCCAGGACTTCCAGGACTTGCCTGCCGGCATCTGGAAATATTTGTAAAAAAAGAAGGGCCCCTGGGAGGGACCCTTAGCTTAAGTTTAGATGTCTCGTGAGGCCACTAGATCGACACCGAGACCTAGGAAGTTTCGCACAATCACATCACCCATGGTGACGGGGGCCTGGGCCTGAACCTTTGCTGCCGCTAGCATACCGTCCCTAAGCTTATCCTTGGGAATGGGCTGATTGGTGCGGACAGGCAGTACGGGATGGAGGCCGCCTTGAACCTTGACGATGGTGGTCAGGGTTCGCTCGGGGTTTTCATGCTCTTTGACGGCATAGACCTTGCCCCGGTTGCAGCGATTTCCTGTCAGGGAGAGAATCTCCCCATTCTCCCCGAGCTGGAGCGACACGTTACAGCTGAGGGGACAAACGGTACAAGTAATCTGTTTCAGCATGGCTTACGCCTCCTTCTGCGATACAATCTGCATGACCAGGGTATCCCCTTCCAGACTCTGCAGCTGCTCAGGAGTGAGCTTGACATCCAGCATCTCACTGGGACGGACGCTCTGTTTACGGATCTTGCGCAGTCCTCCCACATCCAGGGCCACATTGTCCTCGGGGCGCTGCACCCGCAGGAAAAACTCCACAGGCTCTGTGGTGGACACCTCATGGGGCACCACATAGCGGATGTTCTCCCCGGCCTGAACCTTAATCCGTCGCGGTGCTTCCTCCATGGTTCCCAGGGCAAAACGGCCTGCATACATGCCGGCATGCTCCGCTTCCCTGGAGACATTATCCACCAAATCGTGCACATGGAGTACATTGCCGCAGGCGAAGATGCCGGGAATATTGGTCATCATCCAGTGATTTACAATCGGCCCATTGGTAACGGGATCGATGGCCACGCCTGCCTGGCTCGACAGCTCGTTTTCTGGAACGAGGCCCACCGAGAGGAGCAGGGTGTCACAGGCGATCTTCTGTTCCGTGCCAGCAATGGGGTTCCAGGACGAATCCACTTTGGCAATAGTCACCGCTTCAATCCGCTTGTCACCGTGGATCGCAATCACGGTGGACTCTAGATGGAGGGGAATATCAAAGTCTTCCAGGCACTGCACTACATTGCGGGTCAGTCCCGCTGCATAGGGCATCACCTCGACCACTGCCTCCACCTTGGCACCTTCCAAGGTGAAGCGGCGGGCCATGATCAGGCCAATGTCACCAGAGCCTAGGATTACGGCTCGTTTGCCCGGCACATATCCGTCAATGTTCACATACCGCTGGGCGGTCCCGGCGGAGTAAACACCTGCCGGGCGTCTGCCGGGGATGCGCAGGGCTCCCCTGGTTCGCTCCCGGCAGCCCATGGCCAGGACGATGGACTTGGCCTGGATCTCCACCATGCCCATCTTGGTGTTGACGGCATAGATTTTGCGATCGGCCGTTACTTCCAGCACCATGGTTTCCAGAAGTACCTCTATATCGGTTGCTTTGACTTGATCCATAAAGCGCTGGGCGTATTCGGGTCCCGTCAGTTCTTCCTTAAAGCGATGGAGTCCAAAGCCGTGATGGATGCACTGCTGCAGGATGCCGCCTAATTCGGTGTTTCGTTCCAGAATCAAGACCTTTTCGGCCCCTGCCGAGCGGGCGGCCAGAGCTGCTGCCAGGCCAGCCGGGCCTCCGCCAATTACTGCCACATCAACTTGAAGCTGTCTCATGCCTGCACCTCGCTCTCGTACAACTCTTTTACTTTATAGCGCACCTGTTCGCTCCCTGGGCCGCGCTTGGTTACCTTTGTTACCGGGATGTTCAGTTCACGGCTGATGATCTCGGTGATCAGGGGCTGGCAAAAACCTCCCTGGCAGCGCCCTGCACCAGCCCTGGTCCTGAACTTAATCCCATCAAGGGTGCGGGCTCCCCGCTGCACGGCGTCGACAATCTCCCCTTCCGTGATCGTTTCACAACGGCAGATGATCCGGCCGTAGCTTGGATCTTCCTTGACCAGAGCATCCTGCTCCTCCCGGGACAGGAGGTTAAAGCGGATTACCGGCCGGCGTCTGGGATCAAAGTCTTCCTTCAAATCCAGCTCGAGGCCTGCTTCGCCCAAGAGTCTCGGTACATCAGCGGCAATGGCCGGCGCCGCAGTTAGCCCCGGTGATTCGATCCCTGCTAGATGCAGCAGGCCGGGAACATTGGGAGAAAGCTCAACGATAAAGTCCCCCCGATTGCTGGCAGCTCTAACTCCCGCAAACTGGGCGATAATTTTCCTGGGGTCAAGGGAGGGAACGAGACTCTTGGCTCCTGCAAAGACCCGTTCAAAGCCATACTGGGACGTAGCTAGATCCTCTTTCTCCAGGATGTTGTCCCCTGTGGGTCCCATCATCAGGTTTCCCGCAGCGGTGGGAATGACCAAGATGCCTTTGCTGATCGGTCCAGGCACAGGAAAAATAGTGGATTTGACCACGTCTTTGACGGAGAGGTCAAAGATGTATTCTTCCCCTTTGCGGGGGTGAATGGTGAAGTAGTCGTCACCGAACATGCGCGCCAGGTCGTCGGCAAAAAGGCCCGCCGCGTTGATCACATAGTCCGCTTGAATCCGATGTTCCTCCGTCTCCAGGAACTTCTTGCCTGCCTCACTCCAAGCATTCTGGACCTTGGCGTTGACAAGATATCTTGCCCCGTTTTGCACCGCGTTTTCCATCAGGGCGGCTGCCAGTTCAAAGGGCATCACAGAGCCGCCTTCAGGGGCGAAAAGCGCGCCTGCAATTCCTGGGTCCAGATTGGGTTCCTGGGCCAAGACCTCGTCTCGGCTTAAGAGGCGCAGGTTGACTCCGCGCTCTGTCCCCCGCCTGAAATAGGTCCTAACCGTGTCCATTTCCTCTGCGGTGCGGGCTACCATCAGAATTCCGTTTTGCTCAAAACAGACATCCAGATCCCGGCAAAGCTCGGGGTACATTTGATTACCGGGCAGACAGTACTTGGCCTTGAGGGTGCCAGGTTCTTCGTGAAATCCTCCATGAACGATCCCGCTGTTCGCCTTGGTAGAACCCCAGCCTACTTCGGGCTCGGCCTCGATCAGCAGTAGATCAAGCTTGTAGCGGCTCAGCTCCCTGACCACCGCGGTGCCTACGATCCCCCCGCCCACAATGGCCACTTGCACAGGGATGGTCTCTTTGTACCTTCGTCCCATAAACACTCCTCCTCGCTTTTGTCCCGCTTTTTCCAATAAAAAAAGTCCGCCGCAGGGGATCACAAAGATCCCCCATCGGTCGGACTTCTCATTTCTGTTGTCCTCACGGGTACTATTCTCTTTGCCTCTAGCATAGCACAAAGTTTTCGCTAAGGCAAGCAAATCCCGTAGCTTATGCCATCTTCTGCGCGCCTTGGGCCGCTGGAACCAGGTGGCAGGCAACAAAGTGACCATGGCCCGAATCCACAAACTCCGGTTCCACGGATCGGCAAATATCCATCACCTTGGGACAGCGGGTGTGGAAACGACATCCCTGGGGTGGATTGATGGGGCTAGGCACATCGCCCTTGAGAATAATGCGCTCTTTCTTAATTGTAGGATCCGCTTCCGGAATTGCGGAGAGCAGCGCCTGCGTATAGGGATGTTTCGGGTTTCTATACAATTCCGTCTTGTCTGTGAGTTCCACAATCTTGCCCAGGTACATTACGGCCACCCGGTCCGAAATGTGCTTGACCACACTGAGGTCATGGGCAATAAACAGGTAGGTCAGATCAAACTCTGTCTGCAAATCCTGGAGCAAGTTGATGACCTGGGCTTGAATGGAGACGTCCAGAGCCGAAACGGGTTCGTCACAGATGATCAAACGTGGATCCACAGCAAGGGCCCTGGCAATTCCAATTCTCTGTCTTTGGCCGCCGGAGAACTCATGGGGGAAGCGTCGAGCATGGAAAGCGCTTAAGCCTACGACCTCCAGAATCTCCCGCACTCGCTTTTCCTTCTCTGCACCCTTGGCCAGCTTGTGAATGTGCAGAGGTTCGCCAATAATGTCGCCCACCGTCATGCGGGGGTTTAAGGAACCGTAGGGATCCTGGAAAATGATCTGCATTTCTTTGCGCAGCTCGCGCAGTTCCTCCTTGGACAGGCTGGGAACGTCCTTGCCGTCAAAGATGACCTGACCTGATGTAGGTTCAATCAGGCGCAGAATGCAGCGGCCAGCCGTTGTCTTTCCGCATCCGCTCTCACCTACCAGACCGAGGGTTTCTCCCTTTTGGATATCAAAGGTAATATCATCCACCGCCTGTACTGCCCCGATTTGCTTGGAGAAGATAATACCTTGGCGAATGGGAAAGTGCTTGACTAAGTTTTTGACGCTCAGCAATACGTCTTGTCTTACAGCTTCAGCCATTTTCTAGCCCACCTCCTTCTGGTTCACATCGGCCGACTCGTTGAAGTCCACCACTCTCCAGCAAGCTACGTAGTGGTTTGGTGCCACCTCAAAGGATGGGGGCTCTTTGGCCACACATAGATCCGTGGCAAAGGCGCAGCGGGGATGGAAACCGCAGCCCTCAGGGAAACTGCCTGGAATAGGCACAGAACCGGGGATCGCCTGCAGTCTGGAACCATCGCCGTCCAATCGAGGGATGGATGCTAACAAACCAATAGTGTAAGGATGCTGAGGCTCTTTAAAAATTGAATAGGTGTCCGCGGCCTCCACGATTTTGCCCGTATACATAACGACCACCTTTTCCACCACCTCGGCAATGACGCCAAGGTCATGGGTGATCATCATAATCGCGGTTCCGAGGTCTTCTCTCAAGGCGGCCATGAGGTCAAGAATTTGGGCCTGAATCGTTACGTCAAGGGCCGTTGTGGGTTCGTCAGCAATTAGTAACTTAGGATTACAGGATAAGGCCATGGCAATCATGACCCTTTGACGCATTCCACCGCTCATTTGATGCGGATACTCATCCACCCGCTGCTCTGGCGAGGGGATTCCCACCAGCCGGAGCATTTCAATGGCCTTTTCCCGTGCAGCCGCTTTGTCCAAATTCTGATGGAGAATAATGGCTTCGGAGATTTGGTTGCCCACGGTAAAGACGGGATTGAGCGAGGTCATGGGCTCTTGGAAAATCATGGAGATCTCGTTGCCACGAATATGGCGCATCTCGGCCTCCGAGAGCTGCAGGAGATTTTGGCCTTCGAATTCGATTGTACCGCCCTCGATCTTCCCCGGCGGATTGGGGATTAGGCGCATAATGGATAGGGAGGTTACGCTCTTGCCGCAGCCTGATTCACCGACGATGCCGATGGTCCCTCCCTTGTGCAGATCAAAGCTAATACCGTCAACGGCGGGAATCACTCCGTCATCGGTATAAAAATACGTTTTGAGGTCTCTAACTGACAACAATTTCTGTGTCATGATACCCTCCCTCTCTTCTTCCCCGCCAGCTTCCCTGCGGGCGGTGCTGCCAATATGAAATCACAAGGTGTGTCCTTGCGATTTCATACCATTGTTCGCCACAACCGTAGAATCTCCTGCAAAAAAAGGCTGGAAGAATCCACGAGATTTGTATTAACTACCCACTTGGATCACGACTTCCGGCTCCAAATGTGACCAAGTTAGCACTAAACCGTCTAAAGCCAGCCATTTGACCTCCAGGGCCAAGGGCTCCTGATCACAGGTCAAGAGAGTGGTCAGCTTGAGCACCTGACTCGCTGGGGGCCAGTCCAAGTTAGGGTCAAGCCTTTTTGGGGCCGGCAGAACCTGGGCCTCTTGCCGGGCGATCCTGGCGCCTTTCCGGCATGCGGGGGGCAGCAGATCCCGCATGTTTTTCACCGCGGTCTCCACCGTCAGCCTATGGGGGGTGATCAGCTGCACGAAGCTCGTGAGAGACTGGCGCCTCTCCACTCGACTGGCCAGAAAGAGCGTTTGCTCCGCCCACTCTCTGACCGCGGTTTTGTCTCCCTCGATCGTGGTAATGGTCAGTTCGGCCTGGACCTCTTCAATCCCAGCTGCGGACTTGACTGCGCCCGCACTCTGCTCCAGACGCCGGGCATAGAGACGGCGCATTTCATTCAGGGAGAGTCCGGCTTCGGAGAGGATGGTCCGTACATAGGGGGTTGTGGTCCCGGCCTCCTTCGCCAGATTCTTGACCGTTAGGAAGGGATCCTCTTGGGCCAAGGCAATCACTCGGGCTTTGATTGACTGTTCCATATTCCAGACCCCTTTACAGAATCCGCTCCAGGCGAGGGGCTGAGCTTAAGCCTGGAATTCGGCCCCGCTTGGCTACGGCCTCTCCATTTACTTCCTTAATATCCATGGTCATATCGATCGCGGCTGCACTGGAAATATAGCTGCCGACTCCAAAGGCATCGGCTCCCGCTTCCGATAGAAGCTGAATGCGATCGGGATCCAAACCTCCGCTCACAAAGATCTTGATCCCCTGATGTCCCGCCAGATCGAGTTTGGCCCTCAGTTCCCTGATCAGTCCGGGGGTGACCCCACCCCGTTCACTGGGGGTGTCCAGGCGGACCGACTCCAGACCTGTGCCGGGCGATCGGGCTAGTCGCAAACTCTCTTCCACTTCGTCCTTGAAGGTATCCACGAGCATCGAGCGGACCGATCCTGGGGGCATAAAGGCGTGGTAGGCCTGGGCCGCTTCCAGGGTGTCTCCCACAATCAGAAATAAGGCATGGGGCACCGTTCCTGAGGGTTCCAGCCCGGCCAGTTTTGCTCCTAGAATGCAGGAGGCTCCGTCCGCTCCCCCCACAATGGCCGCCCGCTCCATTACGGGAGCTACCGCTGGATGCACATGTCGGGCTCCAAAGCAGAGGACTGGCCTACCATCCGCGGCATTTTTGGCGATGCGGGCTGCTGTAGCCCAGCCGCTGGAACTGGCCAGGATTCCCAAGATGGCTGTTTCGAAGATGCCGAAGTTTATGTAGCGCCCGTGGATCCGCATGACCACATCCTTCGCTGCAAAGGGGGCTCCCTCCGGCAGGCTCCACACTTCCAGGCCCAGACCATCCAAGAGCACCTTGGCCTCGGGCAGCCCAGCGAAGATACCTGCTCGCCTAGGGAAAATCTCGGCCACAACATGGGTGTCATCTCTGTGCATTTTATCTAGGATTTCCTTGGTTTTGACAAAGTAAATATCTGTGGTTAGACCGCTGCGAATCTCTTCGTGGGTGGCGGAAAAGAGCCTGGGCTGTTTGGGCCAAAACATCTCCACATCCTGTACTCTTCCAATCTGCTTCACCATAGCTGCTTGCTCCTCTCCATGCTTCAACCGTTACGATCAGGATTGATACAAAAGTTGGTACAAACGGCGCATCATGATCACTTTGCGCACATACGAGCGGGTCTCCTCAAAGGGGATCTGACCTGTGCGCTCATAGGACCCGTCCCAGAGATTGTCCTCCAGCCAGCGCCGGGCATTGGTTGGTCCCGCATTGTAGGCGGCCAGGGCCGCGTAATCTGTGGGAAAGCGGTCCAGAAGGTATTTCAAGTAGAGGGTTCCCACTTCCACATTAATCTTGGGGTCAAAGAGATCGTCTTTGGTGATGGTTTGTCCCCTCTGCTCCCCGAGCCAGGCTGCGGTTTCAGGCATAATCTGCATCAGTCCGATGGCCCCCTTGCGGGAGATGGCATCGGGGCGAAAATTGCTCTCGACCTGAATCACCGCGCCCACCAGAGCCCCGTCAAGGTCAAAGGTTTCCGCGAACTCGGCAATCAGTTCTGGGTAGTGGAGGGGAAAAACGATGCGCAGGATACTGGGTAACAGTAAGAAAATAAGGACAAGGACGAATAAAAGTGCAAAAAACGAAAGACGCCGCAAGGTCATTCCCCCTGATCAACTTGGAAAGGCAGAGCTGAGCTCCTGCCAGAGAGCGTCCACCTGCCGGAAGGTTTCAGCCAGGGAGCCGCTGTTATCAATTACTTTTTTCGCCCGCTGCTTCTTTTCCTCCAGCGGCATCTGGCTGGCTATGCGCTGCAAGGCGTCTGCTTCGGACAGACGGGCTCTGCTAATCAGCCGCTTCAGCTGAAGCTCCTGGGGGATGTATACGACCCAAACCTCTTCCATATACTGTTCCCAGCCTACTTCATAGAGCAGGGGTACCTCGGCGAAAACAGTCCTTCCGCCTTGTTCTTCGTGCTTGGCTTGGCGCAAAAGCTCTTCTAGTACCTGAGGGTGGATGATGCTTTCCAGAAGCTGGCGCTTTGCGGTCTGGGCGAAAACGATTTGTCCCAGCCGTTTGCGGTCAATTTCCAAGTCCTCCTGGATCACTTCGGGAAACGCTTGCTTCACCATCACCCAGCCAGGCGTGAGCGGTTTGACCACCTCCCGAGCCAAGCGGTCGGCATCGAGCACAACGGCTCCCAAATGCCTTAAGCGCTCGGATACCGCGCTCTTTCCACTGGCAATTCCACCAGTAATTCCAATCATCGGGCACTACTCCCTCTGGCAGGACGGACAAAAATGGCTTGTGCGGCCTGCAACTTTCCTATGCTCTAAGTGTACTCCACAGCGGGGGCATTTCCCCCCTTTTTTACCGTAAATCTGCAGTTTATTTTGGAAGGATCCTTCCTGGCCATAGCCTGTGCGGTAGTCCCGGAGGGTTGTCCCTTGGTTCCCGATGGCATCCTGGAGAACTTGGACAATCGCTCCGTGGAGCCTGCTCAGCTCGTGATCGCTGAGGGAGCCTGCGGGCCGTTCCGGGTGCAGCCCAGCCAAGAAAAGACTTTCGTCGGCGTAAATATTCCCCAGCCCTGCGATTTTTCTTTGATCGAGGAGCAGAGCTTTGATCTTGGCCGTGCTTTTTGCGGTCAGAGCTTGCAGGGAGGCCTGGGTAAAGTTGGGGGACAGGGGTTCGACCCCAAGGCTCTTGAGTCCCTTAATCTGGTCATACTCCCCCCTTTTCACCAGGTCCAGGGTGCCAAATTTGCGCACGTCTTCAAAACGTAAAGCACCCTCGGAGCCAAAGCCAAAGACGACCGAGGTGTGCTTCGCCATGGGAATACTGCAATCGGAATAGAAGATCAAGCGCCCTGTCATCCGCAGGTGTGCCACCAGTTCCAACTCGTCCTCTAAAGAGAAAATCAAATACTTCCCCCGCCGCACAAGGTCAAGGAAGCGATTTCCCATCAGTTTCTCTTGGAAGACCTGGGGCGAACAATGCTGCAAAATCCGTTCATACCGTAGTTCCACCGTTTCAATGGTCTTATGCAGAATCACCGGCAGGAGACTGCGTCGTACTGTTTCTACTTCGGGCAGTTCAGGCATTGGTTTGCTCCTCAAAGGGGAAGGGTCTTGTGTCACTCCAGTTCGGTCCGTAGGAGACGCCCACCTTTAGGGGCACATCCAGGGGATAAACCTCTTCCATTTCTTCTTTTACTAGCTGAGCGGCTAAGGGCAGCTCGTCCTGGGGAACCTCCAAAACAAGTTCGTCATGGACTTGGAGTAACAGTCTACTCTTCAGACCTGACTCCTTTAGGGCTCCATGGACCTTGAGCATGGCCAGCTTGATCAGATCAGCGGCACTGCCTTGAATTGGTGTATTCATGGCGGTACGGGCGGCAAAATTTCTCAGAGCGAAGTTGCGGCTCTTCAAATTTGGCAAATAGCGTCTCCGCTTCGCTAAGGTGGTCACATAGCCCTGGCGGCGGCCAAGCTCCACTAGACCATCGAGGTAGGACTTGACCAAAGGGTAGCGGAGGAAGTAGGAGTCGATGTAGCTTTGCGCTTCAGCCCGGGTGAGATTAATGCCCTTGGCCAGGCCAAAGCTGGAGATGCCGTAGATGATGCCAAAATTGATAGCTTTGGCCGCATTACGCTGTTCAGGGGTGACCTCCTCTAAGGAGAGGCCAAAGACTTCGGCCGCGGTTTGGGCATGAATATCCAGTCCACTGCGGAAGGCCTCCAAAAGAACGGGATCCCCTGAGAGATGGGCCAAGAGGCGCAGCTCAATCTGGGAGTAGTCCGCACTTAAGAGCAGGTATCCTGGGGGGGCCACAAAGGCTTCTCGAATCCGGCGCCCCTCTAGGCTGCGTACAGGAATATTCTGTAAGTTCGGGTGGGTGCTGGAGAGGCGTCCTGTGGCGGTCACCGTTTGATTAAAGGTGGTATGGATCCGCTTGGTTTCCGGGTGAATCAACTCGGCCAGGGAATCCGTATAAGTGGATTTCAGTTTGGCCACTTGCCGGTACTCCAGCACGCTGGCGACGATGGGGTGATCGCTCAACTCTTCTAAAACCTCGGCGCTGGTGGAGGGGCCTGTCTTGGTCCGCTTCAGGACAGGAAGGCCCAGTTTGTCAAAGAGAATAGCTCCCAGCTGTTTAGGGGAATTGATGTTGAACGCTTCCCCGGCCTCCCCATGGATCGCCCTTGTCAGCTTTTCTAATGTCTCTGCCAACTCCCCGGAGATGCTTGCGATCTTGTGGGGATCAAGCAAAATGCCATAGGCTTCCATCTGGGCCAATACTGTCAGCAGGGGAAGCTCCAGTTTGGCGTACAGAGACCACAGATCGTCTGTGGTGAGCTCCTCTTTCACCTGGTCTGCTACCCCTTGAAAGACCTTGAGATATGCTCCGGGATAGGTCGGCTCCTTGGGGGACAGGTTGGTTTGGGGTTGTCCAAAGCGGGCGCAGATGGCCGCCAGATCCCATCTCCGTTCGGGATCCAGACAGTACAAGGCCAGCTCCAGATCGAAGGACACCAGATCCGAGCCCTCCGCTCCCAGCAGATGCAGGATCTCCTTACCATTTGTGGCATAGAGCTCTTGGCCCGAAAGCCCCTCCCTCAGCGCGCCTAGCTTATCCTTGAGGTGACGGCCTGCAAAGGCCCAGACTGTGTCTTTGATTAAGCAATAGAGCGTCTGGCGATCCTCTGTGCAGTGCATGTAGACCCTGTTCGCCCTGTCCAGTTCCCTCTTGAAGCTGGCCCAGTCATCTTGGAGCACAATCTCCAGGCCGGTAGGGGGTCTGACCCCCAGACGGTCAAGGAGGGTACGAAATCCCAGCCGCTCGAATGCGTCTCGCACCGCCTCATGGTCCATCTCCCCCACTTCGGCTAGGTTGACTTGCACCGGTGCGTCGCACCGGATGGTGGCCAGTTCTCTGCTGAGGAAGGCCTGTCGTTCATACTCCACCAGCCTATCGCGGAGTTTGCCCTTAATCTCCTCGATATGGGCGTAAACCCCTTCGATGGAACCATAGCTTTGTAACAGCTTAAGGGCCGTTTTTTGCCCTACGCTGGGCACTCCGGGAATGTTGTCGGAACTGTCACCCATTAAGCCCTTGAGATCCACCACTTGCTCCGGTGTCACTCCATAGTTTTGGCGCAGGGCGGCCTCATCCACAAGCTCTGTTTCTGTGATGCCGCGTTTTGTGAAGAGCACTTTCGTCTGCGGTGAGATCAGCTGAAAGGTATCGCGATCCCCTGTGACGATATAGACTTGGTAGTCCTCGGCTTCCCCTTGCCGGCTCACCGTTCCCAGCAGGTCATCGGCCTCATAGCCCATCAGTTCCAGGCGGCCAATTCCCAGTTTGTCCAGGAGATCTTTCATCACGGGAATCTGGGCGCGCAACTCATCGGGCATTCCCTTGCGATTGGCCTTGTACTCCTCATACTGCATGTGGCGGAAGGTGGGGCCCGATACATCGAAGGTGACCAAGATCTGGTCTGGAGCATAATCCTCTTTTAAGCGAAAGAGCATGTTTGTGAGACCATAGATGGCATTGGTGGGCTGACCCTCCTGATTGGTCAGGGGCGGCAGGGCGTAGAATGCTCGATTGATCAAGCTGTTTCCATCAAGGAGAAACAGACGTTTTCCCACAGAAGATCCCCCATTTCTTCCTTGTCTATTCCACGCCGCTCTGTAAAAACCTGCCTGAGTTGGGTAAAGAGCCCCCATCTACCTACTATTACATAGAGGGCTGAGCTTGTCTTTGGTGAATCAAGGGGTGTAAGATAGATTTAGTTTAGAAAAAGGAGTATGCGTATGCGACCCACAAAGTTCAACGCTCTTATTCTTGTTCTTGTGCTCTTGGTCAGCCCTTTTCTATGTGGTGCCATTGGCCATGCTGCTTTTAGCGATATTGACTACAACTGGGCCAAAGATGCCATCCTGTCCCTGGAGGAGCAGGGTCTCTTTGAGGACCTGTGGAGCGATCTCTTTTCGCCCTCTGCCAGCCTCAGTCACGAGGATGCCTTGACCCTTCTTACCCAGGTTTTTGAGCTTACAGCAGAAGAAAGGGACCAGGTAGAAGATTGGCTCGGAGATCTCTTGGTGGCCCATCCGGAAGGTATAACCCGGGGTGAATTCGCCAGCCTTTTGGCCAATCTCTTAGGCCTTGGAGAACATCTCCAGGCTCCCGAGGGCTTCTATCCTTCCTTTAAGGATCTTGCCCTGGACTACCCAGGATTCATGGGTGCGGAGTTCCTGCAGAGGCTGGGCCTTTTGCCCACCCATATGTCAGGACGCTTTGAACCCTATCGCTTGATCACCCGCAGTGAAGCGGCTTTCATTGTCCATCAGGCCCTGCAGCTGGAAGAAGTGGAAGGCGTGATCGCAGAGGTGGAAGGGAGACAAATTGCCTTGAAAAAGGCTGCAGGGGACGAGACCTTGGTGATGGATCTCTTGGATGAAACACTCTACGTCTCCCCCGGTTCTTTGACCCGCAACACCATTAATCGGGATGAAGAGTTGAAAAAGGGACAAAACGCCCTGATCCTGGCCCGGGGGCAGCAGGCGCTCCTGGTCCGTCTTGAGGAAAAATCCACAGCCCAGGCCCTCCTAGAGGGTCTGAATCAGGCCACCCAGGCCTTGGTGGATGTGCTCACGCCGGCCCAAATCAATGCCATCATTGCCGGTGATTGGGAACTCCTTGGCGAAGAAGTCAGCTATGAGCTCTATGAGGAGCTTGTGGAGAGAGGTGTCTCGCCCTGGGAGGCAGATGCTTTGCTCAAACGGGACTGGGCCAGCGTGCAGATGATGCTGCAGGAAAGACTGACCCAAGAAGCTGCTGACTATCTGAAGGTCGCTCCTGAACTTGTCCAAGCTGCACTCAGCCAGGACTGGGCTAAGCTTGTGGAATATGCCCAGGTGGAATTGGCCCAGCGTCTATTGACCAGCGATTGGCTTAGGGATGCGACCAAGAACTAAAGGATCGGCTTCCGTCAGGCCATTCCAGGCGCAATTGTGCTAGAGTGTCCTGGCCCACCAGGGTCCAGGCAGGTTGATAGTTCTCACCCCAGAGCTGTACCAGGGGTATGCTCGTGGGGATTAAGTTAAAAGACCCTCCGCTTTGACACAGATGAAGTTCATTTTCAAACAGAATAGCTTTGCCCAAGGACTTCTCGCCCAAGTAGGCCACTGGACTATGGAGGTGGAGTTCTCCTTGGGCTTTGCTGTAGGACAGACCCGTAAGCTCCAGATAGTCCTGGAGCGGCAGGTAGTATTCCTCCCCCCACTTCACCGTGGCCAGGGCCAAGGGATTACGGGGGTCAAAGGGCTGATCATAGGGCACGTAAAAAGCGCCCTTCCATTCCGCGGCTACAAGATCCGTAGCTTGGCCATTGAAGAAGAGCGGCCACTGCCAGGCCAAAGGATGGGGTTCACCGGTTGGGTTCTTGAGCAAAGTGAGCAGGGGCGGCCAGAAAACCTGGGGCCAGTTCAGCCTGGCCAGCTCCTGGCTGAGCTGGGCAGCAGTCACTCCCTGTCCATATACATCGGGATAGACCGTGATCGTCTTGGTGTGCAGCAGGGGATCCTCCTGGATTAAAACGGTCTGGTAGATCAACTGGACCTTGGTCCCTACCTTGACCAAGGGAAACAGCTCCTCAATGTCTGCATTCTGCATCCGGATACAGCCGGATGATGCAGGAGTGCCGATGGATTGGGGGTTGTTGGTGCCATGGATGCCATAGCCGACAAAACCAAGGCCCAGCCAGCGGGTACCCACGGGGTTTTCCGGTCCTGGGCTGATGGGCTCCCCGCCCCGGGGAGGATAGTAGGTGGGATCGATCACCTTGTTAATGATGGTTGTTTCGGCCAGTACCGATGGGTTGAGTTCAGTACCGATGCTGATGGGATAGCTCTTGATCGGTACTCCCTGGTCGTAGAGGTAGAGGGTGAAAGCGGGAATATTGATCACCAGCTCTTCATGGGCCCAGGCCCCGGTGCAGCACAGGCCAATCCCCAGGATGATCACTGCCAGAAAACGCCGTATGGACATGGAAATCTCCTCCCCCGTCCAGTATTCCAAAGAGGGGAGGAGATTATTCTTTAGGCTAGCTGCAGCGGCTAAATCCACATTCCAAACAGGTGGCGCAACCGCTTTCTTCTACCATGGTTCCACTGCATTCAGGGCAGAGACTGCCAGCGAAGATGGGGGTACCCGGGTTGGAATAGCTTGTCTCCTCCAAGCTAACTGCGGCCTCTCTTACGCCGTTATTCTGGAGATACTGTTCCAGGACCAGGGCGATGGCATCGGGACAGGACAAGACTTGTTGGCCGTCCTGCCAGATGGGATGGGGACAGCGAATCCCTTTGAGCTGCTTGACAACTTGCATCGGTTCGACGCCGGCCCGCAGGGATAGGGAAATCAGTCTGGCGGTGGCTTCGGAGAACGCTCCGGCACAGCCCCCGGCCTTACCAATGGTTGTGAATACTTCACAAATGCCCTCATCGTCCGCGTTAATGGTTACATAGAGTGTGCCGCAGCCTGTCTTGATGCGCACGGTCTGCCCCGTTGTCACCCGGGGACGTTTGCGCGGTGTGGGGCGGCTCTTGGGCTCTTCTTGACGCTGCTCTTGGTGCCCAACGGTGAGCACTTCTCCCTCTCTCGAACCGGCCCGGTATACCGTGACTCCCTTACAGCCCAGTTCATAGGCTAGTTGGTAGACGTCTCGAATGTCTTCTTTGGTCGCTTCCCGGGGGAAGTTGACGGTCTTGCTGACCGCGTTGTCCGTAAACTCCTGGAAGGCGGCCTGCATGCGAATGTGCCATTCGGGGGTAATTTCATAGGCGGTCACAAAGACTCTTTGCAGCTCCTCGGGAATCCCTTCAATACCCTGCAGATTCCCCTTCTGCGCCACCTGGGAAATGAGCTCAGGAGAGTAGAGCCCCTCCTCTTTGAGGATCTGTTCAAATTGCCCATTTACTTCAATCAGACGATCATTGTCCATCACATTGCGTGTGAAGGCCAGGGCAAAGACGGGTTCAATCCCGCTGGAACAGCCGGCAATGATGGAGATGGTGCCAGTGGGGGCAATGGTTGTGACCGTGGCATTGCGCATGGGTTTTCCAGTCTGCTCGAAGATGCTGCCTGCGTAATTGGGGAAGGAGCCCCGCTCTTCGCCTAATTTGGAGGAGGCTGCATGACCTTTGGTCTGGATAAAGCGCATCAGCTCCCGGCCTAACTCCACCCCTTCTTCACTGTTATAGGGGATGCCAAGCCGCATCAATAAGTCGGAAAAGCCCATCACACCAAGGCCAATTTTCCGATTGGCATAGGTCATATCCTGAATCTCCTGGATGGGATAGAGATTGGCGTCGATCACATTGTCCAAGAAACGGACCCCGATCTCCACCACTTCTGCCAGGCGATCCCAATTGACCACCCAGCTGTCTCCTTCCTTCTTGGCCATTTTCGCTAAGTTGATGGAACCAAGATTACAGCTTTCATTGGGTAGAAGGGGCTGCTCGCCGCAGGGGTTGGTAGCTTCAATCTCGCCCACATGGGGTGTGGGATTGAAACGATTCATGCGATCCAGAAAGACGATCCCCGGCTCCCCGTTCTTCCAGGCCATTTCCACGATGAGCTCAAAGACCTCTCTGGCGTTAAGCTGACCTACCGCTTCCTGGGAACGAGGATTGATCAGATCATACATGGCATCTCTGGCCACCGCTTCCATGAACTCCTCGGTAATGGCCACAGACAAGTTGAAGTTGGTGATTTCATCGGGGTTGGCCTTGCATTGGATGAACTGCAGGATGTCGGGATGATCAACACGCAGAATTCCCATATTGGCGCCTCGGCGGGTGCCTCCCTGCTTGATGGCATCGGTGGCCGCATTGTAGCACTTCATAAAGGAGACGGGACCGCTAGCTACTCCGCCCGTGGAACTTACCATATCAGAGTTGGGTCGCAGGCGCGAAAAACTAAACCCCGTGCCGCCTCCAGACTTCTGGATCAGAGCAGTGTTTCTTAAGGTATCGAAAATGCCTTCCATGGAGTCCTCTACAGGAAGAACAAAACAAGCGGATAATTGCTGTAAATCACGGCCCGCATTCATCAGCGTGGGGCTGTTAGGTAGGAACTCCGAGTTGTCCATGACGTCAAAAAAACGCTCTTCCCAAAGGGGATCATCCTCAAACTGAGCTATGTTCTTAGCCACCCTCCGGAGCATATCCTCAGGTGTTTCCACAATTTCATTGTCGACTTTTGCCAGATAGCGTCGCTCCAAAACGGTTCTGGCGTTTTCTGATAGCAGCATACCCTTCCTCCTTGACTACTATAAATTGATAGTGAAGTAATCTAATTATACTATATGTGGTAAGTGGAGTCTATGGTAGAACGAAAAAATGCAAAAAAAATCTGAGTACCCTACTGATACCCAGATTGACGCGGCTGATTGTTCAGTTTGCGTAATCGTCGGAGCGATGGTGGGAGCAATGCGGACAGATTCCATGGAACTCGAGGCGATGTCCCCGCACCTCGTAGCCTGGAAGCTTCAGGGCTTCTTTACCCAACTCAGCCAGTGCAGGCATCTCCAAATCCTCGATGGTGCCACATTCTTCACAGATGAAGTGATAGTGATTATCGGGGTTGGCGTCAAAACGGGAATGAGCGCTGCCAAAGGCCAACTCCTGAATCTCTCCGTGCTCACTGAGCGTGCGCAGATTGCGATATATGGTACCCAGACTAACATGGGGCATCTCTTTACGTACTTCTTGATACACCCAGTCTGCGGTGGGATGGCATTTTGTCCCTTTTAGGACCGCAAGAATAGCCTCACGCTGCCGCGTACGTCGGACAAAACCTTTAGGCTTCACGGCGTCTCCTCCATTATTGATAATTCTACTCATTTATTCTACCATGTCCAGGTGGAATGTCAAGAAAAAACTCTCACTCTCCATCCTGTTGTCTGCTAAAGTTTTTCACTCTTGGCTGTTTCGTATTGATCGTCTTTGGCGCAGGATCTCATAGAGCAATATGCCCGCGGCCACAGAGGCGTTAAGGGACTCCACCGCTCCTGTCAGGGGAATTTCCACCCGGAGCTGGGCCTCTTTGCGGAAGTCTGCATGGATCCCCCAGGCTTCATTGCCCACGACAAGGGCGACGTCGTTTGGAAAACGCACATCCCACATGCTCTCCGCCTGCAGCAGGTCGGCAAGGGCCAAGGTGCTTCCGTTTTCCCTGACCAGCTGGAGGATGTCTTGGCGGCTCAGATACCAGTGGGGCAGGTGCAAAACCGCTCCCATGCTTGAACGCACAACCTTGGGATTGTACAGATCCACAGAGCCTTGGACAACCAGTAGACCGCGCACTCCAGCCCCTGCCGCGGTACGCAGCAAGCTGCCCATGTTCCCTGGGTCCTGGATGCCGTCGGCCACGAGCATCAAACCCGAACAAGAAAGGGGCCACGAGGGTTTTCGGACCACAGCTACCACTCCCTGGGAGCTGACTGTCTCTGTGAGCTCCGCCAGCACCTCGTCGCTGCACTTAAGGGCAGGGATCCCTTGGTTCTGGGCCCTCTTCACAACTTCGGCGCCCCTGGGCGTGTCATAAAGCCGCGGCCCGAAGAAAAGCTCGTCCACCAGGGACGTAGCAAGGGCATCGCCCACTATCCGCACCCCTTCCAGGAGGAACATCCCCAGCTGGTCCCGGTACTTCTTGCGCTGCAATCGTTTGGCCCTGCGCAGTCGTTCGTTGTTCTTGCTGGTGATTCCGGCGTCCATGACCAACCCCCCTAAAAAAGAAAGACCGGGAGGATGACCGCCCGGAAGTGTTTGCAGACACGCTTACTGTTTGGCGATGGACACCAAATCAGCAAAGGCAGATTGATCATGAACGGCAATATCAGCCAAAACCTTGCGATTCACTTCAACGCCATTCTTCTTTAGACCCGAAATGAAGGTGCTATAGGACATGCCATTCATGCGTGCAGCTGCGTTAATGCGGGTAATCCATAGTTTACGGAAATCACGCTTCTTCGCTTTGCGATCGCGGTAGGCATAGTTGCCAGATTTCATCACAGCCTGATTGGCTACGCGGTACTTTTTACTTTTATCACCATAATAACCTTTGGCAAGTTTAAGGATTCGTTTGCGCCTTTGGCGAGTGACCTTGCCACCTTTTACTCTAGACATTGTCTGTTCCTCCTAATTACCGTCTATTTGTATGGCAGAAGCTCGCGTACACGTTTCGTGTCGGCCTTACTCGCCACTTGTCCATGCCTGAGTTGACGTTTGCGTTTTGCGGATTTCTTTCCCAGAATATGGTTTCTAAAGGAACTGAACTTGATCACTTTTCCCGTTCCAGTTACCTTGAACCTCTTGGCTGCGCCTCTATGGGTCTTCATTTTTTTGGCCATGTTGAACACACCTCCTAATTATTGGCTTCCACTGTATCTCCTTGCCTAGCTGCTGCTTTCGTCGTCTCCGCTTTTTGACTCGTATCGGTTCTAGGGGCTAGTACTGCGATCATTTGGC
This sequence comes from Bacillota bacterium, assembly GCA_012838305.1. Classification (GTDB taxonomy): domain Bacteria; phylum Bacillota; class Limnochordia; order Darwinibacteriales; family Darwinibacteriaceae; genus UBA5420. The sequence goes on along the minus strand of DUPN01000100.1, from coordinate 135,985 downwards.
GGCCTTCCAGTTTAGGCGGACGTTCAACCACGGCAACTTCTTTGAGCTGAGTCGCCAGGGAATCCAGTTTGGTTCGTGCTAAATTCGAATGGACAATCTCTCTTCCACGAAAACGGACCGTAACCTTCACTTTGTCACCGGACTTTAGGAACCGTTCTGCTGCTTTCAATTTCACTTCAAAATCGTGTTCATCAATTTTGGGACTCATGCGGATCTCCTTGATGTTCACCACTTTTTGTTTCTTCTTAGCAGCCTTGTCGCGCTTGCTTTGTTCATAGCGATGCTTGCCGTAGTCCATAATTCGGCACACGGGCGGTTTGGCATTTGGTGCAACTTCCACCAGATCCATGCCTCGATCGCCAGCAATACCTAAAGCTTCACGCGCACTCATTATGCCCAGCTGATCTCCGTTAGCATCCACAACCCGCACTTCACGGGCCCGAATTAAATCATTCACTCTTAGTTCTCTACTAATGGTGTCACCCCTCCAGTATAAGAATAATGCAAAAAACGGATGGCATCCGCCACCCGTTCTACCCAAACATACCAAAGCGATCTGCCATAGGCAGATACTGCAATCAGGGTTTAACCTTGAAAACACTGAGTTACAAGGTGAGAAGCGGTGGCTTCTGCTTAACGTCTGAAGTATAACATAGTATTTTGCAGCCGTCAAGATTTCCGACCAGAAAAAAGTACGTGTTCCAGGGCCCCCAGGGATTGGGGTTTTCTGTAGACGTCTTGGAAGAGATCCCCCTTCCCTTGCACCCAGCGCGGCACCGTCTGCAATGTAAAGTCCCTGGGTTCATAATAGTCCAAATCCCCCCACTCCACCGGTGTGGACACAGTGGCCTCAGGTGTTGGCCTAGGGCTGTACACCCCCACAATGGTTTTGGCCGGGTGGTTCTGCAGATAATCTACATAAACTCCGCGTCGATTTTTGATCAGGCGTTCTAGGGTGACTTTTTCCGGATAGAGCTGCTTTAGGGTCTGTCCGATCACTTTCACCAAGTGGGAGCTGGTTTGGAAATCATAGCGTCCTTCCAGGGGAATGTAAATGTGGATCCCCGTTGCACCGGAAAGTTTGGGATAGCCAAGAAGCTCCATCGTAGCGAGGACATCGCGGCAGTACTTGGCTACCTCCCTGGCCTCGGCAAAGCCCAGGGGAGCTGTGGGGTCCAGATCAATAATAGCATAGCTGGGCACCTTGGGGCTAGAGGCTAGAAAGGTTGAAGGATGAAATTCGATGGCTCCGGAATTCGCCAGCCATGTTATGGTCGCCAAATTTTGGGCCAGCACATAGTTTGTTGCTTCCATTCTGGACGTCTGCACCCAAGAGGGAGCTGAAGACGGAACATTCTTTTGATAGAAAAACTCACCCTCCACTCCATGGGGATAGCGCGTCACGGTCAGGGTGCGGCCTTTCCAGTGGCGCATGGTTATAGGCGCAAGGCTGGCATGATAATCCAGCAGATGGGCTTTGGTCAGACCCTTTTGCGGCCAGAGGATCTTATCGAGGTTGGAGATTTGCAGGGAATGACCCTCAACTTGCACAATCTGTCTCATGTGTTCTCCTTCATGATGCACTCTTGCGGGTTTTTGTCAAAGCGGAAGCGCCGAAAAACAGGATGCCTTAAGCGTTTGTGTGCCGTCAGCTCTAAGTACTCCACTTCCACCACCACATGGGGCCTCAGCCAAGCCCAATCCCCTTTGCTAGCAGGGGGAGGATTGATCACAGGGCAAGCGTCGATCCGCAAAAGACCCATGGACTGCTGGAGAAAATCGAGTTCTCTGCCTCCCAGGCCGCTTCCCACATTACCTAGGTAGTAGAGCTGCTGAGGATCGATATAAAGGGCGACGGCCATGGAACGGACTTTGTTGGCAGCAAGTCTCAGTCCCACCAAGACAAGGTCAAGGCTGCGGGTGATCCTTTGCTTGCGCCAGAAAGGGGAGCGCTGTCCCGGCAGATAGGGCGAGCTGGGATCCTTGGAGACAATGCCCTCAAGCCGATTGTCCCGGGCCAAGGCAAGGCTGTCTGCGGCCGAGCCTGCTAAGAGGGGAGAAATCAGGATCGCCCCCGCGCTTGTGATCAGCTCTTCCAGGCGTTCTCGACGCTTATACCAAGGCTGGGTGCATAGGTTCTCACCCTGAAGATAGAGTAGATCAAAGACAATATAGACGAGTTGCCCATGGGAGGTGCGCAGCAGAGAAAAATCCACCTGCCCTTCCCGGTTGAGCGCGGCCACTTCCCCATCGAGCACGGCCCTGAGATTCCTTTCCTCTAGACACCTGACCAGCGCGGGAAAGCGGGAGTTGAGGCTGCGTCCATTTCTGCTGATCAAAGCCGCCTCTCCCCTCTCCAGATGGGCCAAAGCCCGGTAGCCATCCCACTTAACCTCGTGCACAAAGTGCGTCTCCCCTGGGAGCAGTGGTTGATCGAGAGGCAGCATGGGGCGCAGGGAGCGGGTGCTCAATGCCGGAGCCCGCCTGGCGCTTTGGCGCCCTTAGCCTGTTGCGCCTGGATGGACGCTTGCAGAGCGGCCAACAGATCCACCGGGGCCTTTTCGGCCGCAGGCTGCTGGACCTGGACAATCTGCTGTCCCTGGATCTTCTTTTCGATCAGTTCCTGCAGCCCTAAGCGGCGTTCATCGCTGTAGTGTTCAGGATTAAAGGGCTCGGTCAAGGTCTCGATCAAAGACAGGGCAACCTCCAATTCTCGCGGGGAAACGGGAGCCCTAACCTGGGCTAAGTGGGTGTAATCCCGCACTTCGTCGGGGTAGAAAATGGTTTCCAGCGCCAAGACTTCGTGGTATACTCTGACCACGGCTAAAGAGGGTTTGGAGCGAATTGTGATTTCGGCCACCGCGATCTTGCCCGACTGCAGCAAAGCCTCCTGCAGCAAACGATAGGCTTTACCCCCGGTATCCGTAGGTTCTAAGTAGTAGGTTTTCTCATAATAGATGGGGTCGATTTCCCGCAGCTCCACAAAGCGCAAAATATCCACGGTGCGTGTTGCCTGGGCCGCAAAACTCTCCCACTCCTCATCCTGAATGATCACGTAGCGTCCCGGCTCGTAGCTGTAGCCGCGGACAATCTCCTCTGGGACCACAGCACGCTGGCAGTGGGGACAGACCTTCTCGTACTTAATTGGGGTGTGGCATACGCTGTGCAGCTGGTTAAAACGAAGGTCTTTACCTTGTGTGGCTGCATACATCTTCACCGGAATGTTCACTAAGCCAAAGGACAGGGAACCATTCCACATGCTTCTCATTGTGATCACCCTCTCTTCTGCTTAGTTTAGGTGTTCCCAGAACAATTTACCCTTGCAAATCCTAGAAAATGTGGTATCCTATGAAGGTAGATTTAACAAGGCGCGGCTGCTTTGGTAACGAACAGATTAGATTCAACTTTAAGATTGGAGAGAAGTACATGTCACGTTATACAGGACCAACCTGGAAAGTGAGTCGCCGGTTAGGGTTTTCCCTGAGCGAAACCGGAAAAGAACTGCGCAAACGTCCTTACCCACCAGGGCAGCACGGTCAAAACCGCCGCCGCAAACAAAGCAACTACGGACTGCAGTTACAGGAAAAACAAAAGCTGCGTTTCCTTTATGGATTAAGCGAGAAACAGTTTAAGAACCTCTTCCAAAAGGCCTCGAAAATGTCGGGCATTACCGGTGAAAATTTCATGATCCTTTTGGAATCCCGTTTGGACAACCTCGTCTTTCGCCTCGGCTTTTCCCGGAGCAGGGCTGGCGCTAGACAGCTTGTCACCCATGGACACATCACAGTGAACGGCAAGAAAGTTGATATCCCCAGCTTCCAAGTGAGTGTTGGCGATGTGATTGGGCTGAGAGAGAAGAGCCGTAATCTAGTGGTTGTCGAGGATGCCCTGGAAGTTCGTCCCAATGTGCCTGAATACCTCAGCTATGATGAGAACGCTAGGACGGGAGAATTGATCCGGCTTCCCCGGAGAGATGAACTGAATCCAGACATTAACGAAGCAGAAATTGTTGAGTTTTACTCTAAGTAAGAAGAAACCCGGACCATGTCCGGGTTTTCGTTATCTCGAGCAACAAAAAACGGCTCACGCCGTTTGTTTTGCTATTTTCCGCATGCTTTGCAGACCTTCACATTTTCTCTTTCCCAGAGCAGTTTCACCCCGGATTTTCCACACGAGGGGCACGTCCCTCTCCAGCCTGGCTCTTTGATGTTCTTACCTCTCTTTGCTTTAGCCACGAATTGACTCCCCCCTTCACTAAACTGCATCAATGGAGGCGGCACCCGGATTTGAACCGGGGAGTGGAGCTTTTGCAGAGCTCTGCCTTACCACTTGGCTATGCCGCCTCAAGCACCTAAAATATTACCACTGTTACCTGCCCATGTCAAGAACCTTTGCCTTTGTGATCCTGGGCGGAGCGGGCAAGTTCGTTTGATTTGCGTATAATTTGGCGGAGCCTTTTCCATACTACCGGTAGGGGTAGGTCAGAACGATGGACAGCTCAATGACCCAAAAGGAAGCGATCAAGCGTAGATCAGGTTATGCCCATGAATGGCTGGACCGCCCTTCGTTTCCTTTTGGTCACCAAACATCAACACCATATGTGCCAGTATTTGACGCCGATTGATCTGTCCAAGCCATCATTTTCCTGGTTTACGACAAAAGAGGAGCATTGCGCTCCTCTTTGCCTTACTTGTTCTGTTTAACTTGCTTGGGATTTGCTGGTCCCATTTTGGGGAAGAACAAGGTTGAGCAGAATGCCCACTACGGTAGCTAGACCCATCCCCTGGAGCTTGAGTGCCCCCAGGCCCAGTTCGGCGCTGCCAATGCCCAAGACGAGAATTACAGAAGAGATGACCAAATTGCGCTTATCGCCGTAGTCAATACCGCTCTCCACTAAGGTTCTCAGACCCGAGGCCGCAATTACGCCGAAGAGCACAATGGAGACGCCGCCCATGACAGCCGATGGGATGGTGGAAATCAGAGCGCCCATTTTCTGGATAAAGGACAGAGCAACAGCTAAAATGGCTGCGGTGCGTACGATGGAAACATTGTGCACTCCTGTGATGGCCAACACTCCCACGTTTTCACCATAGGTCGTATTAGGAGGTCCACCCCAGAGGGCGGCCCAGGACGTCGCTAGACCATCGCCTAAGAGCGTTCGGTGCAAACCAGGTTTACGGTAGTAGTCTTTGCCCGTGATTTTGCTCATGACCAGAACGTCCCCTAGGTGTTCGGTGATGGAGACCAAGGCGACGGGAAGGATCATGGCGATGGCTGCTGCATTGAACTTCGGGGCCATAAACTGAGGCAAACCGATCCAGGCCGCCTCCCGCACGGGCCCAAAGTCTACCACTCCCTGGGTAAGGGCGAAAAGGTATCCGGCCACAATGCCGATGAGAATGGGGACAACAGCGAGGAAACCCTTGAAGAAAATGGTGCCCAGGACAGTGACCAACAAGGTAAACAAGGCTACCCGCACCTCAGGGGTGGCTAGGGAACCGCCGTCCACAAAGCCCGCCATTCCAACGGCCGTGGAGGCTAAGCCCAGACCAATAACGATGATCACAGAGCCGATGACAACAGGGGGTAAGACTCGATCGACCCAGTTCGTCCCGATTTTAGCGATGAGTAAGGCCACCGCGGCGTACACTAAACCAACCGCGACCCCTCCTCCCAGGGCATAGGGAAGTCCCCATTGCCCGGCGGCAGCAATAATCGGGGCAATAAAGGCGAAGGATGATCCCAGATAAGCTGGGACCTGGCCCTTGGTCAGCAACTGGAAAATGAGTGTACCAGAACCAGATGTAAATAAGGCTACCGCCGGGTCCAGACCTGTCAACAGAGGGACCAAGACAGTAGCACCAAACATGGCGAACAAATGTTGAAAACCAAGAGCCACATGCTCTCCTACACCCAATTGTCTACCACTTTCCACTTTCACGTTCATCAATTTTCCTCCTTTGAAGTCTCGCGGGACTTAATTAAAGGTCCTCTTGTTCTAAGATAACGACACGTTCCTCGTTGTCAATTTCTTGCAGGCGTACCGCCACAATTTCCCGTGTGGATGTGGGTAGGTTCTTTCCTACGTAATCCGCACGTATAGGCAGTTCGCGGTGGCCCCGATCAACGAGTATAGCTAACTGAACCCGTGCCGGTCGTCCCAGGTCCATCACTGCATCCAGGGCGGCCCGGGCAGTTCTACCCGTGAACAGTACGTCATCGACCAAGACAACGATCCGTCCCTGTACATCCACGGGTACGGCTGTATGGTTGATTACCGGCTGCTCTGCTACGGAAGAAAGATCATCCCGATAAAGAGAAATATCCAGAACACCGACGGGAACCTCGGCATCCTCAAACTCTGCGATCATCTGGGCCAGGCGCCGGGCCAAAGGTACACCTCGGGTGCGAATTCCCACCAGAAGCAAATCTTCGGTGCCTCGGTTTCGTTCCACAATCTCATGACTGATCCTCGTCAAAGCCCGCCTGATCTGGGTACTGTCCAGGATCTGAGCCTTTTCTTTGAACAACTCTCCCCCTCCTTTCCATAAAAAAATACTTCTTACACGCACAGCACGCGGCAAGAAGCATCGTAACCGTTCCTTGCCAGCCTCACTGTGCTAACTTAAAGGACTCTCTTCTTCAACTACGGTACACTACGAGCAGGGACTTGTCAACCAATTTTGCGTGCCTTTTCTACGATTTGTAGAAACTCCTGATCCGGGCGGGCTTCAAACTCCAAAAACCGGCCCGAGGGGTGCTTTAGGCCCAAGTAGTAGGCATGGAGCATTTGCGTTTCTGCCCCTAAGTTGTCTCTCTTTCGCCCGTAGAGCGGATCTCCAACGATGGGATGGTGAATGCTGGCTAAATGCACTCGAATTTGGTGCGTCCGCCCCGTTACCAGGGAACACTTAAGCAGGGAGTGCCGACGGAACCGTTCCTGCACAGAAAAATGGGTTTGCGCCTGGCGTCCCGTAGGCACCACAGCCATCTTCTTGCGATCCTTGGGGTGTCGGCCCATGGGCCGATCGATGGTCCCTTCAGAATCTGCCAAAACCCCTTGCACCAGAGCCACATAGACCCGTTTTACCAGCCTGTCCTGGAGCTGTTTTGTCAAGTAAGCATAGCTCTCGTTGGTTTTTGCCACAAGCATGAGACCGCTGGTGTCCTTGTCCAGTCGATGCACAATGCCCGGACGGTATTTCCCGGCTCCCTCCGCCAGCTGATCCACCTGGGCCAGGAGGGCATTGACCAGTGTACCCCGGAAGTGGCCTGCACCGACATGCACCACCAGCCCCTTGGGCTTGTTGATCACTACCAGGGCTTCATCTTCGTAAACAATCTCCAGAGGAATGGGTTCAGGGGAGAGGCTGGGATTTCTGATTTCTGGGAACTGCACTGTAATCTGATCTCCCTGCTTAACCTGGTAGCCTGCTTTAACAGCCTCGCCGTTGACCTTGATCCTGTGCCCATCGATCAAACGCTTTAACTGCGATCGGGTCAGATCCAACCGCTCACTGAGCCACAGATCCAGACGGGAGCCCGGCTCCTCTGTTACCGTAAATTGGCAGCACTCACCCTTCTTTCCGGTCATGGATCAGAACCTCCCAAAAAAGCAGGCCTACTCCAGCTACGATCGCCGTATCAGCCACATTGAACACAAAAATGCGAATGTCCACAAAGTCGATGACAGCACCCCAGCGCAAGCGGTCAATGAGATTGCCAATGGCTCCCATCAAGGCGATGACCACGCCCCAACGTACAAAGGGGCTCTTGGCCATGATCTTTTTCCATTGGGTAGAAATGAAGAGCAGACACAAGAGGGCGATCGCGGAGAGCAAGACTGTTTGGCCTTGCAGAAAGCCAAAGGCAGCTCCCCTGTTTTGCACATAGGTTACATACAAAAGGGGAGGCAGTAAGGGGATGCTCTGCCCCTCCGTCATATGACGCATAACCAAGAACTTGGAGATGCGATCCGATGCTAGAATCAATCCCGCTGCAAGTGTATACCTCAAAGGTCACGGCCCCTTCCCTTCTGCTCTGTGCATAGTTCTGCGCGGGGAAGGATTTCCCTCCTAGTGGTGCTCGTTCCCATCGGAACTCGATGTCCCATATCGCTCCACTGCTTCCCAGGCGTCTTCTCCATCAAAGATCACGCTGTCTTCACCGTCGGTGAAGGTGCGGCCAAAGGGGGGCGCCAGCAGCTCTTCTTCCACCGGACGATGGTTTGTGTCTTTGTCTTCCTGTTGGCGCTGGCACTTGACGCACAACAGGGTGCGAGGTAAAGCCAGGAGACGTTTTTCGGATATCGCCTGCCCGCAATGGCGGCAGACCCCGTAGTTTCCATCCCGGATGGATTCTTGCGCTTCTTCAATCTCTGCAATCTGCTTCCGCGTCATCTGCAGGAGTCCCAAATCCTTACTGCGCTCATGCATCTCCGATCCATAATCCCCAGGATGGTTATCGTAGGCCGAGAGCTCACCGGTTGCATCATTCATGGATGCTCCCAGGCCGCCGGGGCCCGAGAGCCTTTCCTCAAGTTCTTGCAGTTCGCCTTGTTCCTCTTTCAACATGGTTTGCAGTTTCTGCAATCGTTGTTTCTTCATCTTGACCTCCTAAGGCCGTACAGCCAGTTCGTTTTGGACAATGCGGGCGATTTCGGCGATGAACTCACCCACTATAGGGAGATTGAGCGAGGCGAGTGTGCCCAGGGCATACAAAAAGATGGCTCCCACCAGGGTAAAGCCGATGGCCAAACCAAAACCACGGGCGATTCCCGACAGAAAGCTCAAATAGAGCATGCGCCTTGGTTTTTTGAATAACTCGATATACTCGGCAATACTCGCCTTTTCCAGGGCCTGTATCAGCTCTTCCGTTCTAATTACCAGGTTTTGTAACAAGCCGGAGCTAATGCGATCCGCCACATTCACCCATCCCTTCTTGTCTTAGAGTATGCAAAACCCCCTGCCTTATACGGTGGCAGGGGGCATGCAGGCTTCACTCTAGGACTGAATGGCGTCTAGGCAACGCTGGCAGATCTGGGAATGTTCTGGATCATCGCTCATTTCGAGAAAGTACTTCCAGCAGCGTTCGCAGCGGTCGCCACTGGCTCGGGTCACATCCACAGCGATTCCTTCCTCACCATAGAGTGCTTGCTGCTTTTCTCCATAGGGCCGCAGATCGACCTCGGAGACGATGAAGAGCAGACGCAAGTCTTTGCTCAGGGACTGCAGGACTTCGGTATGCTGTTCGTCCGCGTAGATCACCAATCTGGCCTCATTGGCGGCACCGATGGTCTTCTCCACCCGAGCTATCTCCAGTCCTTTGGCCACAACGCGGCGGATATCTAAAAAGGCTTCCCAGCGCTGATCCAAGGCAGGATCCCAATAGCTTTCAGGCAGCTGGTCCCAGGTGGTAAAGTGTACGCTCTTCTCTGTGCACAGCGCTTGGGGCAGGTGCCCCCAGATCTCTTCGGCGGTAAAGACCAAAATTGGCGCCAGGAGCTGGGTGAATTCCTTCAAAATGATCAAGAGGGCCGTCTGGGCCGAACGCCTCCGAGGATCATCGGCCTTGTCGCAATACAAGCGGTCCTTGAGTACATCAAGGTAAAAGCCTCCCAAGTCAACGGATGCAAACTTGTGTGCTGCGTGATAGGCAATGTGCAGATCATACTTGGCATAGGCGGTTCGCATTCTCTTACTCAGCTTGGCCAGCTGCATCAAAGCCCAGCGATCGAGCTCCTCCAGCTGCTCATAGGGCACACTGTGCTGATCAGGATCAAAATCATGGAGATTGCCCAGCATGAAACGGGCCGTATTGCGAATGCGCCGGTAGGCGTCGGACAGCTGTTTCAGGATGTCAGCGGAGATGCGCACATCGCCTCGAAACTCCGAAGAGGCGACCCACAGACGGAGAACGTCGGCTCCATATTGGTTCCAGACTTCCTCGGGTCCCACTACATTCCCCAGGGACTTGGACATCTTTTTGCCCTCTCCGTCCACCACCATGCCATGGGTGAGCACCGCTTTGTAGGGAGCCTGGCCTTTGGTCGCCACAGAAGTGGACAATGAGGACTGGAACCAGCCGCGGTGCTGGTCGCTTCCTTCCAAATAGAGATCGCAAGGCCAGGAAAGACCCTCCCGGGTCGTGAGCACAGCCTGATGGGAGATGCCCGAGTCAAACCAGACATCCATTGTATCGGTTTCCTTGGTGAAACTCTGTCCACCGCAGAATGGACACACATATCCCGGCGGCAGAAGTTCCTGCACCGGCCGTTCAAACCAGGCATTGGAACCTTCCTCCGAGAAGACCTGGGCGACATGATCGATCGTTTCTTGGGAGGCAATGGTTTCGCCGCAGGAACAGTAAAATACAGGGATGGGTACACCCCAGATCCTTTGCCTGGAAATACACCAGTCGGCGCGATCGGCCACCATGCCCCGGATGCGATCAATGCCCCAGCTGGGAATCCACTCTACTTCGTCGATGGCCTGGAGCATGTTTTGACGAAACTGATCAATGGAAACAAACCATTGGTCCGTGGAGCGGTAGATCACCGGGTCTTTGCAGCGCCAGCAGTGGGGATAGGAATGCTCCACAAAGTCCAGCTTGAGCAGGGCTCCTGCCGCGTTGAGATCCTTCACCACGGCTCGGTTTCCTTCATCTAAGGTCAAACCCGCATAGGGCCCTGCTTCTTTCGTAAAGCGCCCTTGACCGTCTACGGGGGAAAGGATGGGCAATCCATACTCTAGACCCACCACATAGTCTTCGTGGCCATGGCCGGGAGCGGTGTGCACACATCCGGTTCCAGCTTCTAGCGTGACGTGATCACCTAAAATCACCAGGGAATCGCGATCCATCAGGGGATGTTTACAGACGATACCCTCCAGTTCGGAACCCTTAAACTCTGCCAGGATCCCCTGGGATTGAAGGCCAAGCTCCTCCAGCACGCCTTGGGCCAATTCCTTGGCTACGACCAACTTGCCCTGATCGGTCTGAACAAGGACATAGTCGAAATACGGGTGCAGAGCGATGGCTAAATTCGCCGGGATGGTCCAGGGTGTGGTGGTCCAGATCACAAAGAAGGTATCCTCTTCAGGTAGAATCCCCTTGGCGTCTGCCACAGGGAAACGCACGTAGATACTGGGCGAGCGGTGATCATCATACTCGATCTCGGCCTCAGCCAAGGCGGTCTGGCAGTCGGAACACCAGTACACCGGCTTAAGGGCTTTGTACACATAGCCCTTTTTCATCATTTCGCCAAAGATGCGGATTTGAATGCCTTCATACTCCGGTTTCAGCGTCAAATAGGGCTCCGACCAGTCGCCCCAGACACCGAGGCGCTGGAACTGCTCCCGCTGGTTGTCAACTTGTCCCAGGGCATACTCTTGGCAATGCCTGCGAAACTCAGCCGCATCCATACCTTCCCTGGCGGCACCTAGCGATCGCACAACATGCAGCTCAATGGGGAGCCCGTGGGTATCCCAACCGGGGACATAGGGCACATGGCACCCTCCTAGGCTGCGGGAGCGCATCACAATGTCTTTCAGAATCTTATTGAGGGCTGTGCCGATATGGATGTTGCCATTGGCATAGGGAGGGCCGTCATGCAAAATGTAGACGGGACGGTCCTGGGCTTGGCCTAGAGCCTGTAGCTGCCCGTAATAATCTTCTTTTTGCCATTTTTCCAGCATAGAAGGTTCCCTTTTGGGCAGATTGCCCCGCATGGGAAACTCTGTCTGCGGCAGCTGCAGGGTGTGTTGGTACATGGATCCTTTTTCCACTTGAATACCTCCTCAAATACAAAAAAACTCGCCCCAAAAAGGGACGAGGAAACCGCGGTACCACCCTAGTTAAGACATAGTAAGACTGTCTTCACTCTATGGTTGTAACGGTACCACCGACGTAGCCTACTTTTCTTTTTCAGCCAGCAACTCCAGGGTGATCTTCCTTCACTTTTTTTGGTATCCGCTTGCACCTAACCGGACTCTCTGAAACCAAAGCCAGTGAGTACTCTCCCGTTCATCGTTTTTTCGTATTACCGCCATTATATCGAAGCTCAAACCTAATGTCAAACCGTTATTCTTCCCCTTCTCCCTGCCCCTCCTCGCTGGTGGACGAGGCCAGATCACGATACGGTCGGGTGGCGCCAGGGGCCTCTTCGGCATCGGTCAGACTATTCCAGATGGCTTCCATCGTCAGGCGCACCTTTTCCCGGAGCTGGCGCTCGGCCCTCTCGGTCCGTTCTAAGCGTTCTTCGGCATCGGCCAACAGATGCTGGGCTTTGAGGCGGGCCTCAACAAGGATCCGCTCCGCCTCGGACTGGGCCACATTAACCACATTGTCCGCTTCGATCCTCGATATCGCTTTCACTTCCTGCACGGTCTGTTTGGTCAGGGAGATTAGATCGTAGATGTCCTGTTCATTGCCGCCTTTTCCTTCGAGTTCCTCCCGCAGGGCCTTAATCTCACCCTGTAGTCTCCGGTTTTCTTGATACATGGACTCATACTTGATCACAATGGTTGCCAGAAACTCATCCACCTCGTCAGGGTCATAGCCTTTGAATGTCCGTTTGAACTCCATGTTATGAATGTCCATTGGCTTTAACACGCCTGCCACCTCCTAAAAATACCGATGCAACACAATATTGATTCGGCCCTTTCTGGTTGTGCCACCCACTTCTGAAACAACAACGCGTCCCCGTCCTCGCATGGAGAGGACATCTCCTTGGGAAATGCTGAGGGAGGGATTGATGACGGGTTTCCAGTTAAGTTTCAGCCTTTCACCTTTAATCTCCCGGACTATTTTGGAACGAGAGGTCCCGTAGCCCTCAGCCGCGACTGCATCTAGGCGTAAAGAAGCTACTGTAGCTCGGATTTCCTTGATACGCTCTGGCTCTACGGCCAATTGCTGTTCATCAATCTCCCTGACTGAAATGGGAACCTTGTGCACTTGGGTCCATTGACTCAAGATATAGTCTGCCGCTTCGGCGGCGACAATGGCCTGGCAGCCATGGTCTAGGACCAAGATGTCCCCTATTTTCCCCCGTTTGAGGCCCAGGCCTAAAATGGAGCCCAGGTAATCGCCGTGTTTTACCGTCTGAAAGGTAAAGTTGCCCTTGGCCTCCAAGACCCTGATCGACGATGGAATGGTTTCGGTCAGATAGAATTGGGGATAAAGGACGAAACGGGCCCGTTCGGCCTTTTTGTACCCCCCTTGGTACAAGAGGGCCACTTCGGGAACGCTGCCTAGGACACTCTGCGCCACTTGCCGCTCGTAGGGATCGTAAAAATCCGTGATCTGGGGGCGATTGGTGTTCCACGACTGGCGGGCTAAGTCCAGAATATGACGTCCTAAGCTCTGCTCTGCTTCGCCCCGTAAATGCCCTAGCAGCTCTTCATACTTCAACGCTCTCAATCCTTCCTAACAGACCAAACCATGCTCCTAGAAGGCAAACACAAACAGGAGTCTTCTCAACAGAGAATAGGCCATCCGCAGCACAAGAAACATCAACAGCGGAGAAAAATCAATGGCACCCATGGGAGGCAGAATCCCCCGGAAGGGACGCACCACAACATCGGTGGCCCGATGGATAAATCGGACGACGGGATGGGAGTAGTCCACACTCGGGATCCAGGTCAGCAGAAATCGGGCCACAAGAATCCAAGTATAGAGTTCAAAAAGGAGATCCGCCACGGCAATAATCCGCACCTGTGAATCACTCGCTTTCCTTCCGAATCATCTCAAAAAAATCCGATTCCAAGTCTCCCTCGATGGCGACGGAGGCTGGTGTAAAGCAGAAGATCGTATCGCCCAGTTTCCGCATATTACCTTCCAGGGCATAGGTTGTGCCGCTCATGAAATCCACAATTCGCTGGGCTTCGCGTTTGTCCACCAAATGGAGGCGCAGAATCAAGGACCTGCGGGCTTTGAGGTGTCCAACATACTCCTTAACCTCTTCATACGCCCGTGGCTCTAAGATGACCATCTTAGCCTGCACAATCTGGCCGCCGGAGATGCCAATCAGAGCAGGTTTGCCTTGAACTTGCTGCTTGGCTGGCTGCTTTTTGCCGCGCTCCCGCCTTAAAGGGCGGATGTCCTCTTCAGCTTTCTCTTGGATTCGTTCAAATGGCCGTTCTTCTTCATACTCCTCGGTGACGCCTAAAAAAACCTTCAGTTTGTGGACAAAATCGCTCATGCTGAATCCCCCTTCGAGAACAGTGCCGAACCAATCCGCACCAATGTGGCTCCCTCTTCGATTGCTACTTCAAAGTCATTCGTCATACCCATGGACAAAATGTCCCAAGACACCCCAAGTTCCTCTTGCAGCCCTTCGTAGGTCAAACGGGTCTCCCGGAAAAACGTCCGTGTTTCTTCGGGCTCCACGAAGGGTGCCATGGTCATGAGACCCCGCACACGCAAATTCGGACATTCCCCAAGGACCTTTTCGGCGAAGTCTTTGATCTCCCTCGGGGCCAAGCCCGTCTTGCTGCCTTCTCCCGAAACATTGACTTGAATCAGGACATCCTGGACCCTACCCCACTGGCTTGCTCTGCGCTGCAGCACTTCGGCTAGGTTCCACCGGTCGAGGGAATGGATTAAGGAAAAGTGTTCACAATAACGCACTTTGTTTGTCTGTAGTCGTCCGATAAAGTGCCATTTCACGTTGGGAAAAAGCTGTAGGCGCTTTTTGGCATCCTGGATCCGGCTTTCCCCCAACTGCGTTACGCCGAGACAAACTAATTCCTGGACTTCTCTGTCCGATGCATACTTGGTCACGCCAAGCAGCTGCACGTCAGACTCGCTGCGACCGCTTTTTTCGGCCGCTTTCTTGATGCGAGCTTGTACATCCTGCAAATTCTTACGAATACTCATTATTTCCACCTTATCATTCGTTTTCCTGCCATGATTCTAAGCCAGTTGCATTACCAAAATCAAAGCTCCCACCAGCCAAGTATAATAGGAGAACCAAATTAAGCGTCCTTTTTTTACCAAATCCAACAAAAAGCGAATGGCCACATATCCGGTGAGCCCTGCAGCCAGGAAACCGGCCCCGAGAGGTCCCCACCCCAGGTTCGCCGTTCCCTGCAGCAGATCATCGAGGGAAAAGACCAAAGCTCCCAAAATGGCTGGAATGGCCAGCAAAAAGGAGAAACGGGCAGAACTGTCTCGATCCAGACCTCGGAATAAGCCCATGGCGATGGTGGTTCCCGAGCGGGAAAGTCCAGGAACGATGGCCAGGGCCTGACCGAGTCCGATCACTAGAGCGTCCCGGGCCGAGATGGCCTGCATCCCTCGTTTCTGCACCTTGTAACGCTCGGTCCAGTACAAGATGGTACCAGTCACAACCAGCATCAGTCCCACCAAAAGTGTACTCGTGAACAAGGTCTCAATGAGGTCTTTCAACAAAAGGGCCGCAACCACAGCGGGCAGGGTACCTACCACAATCGCCAAGAGGATTCGGCAGCCTGGATCCTCCCTGAGGAGCTGTCTTGTTTTCTTGGGGGAGCGCACCAGCTTCAAAACGGAGGTGAGCAGGACCAGCACTTCAGTGCGGAGCGCCACTAGAACCGCGAACAAGGTACCCACATGGACCATAACTTCGAAGACAAGGGACGATTGTTCCACTGCAAAGAGCTGCGAGAACAAAACGAGATGCCCCGATGAACTCACTGGCAGAAACTCTGTAAGACCCTGGATAATCCCTAAAACGATGGCCTGAACTGTGGTCACATCTTCACTCCTCCCCAGTATGCCTAGTTATTCTTGGTTCCTCCCAGGATTCCTGCCCACACCCAAGCTAGGCGAGCTAGATATTCCAAGAGGGGCATGGTGATCAAGGCCGTAAGCAGATTGAAGATGGTGTGGGCATGGGCTACTTGGCGACTGGGATGACGAGAAAGAAGGCGAATCAGGTGCAAAAAGAAGGGGTAGACAGGCAAGGTTAGCAGTACACCTCCGAGGTTAAAAAGGAGCTCGGCTAGGGCCGTGGCGCGGCTGGCACGGCTCCGTCCTGCACTCGCCAGAATGGTTGTGAGCACAGTACCCACATTGCTGCCCAGGGCCAATCCCACCGCAGATGGCAGGGCGAGGGAGCCTTGGCCGACTAGACTTGCCACCAGGCCAGTTACCGCGCTGCTAGAGTGAACCAGAGCAGTCAAAAGGGCACCTAGGATACAGGCCCGCAGAGGAGTTCCCGCGAGTTGCACCACAATCTCCTGAATCTTGGCGGTGCCCAAAATGGGTGCTAGGATCTTGGTGGTGAAGCTAAGTCCAAAGAAGACCGCGCCTAGACTGAACACAGCGCTCCCTCGCGCGGGCCTTTTGGCCGCATAGAACAGGAACAGCCCCAGGATGATCAAGGGGAAGGCCGTCTTTTCCACAGGCAGGGCCATGATCTGCACCGTGAGTGTGGTGCCAATATTGGCTCCCAGCATGACGGCGAAGGCTTGGCGCAGACTGAGCACTTCACTGTCCACTAAGACCACCATCGTGGAGTTCACGGCGCTGCTGCTTTGGACCAGGGTGGTGCTGAGGATGCCTGTTAGAAGGCAGCTGACCTTGTTTGCCGTAAAGCGCTGCAGAAGGGCGCGCAAACGAAAACCCAAAACGCTGGTGAGGGTCTGACCGAGCAAGTTCAGGCCCAGTAGAAAAACGGCGATTCCTAAGGAAAAACCTGCTATAAAAGGAAAGATTCTCATATCTGACCCTATGAGAATCTTCTTCGCTTTAGAATGTATCCATTCGAATTATGGCTCCTGGCTGAGAATGGGGTCGTAGAAAGTGCGCAGGGTCTGTGCTGAGCACCCGGACAACCTTGGCCCGAAAGCCCCCGAGCGTCTCCACCTCCAGGGTTAAGCCTCCCATGCTCAGCTCCATGGTGGCTGCTGGATCTTCCTCTATGCCCTCCATCACATCTTCCAGAGGCACGACGGTGTAGAGGACCATCATTGGATACCTCCGTTTCTCTGCTGGAGGGCTAGATGTGAGAGTCGGCTCAGAGCCAAGCCCAAACCGCCCACTTCGTTGATCAGCCCTACCTGTACCGCTTCTTGTCCAACGAGCACGGTACCCACATCTCGAACCAACTCGCCGGTACGAAACATCATATCGCGCAGCACCTCCAGCTTGACATTGGAGTGTTGTACGATGAAGCGAATCACTCTATCCTGCATTTTGTCCAGGTATTCATAGGTCTGCGGCACCCCGATCACCAACCCGCTGAGGCGAATGGGATGAATGGTCATGGTGGCTGTTTCCGAAATAATGGAGTAGTCTGCAGCGACTGCAATGGGAGCACCAATGGAATGACCGCCTCCGAGCACCAATGAGACGGTTGGGGTTTTCATGGTCTTCAACATTTCCGCAATGGCCAGGCCGGCTTCGATATCCCCTCCCACGGTATTGAGGACAATGAGCAAACCTTCGATCTTGGGGTTTTGCTCGATGGCCACCAGCTGCGGTATCACGTGTTCGTACTTGGTTGTCTTATTGCGTGGGGGCAAAACCATGTGGCCTTCGATTTGCCCGATAATATTCAGGCAATGGAATGGTTGAATCTCCTGCGGTTCTGGGGCTTCGGGTGTGGTGACCTGGCCCAGCTCTTTCAGGGTTTGCAGCGAATTCTGATCAGGGGACGCCGCCTCGTCGTCGGTTGCAGGTTGATATTGCTCCAACAAAAAACCCCCTCCTCTCCTACCTACTAGTATGGTAAGAAAAGAGGGGACTTAAACCTAGAGCCCTAGATTTCCATGATTATGGGGAGGATCATGGGACGACGCTTTGTTCTTTCCCACAAGTAACGGTTGAGGCTGTCACGAACCGCTCCCTTCAGAGCACCCCAATCCCAGGAATCTTGTGTCAGACACGCCTCCACCGCTTCTTTAGCCCGGAGACGGGCCTCGTCCATCAGGGCTTCCGATTCCCGGACATAGACAAATCCCCGGGAGACAACATCAGGGCCGGCTAGCACCTTACCCGATTGACGGCTCATGGTCAACACCACAATCAAAATGCCGTCGGTTGAGAGCTGGCGCCGATCTCTGAGCACAATATTACCCACATCTCCCACGCCTAGACCATCCACGAAGACTTGGCCGGAGGTCACCCGGTCCCGAACGCGGACACCATCTGCGTTGAACTGCACCGGTAACCCAATCTCGCTGATCACGATATTCTCCTTGGGAACCCCGGTGGATTCAGCCAGTTCCGCATGTTTTAGGAGCATGCGATGCTCACCATGGATGGGGATGAAATAGCGCGGCTTGCATAGATTCAAAAGGAGCTTAAGTTCCTCTTGCTGAGCATGCCCAGAGGTGTGAACGCCCAAATGGGGCTCGTAAATCACGTTCGCGCCTTCCTTGAACAATTGATTGATGATTCGACCCACCGCCTTCTCATTGCCTGGAATGGGCGTGGCGGAGAGAATGACGGTGTCACCGCTGCTGATTTTGATGCGGTTGTGTTCGGACATGGCCATGCGGCTCAGGGCCGCCATGGGCTCCCCTTGGCTGCCTGTGGTAATGATCACAGTCTTCTCCCTGGGCAGCTGATCCAATTTGTCCAAGTCAACTAAGATGCCCTGGGGAATGTTCAAATAGCCTATTTCTCGGGCAACCTCCACCACCCGAATCATGCTGCGTCCTGTGACATGGACGTAGCGCCCTTCTCGGGCGGCTGCATCGAAAATCTGCTGGACACGGTGGACATTGGAGGAAAAGGTGGCCACTAGAATTCGCCCCTCCGCTTTGCCAAATAGATTGCGGAAAGTCTCCCCCACGGACACTTCCGAGGCCGTATACCCTGGACGCTCCGCATTGGTGGAATCAGAAAGCAGGCAGAGAACCCCTTGCTGCCCAAGTTTGGCAAAGGTGTGCAGATCCGCCACCTTGCCATCATAGGGGGTCTGATCGAATTTAAAATCGCTGCAGTGGACAATGGCGCCGAGGGGCGTGTGAAAGGCCAAAGCCACCACATCGGCGATGGAATGATTGACATGGATGAACTCCACGTCGATAGCACCTGTCTGAATTCTGTCACCCGCCTTGATTTCCCGCAGGTCTGTACTCTTTTCCAGACCGTGTTCGATCAGCTTAACGCGCAGGAGAGCTAAGGTGAGCTTGGTGCCGTACACAGGCACGTTCAGTTGACGCAGGACATAGGGAACGCCCCCGATGTGATCTTCATGCCCATGGGTCAAAAAGATACCCTTGACGCGTTTGGCGTTCTCCACCAAGTAGGTGATATCCGGGATCACCAAGTCCACACCTGGCATATCGTCTTCCGGAAACATCACACCGGCATCTACAACGGCGAGATCTCCACCGATCTCCATCACCGTCATGTTTTTGCCGATCTCGCCAAGACCGCCTAAGGGCAGGATACGTATGTTTTTTTTATCAGTCATGCAGTTTGAAACACCTCCAGTTAATTATGACTTCTTTGATTAAGCATCAAGAATAACCACCGTCGCCCATGGGTGGTTTGCATCGTACTAAACCGAACAAGTCATGCGTTCTTATATTATACACAGTGTAGGGCAAATAATCAAATGAGCAAAAAGAAACAACCCCCTCCTGGTGGATTTTCCCAGGTAGGGGGCTAAAAGAGTCGTCGCTTATCTTAAGAGCCTAGGCCCATTTTCGCCAAGACACCCTTGATGGTGGCTGCTTCTGCTTCGGTCAGATCAGCCAGGGGCAGGCGCACGGGACCTGTCTCAAATCCCACAAATTCCAGGGCTCGTTTGACCGGTACCGGATTTGTGGTTAAAAACATGGCCTTAAACAAGGGCATCAGCTGCAAATGGGTTTCCAGAGCTTCTTGGGTCTTGCCTGCACAAAACGCCGAAATCATGGCCTTGATTTCACGCCCGACCAGGTGGGATACTACGCTGACCACTCCCGCACCGCCCACGGACAAGATGGGCAAGGTCAGGGCATCGTCTCCGGAGTAGATTAGAAAGTCGTCGGGCACCAAGGTCTTAAGCACACTCACTTGTTCTAGGCTGCCGCTGGCCTCTTTGATGGCCACGATATTATCGATTTTGGCGAGACGAGCAACGGTCTCGGGTAAAATATTGACGCTGGTCCGTCCCGGTACATTGTAAATCATGACGGGCAGTGAAGTTTGGAGCGCTATCGCTTTGAAATGCTCGTATAGGCCTTCTTGGGACGGTTTGTTATAATAAGGTGCAACCAGCATGATCCCGTCAACACCAGAGTTCTCTGCAGCCTTGGTCAAGGCAATGCTGTCGTCGGTTGAGTTGGATCCGGTTCCAGCGATAATTTCGACCTGACCACCTAGGGCATCGGTCACTTCGGAGAATAACTTCACTTTCTCCTCAAAACTTAAGGTGGGGCTTTCCCCCGTGGTGCCTGATAATACCACCCCGTCTGAACCATTCTCGGCTAGACGCCGTGCAAGTTCCACAGCTGCTCCATAATTTACCGACTGATCCTTGTTCATAGGTGTGATCATGGCGGTAAAGAGTTGACCTGACTTCATGATGTACCTCCTCAAATGCGATCGAGTTGAAATTCCTTATACAAGGCCCGGACAGCCCTTGACATGTGTTCTTCCAGTACGAGGCAGGAAATATTGGCATGGGAGTCCGTGGTCTGGTAGATAGGGATTCCGTCGGCCTCTAAAGCACCTACTACCCGGGCCATGACCCCTGGAACACCATGCATACCTGCTCCGACCACAGATACCTTGGCAAAACCTACCTTGATCTTAACATGTAATCCTAAAGGGCTCAAGACAGTTCGCGCAGTATTTACCTTGGCCTGGTCGATCACAAAAGCGATCCGTTCCGGGGAGAAATGAATCAGATCCACGCTTACTCCGGCCTCGGCTAGGAGATGAAAGACTTGGGTGCCCAGATTGGAGCGATGAAAGTCGCTGCCCTCAATTCGAACCTGCGCCCGTTTCCCGAGATGGGCGATGCCTGTGACAACTCGGTCCGTAACTTCTCCTCCAGCGAAGGCCGCCCTAGACTTGGCGCTGCGCCCAATGGTGGTTCCACCCTTGGATTGGACCACCGATCGGATCTGCAGGGGAATCCCTTCCTCCATGGTAATCTCCGCAGCTCGAGGATGGAGCACCTTAGCTCCCATATGGCCCATTTCAACTACTTCGCGATACGACAGAGCCTGCAGGGTGGGGGCATCTGGGATCAGGCTGGGATCGGCCGTCTTGATTCCATCTACATCGGTGAAAATCTCCACTCTTTCGGCCTTAAGCACTACACCCAAGACTGCCGCTGTTGTATCGCTTCCCCCCCGCCCGAGTGTGGTTACAGCACCTTTCTCGCTAACTCCTTGAAAGCCTGCCACGATCGGAATGATACCAGCATCCACACACTCCAGCAGTCTCCCTACCTGGACACGTTTCACCCTGGCACCCTGGTGGACATCGTCGGTGGTTATCCCGCATTGCCAGCCTGTAAGGGCCTGGGCCGCCAGGCCCATCTGGCTTAATCCCTCCGCAAAGATAGCGGCGGAAATAATCTCTCCGCAGGAGAGCAGCAAATCCAAATTGGCGCCCTCCGCCGCCGGGTTGGTTTCCTGCATCAACTTCAGGAGCGTGTCTGTGGCATAGGCATCTCCCAAACGTCCCATGGCGGAAACCACCACAACGGGCATCAGACCTTCTTGCACCGCCTCCCGAACTCGCAACATAGCTTCTCTGCGCATGGCGGCGGAGGAAAGAGAACTACCCCCGAACTTCTGCACTACGATCCTCATACTCTCACCTCTTACTAAAGGCACCGATTTGCAGTCCATGCTCAGCAATCTGCACGGCGTTTAAGGCAGCTCCTTTGCGAATCTGATCGCCCACAACCCACAGATTCAGTCCGTTTTCTACGGTCGGATCGCGCCTGATCCGTCCTACGAAAACGGGGTCTTGACCTGAGGTGAATAGGGGCATGGGATACTCTTGTACCTCCACATCATCGATGACTTTAACCCCAGGTGCCTGTCTCAGCAGGGCCCTGCATTCCTCGGGCGAAAGGGGAGATATTGTTTCTATATTTATGCTCTCACTATGGGAGCGCATGACTGGAATGCGGATGGTGGTGGGAGAAATGCGAAGTTGGGGATCCTTAAAGAGTTTCTGGGTTTCCCGGACCATCTTCCACTCTTCCTTGGTATAACCGTCCTCGTCAAAGACGTCGATCTGGGGAATGGCGTTAAAGGCGATGGGATAGTGCTTTTTTTCGCCAGCCACTGGCAGGATGGACGCCTCGAGCTCCCGTCCGGCCACATAGTCCTCGGTTTGACGTCGCAGCTCATCCATTCCCCGGCCCCCTGCACCGGATACGGCCTGGTAGGTTGAAACGACAATACGCCGGATCCCGGCCCGCTCCAAAATGGGCTTCAAGACAATGGCCATGATGATAGTAGAACAGTTAGGATTGGAGATAATACCTTGATGCTGGAGGAATTCTTCCCCATTGATCTCAGGCACAATCAAAGGAACATCGTCCCGTAAACGAAATGCACTGGTATTATCGATGACTACAGCGCCTGCTTCAACCGCAGGTTTAACCCATTCTTGGCTCACCTGGCCGCCCGCTGCAAAGAAGGCCAGATCCACTCCCTGAAACGCCTGGGCCGATACTTCCTGTACGGCGTATTCTTTGCCGCCGACCAATACCCTGCTCCCTGCTGATCGGGCCGAGGATAAAAGGGTCAGGTTCTTGATGGGAAATTGCCTCTCGACTAGAATATCCAAGAGTTCTTGACCAACCATGCCTGTAGCTCCCAAAATTGCCACATGTAAACCGCTCATACAACCGCTCCTCACATTATCGTACTGACCGCATTGTACGTTCAACCAATATAGGCTGCAACTGCATGCCTAAAAGTGCCTTTTCGATTGTTGGCAACACAAGCTCCATATCGGCCACCAAGGATCGTGGTTTCTCCTTGGGATTATCTTGGCCGAAGGGTACAAAAAACACGTTCTCCACATTCAAGAGTAGGCCAAGGTTCTTGGCATTGAGCCCGAGGGCATCATTGGTGGAAATGGCCAATACCAAGGGCCTTCCATTTCTTAGCTGCGTCTTTGCTGCCATTAAAACCGCGGTATCGGTTATGGCATTGGCTAGCTTCGCCAGGGTATTTCCCGTACAAGGGGCAACGATGAGGCAATCGAGAACTTTGGAAGGTCCGAGGGGTTCAGCCTCCACGATGGTGGCGATCACCGATCGCCCGGTCAACTCCGCAAAGTGGGCCACAATCTCCGGCCCGGCACCAAATCGTGTAGTGGACTCCGCTACCGCGCTGGACACAATGGGATAAACCTCAGCCCCCGCTTCTCTCAGCCTGCTCACCTGGGGCCAAATTTCCTGATAGGTGCAATGACTGCCCGTTACGGCAAACCCGATGTTCTTACCGCTCATAGTCATCATAATGCTCCTCTCCTAGCAGTCCTGCAAGTAGGTGAGGAATCGTTTGGATGAGAATGTCGGCTGCCGTCTTCGGTGCCACTTTCCCAGGAAGGGAAAGGGCATGGATGGCGCAGATCCCAAGTTCCTGGGCTGCAGAAAAATCGGTACCTCCCGGGCCGGCGGCGATATCTATAATCACTGTGTCCGGATCGAGCAGCCTCAGATAGGAACGTGGCAGAACCATGGCGGGGATCGTATTGAACAGTATCTCAAAATCCGTCCGGGACTTCAGTGATCCCAAGGCAAGCGGCTGGCAATGCTGGGCCACCGCCCTGGCTAGATCCTCGCTGGAACGGGCGGCCACCGTAACATGGGCCCCTAAAGCGACAAGGCTTTGGGCCAAGGTTGTTCCGCATCGACCCAAACCCAGCACCAAAATGCGAGCCCCATGAATTGTCATCTTGGTGTGCTCCATGGCAACATAGATGGCGCCTTCAGCTGTGGGTATGGAATTTAGGATCGCGATCTCATTGATCTCCGCCATTTCTATCAGGCGCAAGCGGTACTGGGTGGCCAATCCGCGAATCACAGGCTTAGCTACACCAATTAGAAGCGGAGTCTGGCAGGGCATCAAGGGGATTACTTCCGCTAAGTTAATGGCCGTTTCCTGAAGATCCATGCGGGCCCGAATCCATCCCGTGTCATCGGTATTACTCATAGGAGCGATCACAGCCTTTGTACCCAAGACAGCTGCTTCGGGATCCCCAAAGTGCAAGGCGCGTTTTAGGGATCCGTCCTGGGGAAAGCCCACGAGATGCAAATCTGCGCCTAGATCAAGTAATGCTTCAGCCAGTCCAACTTCCCTTGCATCACATCCGAGCATAGCAATGGGTTGCTCAGCAAGTTGACTGGTCACAACAAACCCTCCTCACCAACACGCACTCATAGTACTATATGTCGGTGAAAAGAATGTGTTCTAGTCCGACCACGACCCCTTTGATCTTGGGGATCTGGCGGATAGCGAGCAAAACGCCTGGCATAAAGCTTTCACGATGATTGGAATCATGGCGGATGGTGAGAGTTTGGCCCGGCAATCCCAGGATCACCTCTTGGTGGGCCACTAGACCCGGCAGGCGTACGCTATGGATGGGTATCTCCCTTTGGTGGACTTCCTGCATAAGTATTCGGGTACGAGCGGCTGTTCCTGAGGGAGCGTCGAGTTTTTGGGCATGATGATACTCGATAATTTCCGCCTGATCAAAAAAAGCCACCGCTTCCCGGGCGTACTTCATCATCAGAACTGCTCCAATGGCGAAATTCGGGGCAATAATCGCCCGCCAGTTCTCTTGCAGTGCCCGCACCTGCCATTCCCCAAGTTCGTTGTGGTGAAAACCTGTTGTTCCAATCACCATGGGAATGTTCTTGCCCAGACAAATTTCCATACTGCTTCTTACAGCCGCAGGAGTGGTAAAATCAACCACCACATCGACCGCGGCCATCTCCAGGGCGTCGTGGAGATTAGCATAGACTGGAACGCCTGCAAAAGGGCTCCTCCCCTTTGGATCCACACCTCCGACTAATTGCAGATCAGGAGCATCATGCACCGCTCGGCACACTTCCGCACCCATTTTCCCCGCTGCACCATTCACCAGAACTCGCATGGTCTTCCCTCCTCGTAGCCATTCCTGTCCATTCGCTACGAAGCCCAAACATTCCTGCCAAGGTGAGAACAAGAAAAGAGGCTGCCCTGTGGCAGCCTCCGAACGACTTAGTTTGTACTCTCCCCTCCGCCATGGGATTCCACATCTTTAGCTCCATTTTGCCGGAGGATTGAACTGGCATCATTGACCTTATCCTCGCTGGTCTCAATGACAGCAAGAATGCCGCCCTGCTTGAGGTCCTGCTCGTACTGGCGTCCCCTTTCCTCTGGAATACCCAGATCGATTAAGCCACCGGCTACGCCCCCGGTCACGGCACCCGATAGCACTCCCGCGAGGGGACCTGCGGCCACGATGGGGCCAATGCCCGGAATGGCCAGCGCTCCAACCCCGGCCAAGAGACCGGCAACTCCTCCTAAAGCTCCTCCCCATGTGGTTCCATCAGCAATGGAGTCGGTGCCGCCGAAGTCAGAGCCGGCTTCCATATCGCCGGACTTTCCGGCTCCCTTACCCTTGCTGTCCTTCGCCACAATCGAGATTTCGTTATCGGTGAACCCCTTATTTCGCAGAGCCTTCACTGCGCTTTCTGCCGTACTGATATCACGAAAAACACCAATGACAGTTGACAAAAAGAATTCCCCCTTTCATTTCTTGAGAGTAGCTTACCCAAAAAAAGGGGGCTTATTCCGCCTGGGCCTTTCCTCGATTTTCCTCATCACCTCGGCGTAGTCTTTGGCGGTAGTCAGATCCACAATCATCAGGTCCCGTCCAATCTTTTTGATGCCCCGCCAAGGCACCACGATCAGTCTCGGTCGAAACCAGCGATGGCCGTAAGGAATCACGATGGATTCGACTTCGCCCGTACTTAAGTTAATCACGAGATCGGTATGTTCCACTACGCCGAGTCGAATACCCTCGTCGATGCAGATGATCTCCTTGCCGGATAGCTCTGAATAGCGCATACCCTCACCTCTGCTTAGCATATGTGGCCTGGAATACCACTAGAACTTCCACCCCCATGATATGCAGAAGCTCGCAGGATTGGCAAAACCAGCACCCATATTTCCCCGATCATACTGTCCAACTTCCAGTTGAATGTGGCTGTTTTCACCCGTATACTTCGTCAGTAGAGAGCAATGGGAACGCTGTTCCCACAGGTCGTATTTACCGATCAGACGCCACTGGAGCCGGCCAGGAAGCGTCCACTGCAGACGCAGGATGCCCCGCTGGCCGTCGAGGCGCAAGCTGATTGTGCCCTTCCCTAGCTGGAAGTCGGAGCGCACTGTGCTGTTGAACGGGTCAAGCTGGAAGAGGATGTCGGCGAGAGCATAACGAAGAATCAGGGCTGTAGTAGGTTCGATCCTCCACTCCAGTGCCGCCTGCTTGTTCTTGGCTTGCAGCTCCAAGGCCAGTTGGTTGTAGTCCTTACTCTGATCACGGTTGCTGTGCCGCCTGACGCTCAGTCCAAACTCCAGCCCGTGGCCGTGGGCCCCGAGTTCCGCCTGCCAACCATAGCGGTTGGGAGTGAACAGATTGGTCTTGGAGAGTGGGCTGAGAAAACCGGGATCGATAGCTTGAGCCGAGGCCTTGGCGCTGAAACTTGGAGTCTGGCAGCGAAATTCCAAGAGCCGGGCCTGACTTTCTTCGCCCTTGAAGTCTGTCTGCCAGCCTAGGGCGAAGAGACCCTGAAAGACGCCGAATCGAGCCGACCCTTCAATCACTTGGGCGTTCCCACTCCTTGTCTGCCCGGTATAATGGAGGCTTAGTCCGCGTAGGTCCAGGGGCCCTAGCTCCAAAACGCTTTGCACAAAGGCGGCATTCACCACATCGCTCTCCTGATGGTGTACGTTCCGAAGCAGACCGAGCTGGAGCTGGTCTGTTTGCAGGTGGGCGCAATAGCTATCGGGGCGGAAATTCGTCTTGTTGATGAAGCGAAAGGAGTCTTGCGAGGTGGAATGATTGAGGTTGTGACGGAAGATGAGTTTAAGGTGTCGTCCTAGGGGAAAATCCAGCTGCCATCTGGTTTGGGTTTGCAGGGGTTGAGACGGTGTAAAGGCAGCATGCCAGCCCCACTTGACTTGGCACCAGTCTAATTCCTTGCGGAGATCGAGATCAAGTGATGAACGTACTTGATCGGTACCGAGGGCGCCTTGGAGCTCACCGCTTAGACTTAGGGCGTGGACAGGGAGGGCGATGGTCAAGGAAAGAATCAAAAAAAAGACTCCGCGCATGTACAAAAAAGAACATCTCCTTTGGACATCTCCCTGGGCGCGGAGTGACTCCAGTATACCATAGATTACTGTTTTTTCCAAGCATAGCCCTCGCGCTCCGTTTCCCCCTTCTGGCGCGCGAAGTTTTCCTGGTTCTTGCGGATATAGGCTTGGTATAGCTCTTCAGGCCCGATTCCAGCCTTGAGGCACATGGATACAAAGAAGTGCAGCACATCCACGATCTCTTCCTTGAGCCGTTCATCATCAATGGCCTTGGGGTCTTTCCACCATTTGAAGTTAACTTCATCGAGAATCTCACTCAACTCAGAGATGATGGCCAAGACTTCCATTTGGATCCAAACGTCCCGCCTGTACTCTAGGTTCCTGTGCTCTGCGACGGCGCGGTCAAACTGCTCTTGGAGGCGAAAAATCTCCTTCAGCATATCTGTTGACATGGCAATTCCTCCTTAACTAGGTCTCTTGGTCCTAATGCTACCCAACTCCAGGCCCGGGGATCGTAGATCTCCTGCGCCAGCTGAACGATCTCCCCATGATCCACCCTTTCAATGCGTTCCATGGCTTCTTCAGGGGTAACGATGCTGCCCTCGTCCATCTCTCCCTTGGCGAGCCGGGTCATACGACTTCCCGTGCTTTCCAAGGACAGAACCAGACTGCCCTTGACCTGGCTCTTGGCCCTGGAGAGCATCTCCCGGGTAATGCTGGTTGGGATACCCTCAAAGAGCTCATAGAGCACATTCCAAACCTGACTCCAGTGTTGGGGGCCAAAACCCGCATAGACACCATAGGCACCGGTATCATCATAGAGGGAGTTGAAGGAGTAGGTATTGTACACCAAGCCCCGTTCTTCCCTGAGACCTTGGAAGAGAAGGGAACTGACACCCCCGCCCAGCATGGTATCGAGAAGGCTTAAAGCGTACCGCCTGGGATCGTGGCGGCTCAGAGCGGGGCCCCCTAGACAAAGATGGATCTGTTCGGTGTCTTTGTCTCTAAACGATCCATGCCCTCTTTGGCAGTGAGCTTCGCTCACAGGGGGACTGGCGGCCTGGCCTAGAGAATCGAAGGCGGCTGCGAAGGTTTCCACAACCCTCTCGTGGCTGATGTTTCCCGCGGCGGCAATCACTAAGCGCTGGGATGTATAGTGTCGGGTCATGTACTCTTTGATCATCTCTGGCGAAAAAGCATGGATACTGGAGGTGGACCCAATAATGGGCCGACCTAAGGGGTCCTGGGGCCACAAAGCGGCAAAGAATAAGTCGTGAACCAGCTCCTCCGGGGAGTCCTCGTACATGCTGAGTTCCTCCAGGACCACATTTCTCTCCTTCAAAACATCTTCAGGTGCAAACAGAGAGTTGAGCAGCATCTGCTCCAAAAGGTCTGCGGCAAGATCATAGTGCTCGTCCAGGACCCGGAAATAGTAGCAGGTTTGCTCTTTTCCCGTGAAGGCATTCAGATACCCTCCCCGCTGGTCCATGACCTCAGCAATGTCCCGGGCCGAGTATTTTTGATTGCCCTTAAAAACCATATGCTCAATAAAATGGGAAATGCCCCACTCCTGGGGCTCTTCATGGCGGCTGCCCACCTCAAACCAGGCTCCTAAGGCGACAGAACGCAGATAGGGCAAATATTCTGTGATAATGCGGATACCATTGGGTAAAACCGTTCGCTGGTACATTCCAACCTCCAGTACGCTGGGCACGAGAGCCAAATCGTACTTTTCTTTCCACTGAATTTTCAATATGAATATGATACCATAGATTTAGCAAAGCAGAAAGGGGGGATCCCTATGAATCAAGGTATCCTGGTGAGCATCTTATCTATTTTCCTTTATTTATCCAGTCTCTTAGGCGGTGGTCAGGGACAACCCATTGAATCCCTGGATCCTCCCCTCGGACAGCAATCCTACGCGGTATTGGGACGCAGCGGAGTTGTTGCGGTCGATCGTATCACGCTGCGCCGCAGTCCATCCCTGGAGGCCCAGGCTCTGGGCACCGTGACCAGAGAGGCCAAAGTAACGGTCCTCGATCACATCGAGAACTGGTACAAGATTCGGCCGAGAACGGGCGTGGAAGGCTGGGTTCCAGATTATGCTGTGATTGTCCAGGAGAGCGTGGAAACCGGTGGGGATCAGATTGTTCTGGGGTTTTTCCCAGGAGGCCTCCTTGCCTATGAAAGTCTCCTGGAGAATGGGGCCAAGCTGACGGGACTTAGTGCCCTCGGCTGGGAGCTGGATCGCTACGGAAAACTCTCGGCCAGCTTCGATCACGAGGAAATGGGACGCACTCTCTACTTGGCGGGTAACCGAGAGATGGATACCTACGCCCATATTCGACTTGCCGTCGAGCCTTCCTACCTCTTGGAACTGGAGCATCTACAGCAGGATACACTGGCTCAAATCTTAGATCTTGTGGACGAATGGGGGCTCAAAGGTGTCTTGCTTGACCTGGCCTACCTGCCCGGAAGGGAGCAGAATGCGCTCTTTGGATTTCTGAACAATCTCGCAGATAACCTGCGTCAGGAGGGAAAGAAATCCATGGCAGCCCTCCCCTGGGATGCAAGCATTGACTACGGGGCAGCTGGAGAGGCCGTGGATTATCTCGTCTTGAAAACGTCTCCAGATCCACTACCGGGGCAGCCTGGCTCCGGTGCCTCCACCGCTGAAGTGGAGGCGATGCTCCAGGAGATTACCGCGAGCGTGGCACCTGAGACCCTGATTTTGGGCCTGTCCACAGGGGGGATTCATTGGCCAAGGAGCGGCCTGCCCCGATCCCTCTCGCACCAGGAAGTTCTGGAATTAGCCGCCCAAGAGGGTGCCAGGGTCAAATGGGATACCGCGTCTAAACTGCCCTTCTTCACCTATAACGGAGGCGAAGTGTGGTTTGAGAATCGCTACAGCCTGCAGTATAAGATGGACTTGGCCGAGGAGTTTCGCCTCGGCGGACTGGCCCTTTTCAATCTGGGACAAGAAGACGACCAGATCTGGGCGCGGCTTTAGGCTGCTAATCGGCGAGAAGTTCTGTCACGGTCACGCATTGGTACCCCATATTGGCTAAGTGGTCCAAGATGACAGGCAGGGCCTCTAGGGTGGGTTTAGTGGGGTGCATTAATACTAAGGCCCCATTTTTGACCTTGCCAATGACCCGATCAATAATCACGGTGGGGGCCGGTCTTTGCCAATCCACCGTATCCACCGTCCACAGGACCGTCTTGTAACCCAGTTCAGCGGCTACCGAAACGGTCTGCTGGTTGAAGTCACCCGAGGGAGGTGCGAACACTGTGGGACGTTGTCCCGTGGCCTCTAAGATCAGGTCCTCCCCTTCTTGAATGAGCCTGGCGGTTTCGCTACGGCTCATTTTGCTGGCCTCACCGTGCCAACCCCCATGATTACCTATTTCGTGGCCCGCCTGGGAAATGGTTCGAGCCAGATCCCGAGAGGTTTGGGTCCAGCGGCCGGTGGGAAACCAGGTGGCACTGACACCATAATGGCGAAAGACATCGAGCATTCCTGGGATATACTCATCACCCCAGTCTACATTGACCATCAGGGCAACCCTTGGTTCGCTGGTGGGTCCCCTGTAGATGGGCTCGAAATGTGCGGAGGTGATCGAAGGCAGAACCAGGACGGTCACCAACTCCACAGATGTCTCGGCCGGTGCGGCTAAGAGTGCATCCACCGTTCCCTGGACATCCACCACCTGCCCCACCACCTCGGGTGTGATTTCCCCTGTCTGCCAGTTGCAGCTGGCATTGCTTGCTTCCACGTAGGAGCTTTCCGCCAGACTGGCCACCACATCATAGAGTTCCTGCTTCAGGAGACCTTCCACCAGCTGTCCCTCTAGTGTCACTCCCGCCTTAACACCATGCAAAGTGCGCAGCGCTTTGTCATACAAACCAGGGGCCGCAAGGGCCAGGGCCACAAGGAGGATCAGGGCGGCAAACAAGAACAGTGTCCGTTTGGTAATGATCACCCGGAGCGACCCCCTTTTCCTGGATGCTGGATTCCAGCATGGTCGATATAGAAATCCCCCTGGTGCAGCAGCGCGGAAATGGGGACGATCTCATAGCCCTTAGCCAGCAAATCTGGGATTAATCGGCGAATAGCCCCAGGGGTACCTGGGGCGGCGTTATGGAAAAGGACGATGGAACCCGGTTGCACTTGATCCATGACCCGATCATAGATTTGGCTGCTCGTTAGGTTCTTCCAGTCCAGAGAATCCACGGACCATTGAATGGTATGGTATCCTAGGGAGCCTGCTATCGAGATGACCTGGTTGTTATACTCCCCAAAAGGGGGGCGGAACAAGCTTGTCTTCTGTCCCGTGAGGTCCCGGATCAGGTCCGCGTTTTTCTGCAACTCATAGTGGATCCCTTGCTCACTGAGGGTATTCATGTGGGGATGGGAATAGCTGTGATTGCCAATCTCATGGCCCTGCCCCGCTATCTTTGCGACGTAATCGGGATGCTTATCGACCCAGTATCCCGCCAGGAAAAAGGTCGTCTTGATTCCATGGCTGTCCAAAATGGCCAGGATCTCATCGGTCAGTTCCGTACCCCAGGTGGCATCGAAGGAAATGGCCAAGCGCTTTTCCCGGGTCTTAACAGCGTAGATGGGCACCAAGCGACCTCTGGATGTGACCGACAGAATCAGTGGTTCGCGTAGCTGCGGCACTAAGCTCACAAAGGCTAAAAGCAGCAGTACAATAAGGTACCACCGTTTTAGCCTTATCACGAAAACACGCATAAGATCACCTCTCGGTAATTCTATTACCTAGAGGGTGAAGTTATGATTCCCGATCCTCTTGATCACTGGTTTTGTCGCCCAATAGTCGGCGGCCGCGGTTGTGGAGGGATTGTAGAAGAACAGGGCGCCGCCCGTGGGATCCTCGCCATACAACGCTCTTTCCACCGCTTCCAGGCAAGTGTTTCCCGCGCTTTTGGGCAGGGTGCCGTTTTGAATGGGAGTGAACTGCCCCGGCTGGTGGATCACATCCCAGACCGTATGAGGAAATCGACTGCTCTGCACTCTGTTGAAGATTACGGCCGCCACCGCAATTTGCCCTTCCAACCCTTCGCCCCGGGCTTCAGCGGCAACTAAACGAACCAGGAGGTCCTTTTCCTTGGCCGTCAGCTCTACAATAGGTTCTTCCGAACGGGCTGTCTTAGGTACAGCATGGGCAGGCAACCGCAAGTGGGTACCTACCTGCAGTGTTGTGGGGTCTTTGATCTTGTTGAGGCTGGCCAGTTCCTTCCAGGAGATGCCATATTGCAGAGATATCTCATAGAGTGTGTCCCCTGGCCGGACCGTGTAGCTTGGGTAGGAGCTGGCTCTGCCAATGGAAAAAAACAGCAGCAGCGCCCCTAGGACCAGTAGTATGTTTCGCATTGTTCCTCCCCCGATTTGACATCCTGACTTGATATTCCACGTCAAGACGGTTTTTCCTTCAGCGCCCCAGCTGATCAAGAAAATGAAAAAAACGATTCGATTCAATCACCTTGGAGAACGAGATCCGCTCCGAGAGCAGATTGAGACCCAGTAGGAGCAGGGCCAAGGCAATCTTGAAAGGCAGAGCAGGAAAAGCCAGCACAAAACCTAGACCCAGTGCGGCCCCCAAGGGGTTGGAACCCACATCACCCATGAGCACAACTCGCCTCAGATCCCAGGGAAGATAGCCGGCCACAGCCCAAATCAGACCGAGAAGGGGTGCTAGGATCTGGGGCCTGAGGACAAGAAGGATCAAGGCTAAGAGCAAAAACACTTTCCCGGCCCGCCCTGGCCTTACGTCCAAGAGGTTGAGGAGATTGGCGAAAAGGGCGATGATGGCCCCGTTGACCACCAGCTCCACGCCGGAGGAGCCCAGTTGCGCGGAAATCGCTAAAGCGGCCGCCGCGCCTCCCCATGCCTTGATGGCACCCGTTGACCGTCTTTGCCCGAGGTGCCCGCCAAACCCCTTGATGCTCCTATCTCCATAGACATCATCGATGGCGCCCAAAAGGGCGAAGAATGAAAGAGCCAAGGCGAACAAGGCGGCGTATTCGTAGGTTTTCCCCCGGGCCGCCATCATCAGGGCTGCCGGGAGGAGGAAGGCGTAACCCAGGCTGGAGGGAACCTCTTCCCCCAGATAGTTTCTTGTCCGATGTTTGCTGAAAATGGGCAAAAGGAAAGGAACCGCCCCGCAGGATAGAAGGCCGCAAAACACCCAGAAAATCACAGATGCCACCCCCTCCTGTAGCACTGCCACAAAGCACGCAGGACTTGCAGTCCTTGGTGGGCTCGGTGTCTAAGGCCCCTCAGTCCACGTCCATAGGCCCGGTGCTGCATGGCCAGGGGCACCTCCACGATTCGAAAGCCATTGTGCAAAGCTCCAACTGTAAGGGCTACCTCCACACCAAAACCTTCAAACAAGTCCCCAACTGTCTCCAAAACAACAGCCTTGAGCGCCCTTTGCCCCGATAAAGGGCTGGACACGTTTCTGCCTGTCAAGCATCTTACGCCGAAGCTGGCTATTTTGCGCACAGTCCCAAATCCCATTTTGCCCTGCTGGGCACTTTGTTCTGTATCAAAACGGGCAATGGTCATATCGGCCTGATCGCGCAAGATCGGACGCACCAGTTCATAAGCTAAGGCGGCCGTGGATCCGAGATCGGCGTCCAAAAAGAGATAGACATCGGCCACGACATTGCGCAGGCCATGGTTGAGCGCCGCCCCCTTACCCTGGTTTCTGTCCAGCCGCAGCACTCTTGCTTTGCATTGCGCCGCAGAGCGAGTATGATCAGTGGAACCATCGTCAATCACCAAGATCTCGTGGATCCCCTCCAGGGCGGCCACCGCGGCTAGGGTCTGGCCGATCCGGTCTTCCTCATTAAAGGCGGGGATCAGGGCCGCGACCTTCACGGCAGAAGCCTCTGGGCTTCCCCTTGACTGCCAAAGTACCCCTGGCTTCCCGTGGCTAAGCCTAAAATGAAGGCTGCTTTGCCCCCCGCGGTGTCAATATTGTCCACCTGCAGGCTGGGGGGGAGCACACTTCGATCCGGGCCTCCCTGTTTACCCCAGATAAAGGACAAGTTGGCCCCGGCCAAGGCCAAGGTATCGATGGCTTCGGCCACTGCGGGAGGGAGCTCCCCCTGGGCTAAGGGAAAGACGAAAACATGATCGGAATTGGGCGTGATTTCATCTAGGTGCTCAGGCCTAATACTCTTCACGTCCGCTCCCGCCGCCAGAAGCAGTGTGTGCAGGGAGGCGGGGTCCTCCTCATGATCATGTACAAAGACGATGGTATGCTGGCCCAAACTGTCCTGGGAGATCACGTCCAGGAGCTGGCTCCAGGCCAAGTTCGATCGATCCAGTTCTCCTTGAACCAGAGCAAAACTGGCATGGAGTTCCTGAAAGCGTTCCTCCAGTTCTGCGATGAGTGACGCCTGCTCATCTACGATACTGTGATCCACAGACAGGGCACCGCCAATTAGGATACCCAAAATGAGGCTAAAAAAAACGGCCATCAACGAAGCAACATGGTAACGGAAACCGAAGTTCAACTACAGCCACCCCGCAATGAGACGTAATTGCAGCCACAAAAGCCGGAGATAATGGCGCCATGGTGAGGCCAGGGCTACGAAGAGCAAAATGGGAATGAGTGCGGCCAAGACCACAGGTAAAGCCTTCAGGGGCGTGCTTGGACGATACAGCTCGCTCACTTTTTTGGCATCCAGGAGGATGGGTCCGATTTTCAGACGGGTTAGAAAGGTGGAGGCCATTCCGGGCCGTCCCTTTTCCAAAAAGTCAATCATATTCGAATGGGAGCCCACCAGCACGATCAGATCTGCTCCCTGGTCATGGGCGAGGAGCAGCGCTAAATCTTCGCTCGTTCCCGGTGCAGGCACCAGATCGTAGGGCACCCCCAGGCGGACTAGGCGCTCCTGGCCTGGACACTGACCGTCTGCATAGGCGTGGGCGATGAGCTGTGCCCCTGAGCGAAGGGCCCGATCACTCACACTGTCCATATCTCCAACGATAATGTGCGGTCTGTAACCTGAGGCAAGCAGGGCATCGGCCCCTCCATCCACTCCCAGCATGATGGGCTTGGCTTCTTGAATAAAGGGTCCCAGTACCTTGAGGTCTTCCCGGTAACCGATACCTCGCACCACAACAATCACTGTCTTGCCCCTCAGCTCTCTTTTGATCCGTGGAAAGGGGATATCCCCCAAGAACAGATCCTTTTCCCGCAGGGCGTAGTCTAAGGTGTTGGTGACGAAACGATCGAGCTCCCGGGGCAGGTTCCGTTCGGCCAAACGGTGCCGCTCCTTGATCACATGGTCGGTAACAAGGGTACCCACGGCGATCACTTTGCCTTGGAACAGTACTTTGCGTCCTTGAATCTCCACTAGATCCTGATCCTGAAGGAGATCGAAGATCCCCTCCCCTACATTATCCAAAAGGGGGATCTGCTGATCCCGGAGCATTTGCGGACCCAAGTTAGGATAGCGGCAGGTTAGAGAAGAACGGGCGTTAATCACTGCTAGCACACCGGCCTCAATCAGTCCTGCAGCTCCCACCGTATCAAGGTCTTCGTGGGAGATCACCGCGATTTCCCGGGGCTTAAGTACTGTGGCCAACTCCTTGGTCCGTTTCCCCAGCCGCACTCTGCCTTGCATACCAAGACCCCCAGTCCAAGCAAAAAAGAGACGGGTCTACCGTCTCTTCTAGTATGCGTATCGAGCTGTGGATTTAGCCATTCTGGCCGCCATCTAAAGCCACCAAATCAACCATTTTGGCGATGAACCAGGAATTTGTGGGTTTTCCCTTCTGTTCGCTCACATAGGGGAAGAACTCGTACAGTTGATCTACATTGCCTTTCTCCCAGGTTACATCGAGGGCATAGCGCATGGCCCGTTCCACCTGAATTCCGCTCACGCCAAAACGCTGGCCGATGGCTGGATACAGGTTTTGAGTGACGGAATTGAGCCAGGCGGGGTGGAGCGATCCCAGCCAAATGCCTTCCATCAGGTAGCGATATCCCTTAAAATGGGGCGGTATCCCCATTCGCCCAAAATAGTGTGTACAGATCTCCTGGAACTGCCGCGACGTGATCTCCTTCCCCTGCCTGCGCCGGAAGGTGACCATCTGACGAACACGCTTTTCTAGGATGACCATGTCCACCGGGCGCTGTAGAAAATAGTCTGCTCCCAGTTCAATGGTCCTGGTTAGGGCTGCTTCGCTCCCTTCCTCAAGGGACAAGACGATCACTCTTACCTCTTCACGGGAGAATCGATCCCGAATGCCTTTCAGAACAGGCAGGCCCCCTTCTGGCTTCAGATCCATATCCAGCAGAACGCAATCAGGCCTGTCCACTCGAAAGGCCCGGAGCAGATCGGCCGCCTGATCGCTGCCTCGGTAGTGAACATTGCGGACACGATGGAAGTACTCCTCAGTTTCTTGACGAAAGAAAGGGTCGCTGTCCAAATGGAAAATCCGGATCATACGGCACGTCTCCCCCTTAACCCACCCGACCAGCTAGGAGAAAGGTCTTGGTGATGGGCGAATAGTGAAAACTCTTATCAAGGCGAAATCTCTCAATCTTACCTGTGGACGACATGTGAATCCTCGGCCCCGAGCAGGACAATTTCTCTTGGCCGATCACAATGGCGTGATCATTGAAGACACTGATCGGTAGATCCTGGGCGATGTAGTCGAGCACACGCCTCTCCACCTCAGAGAGGTCTATCTCTGGTTTGCGGGCAAATTCAACCACAAAGCCGCGCCGGACGTCACCGTGGATGGTCGGGGGCTCAAAACCCATCTGCTCAAAGACGATGCTTGTCAGGTCTTCGGCACTGTGAGCCATCTTGCGGTAGATTAAGGATTGGTAAGCCTCTTCGGCTATCTCTGCCGGAAAGGGGCCAAAGAGAGTGGGAATGGTAACCACCACTTCTTCGCCGATTCCGATCAGAATTTCTGCATTGAGGTTGAGCAAGGGATACAAGAGTTCAAAGTGCTCCACCACCACGCGATGACCCGCTGACACCGCTTTTTTGACCGCATCAGCCAATTCCCAAAGCTGGGAGAAGGCCATCTCAAAACGGACATCCAGGTGATAGGTGTGCGTTTTGAAGTACTCGTTTTCCGCGTCCTCCATTACTGGCAAAGGGCGGACATTGACGCCGTCATCATCGTTGGTTAGAACCAATCCAGGAAACATGCCGCGGATGATCAGGGACTTGCCCGCGCCCGCATCACCCACAACTCCAATCAAGCGATCCTCGGCACGCAAATAGCGCTGGGCAATCAACATGCCCAGGTGCATCAGGCGATGCTTGCCCCTGGGAGCATAGTATGATGCTTTGACCAGCGTCGTATAGTACATTACAGTGTCGCCTCCACATGGCGTGCTACGTGGCAGTTGATGTTAACGGCCACAGGTAGTCCAGCGATATGCGTTGGATAGGTTTCGACAAACAAGGCGAGAGCAGTTTGGGTTCCGCCAAAGCCCTGCGGCCCCACTCCTGTCAAGTTGACCAATTCCAGGAGCTCAGCTTCGAGTTCGGCCAAATGCGGCTTGGGATTTGTGGAACCAATTTCCCTTAACACAGCCCTTTTGGCCAAGAGCGCTGCTTTCTCCACAGTGCCGCCAATTCCCACGCCAATCACAATGGGCGGACAGGGATTACCCCCGGCCTCACTGACTGTCTTGACCACAAAATCCTTGATTCCTTGGACGCCTTCTGCGGGTTTCAGCATTTTCAAAGCAGACATGTTCTCGCTGCCGAACCCCTTGGGCGCCACGATCAGCCGCAGCTGATCTCCCGCTACCAGGGAAACATGGAGGACGGCCGGTGTGTTATCCTTGGTGTTGGCTCTCTCCAGGGGATCTTTGACCACACTCATGCGGAAGTATCCTTCTTTGTAGGCCTGTCGAACTCCTTCATCTACCGCCTCGCTGAGTAGGCCGCCTTGGATATGCACATCCTGGCCCACCTCGGCAAAGACGACGACCATACCTGTATCTTGACATAGAGGCATCCGTTTTTC
This sequence comes from Bacillota bacterium, assembly GCA_012838305.1. Classification (GTDB taxonomy): domain Bacteria; phylum Bacillota; class Limnochordia; order Darwinibacteriales; family Darwinibacteriaceae; genus UBA5420. The sequence continues at coordinate 97,684 of DUPN01000100.1, read as the reverse complement.
CTTGGCAATTTGGGCGTTTTGCAGGATCGTCTCGAGGACATTCTGCCCCAAGGGCGATGCTTCATCCGCCTGGGCTTTGACCAGGGCCTCCCAGACATCCTCCGGCAGATTACAGTTGGCATCCAGACAAAGCTCCTTGATCTGGGCCACAATGTCTGCGTACTGAATAACCCTCAAATTCATCCCCTACCTTTGTTTTCTCTTCAACAAAGCGACAACACGGTTCATCTCATTGGTACAAATGGACAAGCCTTCGTCAACGCCCATGCCGGGTTTGGACAGGATCTGCCGGGGTCTTGTGGCCACGGCTAACTGGACTGTCACTTGGGCCGAACGCTCCGTCTCGTTACATGTGCCGCCAAGATAGGGAATCATGCCCTTGGATTGACAATAGAGCACCGCCTCAACCGTGTTATTGATTCCCCCCAGGTCAGGAGCCTTAATCTGAATCATGTGTCCCGCTTTTGCATCGGTAAACTCCTTGATATCCCCCAAGGTATTGCACCACTCGTCGGCCACAAAGCGCACCGGAATATCTCGCTGATCCACATAGGCCCTCAACTCGGCCATCAGCTTGATCTGCTCTTCTTTCGAGTTGCAGTCAACGGGCCCTTCAATGGCCAGGGCATGGGGGGCCGCCAGTTCGGCTAGACCCTTGACGTAGGCACCGATTTTGGGCACATCATTGTCAAAGGCTTCTCCGATGGTGCCGTACACATCAACATGGAAGTCTGGCAGATAATCCTCTTCCACCTTAAGCTCTTGCACTCTAGCTTTCAGCCAGACTAGGTAATCGGCTAGATGTTCGCCGTTTTTGCCCAGTTTATGCACATTATTAAAGAGGCCATGCGGCAACACGTCCACGTGTTTAATGATCATTCGGTCAGCATTGACCTTGCGGTCATCGCCTGTTTGGGCAAAAATCAACACGGGCTCAGGCACGAGCTCCAATCCATATTCATCCACAATTACTTCAGCCATGGTCAAACTGCGGGCCCGGGCCACCCCGTCCAAAATCGCCTGTGTCACTCCATAGCGGATGGCTGTGTGCAAGGGCTTTCCATGGTCATCGGTGATTTGGTCGATTTCTTCAGCCAGCGTCCTAAAGGACGAAAGGTCCTTACCGATCAGAACAGGAATAACATACTTTTCCATCAGGGGGATATATTCATCTGCTAAGAACAAGGGATCCCGTCCCCCTGCCCCTGAGTACTGTACCGCGGCGCAATCTCCGTAGGCTACCTGGCCATTGGAGAGCAGCAATTGCACAGAAACGCTTTCTCCCGCCTGACGAATGTTGACAAAGCCTGGCGTGAGAGGCGGTCCGTCATAGCTTAAACCGTTGACCACATAATTTCCCTGGCGTATCGCCTTTTGATCATCAAAATAAAAGCCTGTAAGCCCTTTTGATAATACAACATCTTTAATTTGCAAACCCATACACTCCCTTAATATGTTAGCTCAAATAGTGGTGTGTGTTGTTGCGCTCCATAGACATCCGTTTCCCCCAAATCGCCGGAAGGGCGAGGACGTATAATCGTAATTTTCACTGCATGAGCAGGGGCAAAATGGATGATGGACAACACTTGACTTTCCTCAATCTTGTACAATGCGGCGATCTTCTCCTTGGTAATGCTGTGCCTAACCTCCTCAAATACTTCTGCATTAGGGAACATCAGATCAAAGGTTAGCTCATAGGGACCCGCATTCTTGCTTCGGACGACCAAGGCCACGTCTTTCACATATCTCATAGCTCACTCCTCCCCATCTTGATTGGAAACAGGCGTTTTGGATCATCCACCTCCAGGAGGTGGTACACATTGAAGGTGTAAACCGCACCTGCAGACACATCCGAGGGCGAGTAAGGGAAAGCGAGGTTACCCGCGGTAGACTTGCGGCCCGGATAGCCGAAGTGGAGCATGGTGGAACGGGCGAAGCTGCAGATGGTGTCCGCAATCTCCTGGGTTTTGGCCACGGCTTCAATCACCAGACCCAGTTCATGGGCTGCTTCCGGATGGGGTTCAAGCAGGCCCATCACTCCGTTCTTGCCGTAGCAGTGTACATGCAGCTGGTATTCCCTAAGATCCTGGAAATTGTCGGCAACCCGCTCCTTGACGGACGCGATCACCTCATCGATTTGCCTAATCATGATGGGATCACGCACTCCTGCAATGCTAATGGTACGGTAACCAATGAGGCGCGCACCCTCTAGTTTGAGAGCATAATTCTCTGTGGGCACGAACTTGGTCCCGGTCACCCGCACTCGGCCCTGGGGCAGCTGTTCAAAGGTGGTTGCGTGGAGATCGAGGGCTCCTCCGGGACCTGGTAAGACATAGGGGTTACTCTTTTCATACAGTGTATGGGCGGCCACAGACAAACTGGTGCATTCCCTTGCCGGATTAAGGGCCTCTAAGATAAAGGAGTCTGCGTCTAAGTATCCTATCAGGCAGTCACTGCCGCTTCCTGGGCTGGCTGCAATGGCCGCGCATTCGAGAATCTTCCCCATGTGCAGCGCTAGGGCAGGATCATAACCCTTCAAAACAGGCAGGGCCGCAAAGACTGTGGGATCATAGGCCCGGCCTGCCAAAATGATCTGCGCTCCCCGCTCCAAAGCCTCCATAATGGGCTCTAAACCCATTTGCGCTACTAGATTTGTCGCGGCCAAGATGTCCTCCTCCGTCAACTGGTCGACTGGACCTAGAGGTTCGACCCTACCTTTTTTCAGCTCCTGCAGAAGGAACTCCCGATCGATGTCGCTGTAAATGACGGCCAAGTTGGCCTGGAGCTTGAGCTCCTTCAGAATTTCCTGTATGATGGCTAAATTCCAATCCACATGGGCTTTGGCCCCGCTGCCGCCGGCGGTGCCGATGATCAGGGGTATCTTCCTCTCCAAAGCGGCTTCAATTAGGTAGCGCAGGTCCCTTTTCACTGCGGAGCGCTGGGTAAAGGACTGTCCGGATCCGAGATAATAGGGTCCCGGATCGGTTGAGCCAGCATCCACCGCGATCGCATGGGGATCTCGGTCGAGACCGGCCTGAAATGAGGCTAGGGGAAAACCGTAGCCTAAGATGGCAGTGGGCGATAGAATTCTCAGTTCGTTCACATTTCTCATCTCCTAACGGGGGCGGCCAATGAGTCTGCCGTGGCCGATGGCGTAAATATCATCGATGACCATTTGGAAGTTGGGGCTACGCTGTTCTGCTCTGCCCCGCTCTGCCAATTTGGCCCGGTGGAAATCCTGAATATCCTTGGTAAAGGGAAGACTGCCCCAGGACAAAAAGCGCACGGCCCCTTCATTGTCCCGCGCCGGCATGGTTCGGCCAGCATTATGCGAACTGGGGGCAAAGGGCACGTCAATTACGCCGGCTGCAAAGGCGCGAACCGCACCCAAGGCCCAGTCGCCCTCACCGAGTTCAAGGGTCTTATCTAAAATGAGGCGTGTCTCCTGCAAAATGATGTCCCGTTCTTCAGCTAGTTTGGGGTTCTCGGGATAGACTTGATCCTGGAGCATATTCAGGACCTGTTTTGTGGCCCGGATGCCTTGGGCATTGGCTTCCTTGGTAGGAATCCCCAGGGCCTCATGGGTGGTCTTGACAATGACCTTGGTGGCCTGGCCCAAGGCGGCCGTGATTCCCCCAAGCGAAATGACACCGAACGCTTTCGCTTCATCTGCAGGGAAACCGCCCATCCACTGATGAAATACGGTGGTTATCTCCACATCGTCGATCGTTTCTGCCTGGAGGTACTCCTCGGCCAAGACGGGCAAAGTCTGCAGGGCGGCAACATCCTGCGTAATATTCCCACACTGTCCATAGCCGATGGTGATGTTCTTCACGCCTTGCTTGGCGGCTAGTACCGCTTCAATCACCGCTACCGAGTGGGAGATGCAGGGAGAAACCAAGGTTCCCGTCAGGGGACCAAAGGGCTCGCGGTTAATGGTGACGCCTTGTTCTTGGTAATAACCAACGAGGCGATCCACATACTGCCAGTCCCGAATGCTTTTCTCCAACGGTACCCGTTTGGCATAGGGAATGTTGTAGGAAAGGCCCCCGCCTTCATAGGCCGTAAAACCTGCTGCCAGAGTGATCTCTGCCAAGAGACGGGCATCAGGTGTACCATGACGCACCTGCACTGGAACGGACAGACTCTCGACCAAACGGCGGCAGTTCTGTACCCCATGGTTTACTGCAGGAAAGCCGTTCAGCAGGGAGCGGCCTTCGAGGACGCTTTCCGCCAAGCCCTTTTCCGCCTCTTCGTAGCGGTTTTGCCGTGTGTAGGAGTCAATGGTGGTAGGAAGTAGATCGGCGCCCCCTTCATTCTGCAGGAAAAGGAGGAGTTCTAAATGCTTGTTCAGCTCTGCCACTCCCGCCCGGGGCTGGGCTAGGGTATGTCCCTGCTGCTTTGCTTGGATCAATCGTTTGGCGAAGTTCAACTCTGGGGCCAGCTTGAGGTGAAACTGGAAGGCTTCCTCAAGGTCCACTTCCTGGCCTGTGGGCCAACCAGCTAGAACCGCTTCCCTTTCTTCGTTTAGTTCCTTCCATTCCAACTTGTTGTGACTAACCTGCTCCGTCAACTAGTTGTCCCTCCCTGTAAGCGCGTATTCGCTTAGAGAATTTTTCATGATCGCCAACGCCGCCTCAGGGTTCTCTTGTGCCAAAAGTCCCATGGCAGCCAAAATATAGTCACCGTCTAAGAAATAAGCAGGAGTTTCTGGGCGCAGTTCCAAGGGGTGCTCCGCATCCTTTTTAGCGCCTTCCAACATGAACAGGGGATTTTGGCTGTTAATTAGGACGCCTCCTGTACCAATTACCTTCCTTACTTTGGTTAGATCCTTGCCGTCCTGAAGCCAGACAAGTCCCGCAGGAGTATAAAGCTCCGAAAGGCGGCCCACATGTCGGCCCACTGCCAGCCGGATCGCTTCATAGCCCAAGGTTTGGTCGAAAACGACCTCTTCGGGGGTTTGCGGCAGCAGCTCTGGATGGCCGGTCAGAAGGTGGACCCGCTCTTCCACGTCCTCCTCGGAGTAACCGCTGTCCCGGGCCAATACTCCTAAGCCCACAGCCTCCACTAAGGACAGCACGCTGACCCGAACACCCAGATCGCCTTCCACGGTACGCTTGGCAAATGGTTCGGGCAAACCGCGCATCACCACGCCCGCTTCGGACGGGTTGCCCGCTCCGAGAGAATGCACATCGGTCGTGGCCCCACCTACGTCAACAATGAGGCAGTCTCCCCAGCCTTGATCAGTGGCTGTCCCCTCGCTCAGCAGCTGACCGGCGCGGAGTACGGCGGCGGGAGTTGGCATAAAAATACCGTCGATGAGACGACTGGCTTTGCTGAGACCTTTGGCATAGATGATTTTTTCCATAAAGACCTGGCGAATCGCTTCCCGCGCCGGTTCAACCTGCAACTTGCCAATCTGCGGCATCACATTCGGTGCCACATAAGTACTGAAGGTCTCTGGAAACTGAGCGGCGACCTCGGCAGCCACGGATCGATTACCGGCAATAACCACAGGAACCGGTCGCGGTAAAGACGCCAAGACTTTGGCGTTATGCAGGATATTCTCGCTGTTTCCCCCATCGGTGCCGCCGGCCAAAAGGCAAATATCGGGGTCTAGTTCCATAATCTCGGCCCGATCAGCCTCAGTTAACTGAAAGGAATAGGTCTTCAATACTCGGGCTCCCGCTCCCAAAGCGGCTTGTTTTGCGGCCTTCGATGTTAGGTCCGCCACCAAACCGATGGCCACCATGCGCAATCCACCGGCAGCACTGGAACAGGCCAAAACCTGTTTCTGGTCCTGCTGTCCGCTCGGTAACTTCAATCCTTCCAGGGCTTCCTGTAGCCCCAGGCTCACGTCCTGGGGTGTTGTGGGCGCACTGGATTGTGCGGTGATCCGTCTCTGCCTAAGGTCCACCCCTGTCACTTTGGTAAAGGTGCTCCCAATATCCACTAAGACCACAAAGTCCTTCATGCACAAACCTCCATTACATACCGAGATCGCTCTTTAATGTGGGTATTACGTCCTCTGGCAATGTGCTTGGAGGGTATACGCGGTCAAATCCCAACTGTTTAAATTTTGTCTCCACGTCCGCCCAGTCTTGGCTTCCCACAACGAGGTAGCCGCCCACATACATCAAGATATCCCCAATACCGGCCTCAATTAACGCTTCTCTCAGGCCGCGAACATCAATTTCACCATGACCGTATAGAGAAGACACCATAATGGCATCTGCATTGGTTTCCACGGCCGCTTCGACAAATTCCTTCTGGGAAACAAGCACCCCTAGATTGACCACTGTAAATCCCGCTTCTCGGAAAGCGATCTCCAGGATTTTGTTGCCCACAGCATGCACGTCCGAACCAATGACTCCCAAAACAAGGGTTTTTGACTCCACGTATTCTCCCCCACCCTATTCCATTCTATCATGATGACATACTTAAGACCCGCTCCTTAACGTCTTTCTCTATGTGTAAAAAAAAACCTTCCCGCGAAGCTGATTGTTTCGCGGGAATTTCTGACTCTGGCGCCAGTCCTGCTTCGTACACCATCCACTCAGCAAAACTGCCATATCCTTTTGTTGGATTATTAACAAACACGTGGGTGATGGCCCCCACCAACATACCATTTTGCACAATGGGGCTGCCCGACATGCCCTGAATGATGCCGCCGGTCTCCCGGAGCAGCCTCTCATCGGTGACCTCAATGATCATCCCTTTTTCCCCTGGCCTGGTCTGGTTAACGACCTTGACGATCTCCACAGAAAACCCTTCTACGCGGTTGCCCTGAAGTACAGTGTAGATTTTTGCAGGTCCCAGCCTTACCTGGTAGGCAAAGGCCACCGGAATGGGTTCGGAAAAGGCTCCGGAGGGGATCGCCCCCTTTAGCTGACCAAAAATCCCAAAACCTGTATTGGAGTCGATGGTTCCGAGCACGTCCTGATCGCCGTGGAAGAAGCCCACTTTCTCTCCGGGAGAACCCCGGCTTCCATAGCGAATGCTGTCAATGGAGGCTTCCACAATGCTTCCGCTGGCAATGGTGAGGGGCCGACCTCTGCTGTCGGTGATCGTGTGCCCTAAGGCACCAAACCGTCCCGTCTCTGGATCATAAAAACTCATCGTTCCAACCCCTGCTGCGGGATCCTCCAAATAGATGCCCAAGAGATAGATCAAAGAACTCTGTCCGAAAATATTGGCCTGCTTGGATTGAACAGGCTGGACTTCAAAGGTCAGGATACGATGATTACGGCGGACCTGTATTTCCAAGCTTGATTTCTCTTGGGCTAGGGAGTTCACCAGTTGGCTTACTTCTTCTGGTCGTCGCAGAGGATGGCCGTTGATGGCCAGGAGAATATCCCCGGGCTGAATACCTGCATCCCTCGCTGGAAAGCGCTCTACACCCTCCATATCCAAAACCGCACCCAGTTGACCAATCATCAATCCATCGGTGCTGAGCAGCACCCCGATGGATTGACCCCCTGGGACCACTCGCACCAAGGGGACTACATCCACAACCACTTCGGTCAAGGGAAGCCAACCAAAGAGATTTACCCTATAAACACTGGTCCCCAGGCTCTCGGTGTCAAAAAGACCTGTCACTTCCAGTCCCGTTGGATCGTGGATCCGAAAGGGGGGTTGAAGGTCCAAAGACAGTTCCATTCCGGGAAACACCTTGATTTCGCTGGGAATCCCCACAGCTGCAACCCAATAGGGAACGGTCGCCAAGGCCAAGAGACAAGCTAGAATTAGCGTTAGCCCCACACGGAGCAACAGTTTTCTCACAAAGCCACCTACCCCCTCATTTGCTTCATGGGTGTAGGTTGCCCTGCGATCTGCGATGATATTGAAGGAACTAGCTGCCAGCCTAACCGGTGATCCTAGATGGAACCCGTCCTTTTCAACAGCTCCCGGGCATGTTCAAACGTGACAGGCTCATCGGTGGAGCCCCCAAGCATGCGGGTCAGTTCTAAAATACGCTGATCCCCTTGGAGCAAGGTGGCCTTGACCAATGTGCGCTCGTCTCGTGACCACTTTTCCACAGAATAGTGGTGGGCCCCAAAACTGGCCACAATGGGCAAGTGTGTGACGCACAGGACTTGCCTGAGAGAACTGAGGGACTTAAGCTTTTGGCCTAGATTCACAGCAGTCCGTCCTCCGATTCCGGCATCGATTTCGTCAAAGATGATGGTCGGTGTCTGTTCCGCTTCGATCAGGATCGCTTTGATGGCCAGCATCACCCGGGACAATTCCCCCCCTGAGGCAATTTTCGCCAAGGGTTTTAACTCCTCGCCCACATTGGGGGCCATCATAAATTCCAGACCTTCTTGACCACCCAAGTGGGGGATTTGGGGATCGTTGGGGGAAAACAGCACCTGAAACTTGGTCGCGGCCATGGATAAGTCGCCCAGTTCTTGCTCTATCTGTCGTTCCAGCTCCGCGGCTATGCGCTTGCGGCTTTTGGTGAGCGCTGCCGCAGCTTCTTGCCACTCGTCACGCACAGCGCAGCTTTCTTCCTCGATTCCGCCTGCTCGAACCGTAGCGTTTTGAAGCTGATCCAGTTCCCATTCAGCTTGCCTCAGATAAAGTTCGATCTCCTCTACAGTGCTGCCATACTTGCGTTTCAGTCCGTCCAGGACATCCAGGCGCGCTTCAATGGCATGGAGGCGTCCGGGATCCGCTGGAAGATCGTCCAGGTAGGCCCGGAACTCGCCATAGAGGTCGTGGAAATCAAGGGACAATTCGACATAGCGCTCTACTAATGGATCCAAGCTTGCGTCGAGGGTTGCGGCCCGGCGAAGTTCAGCCTCCATGGAGGACAGATTGTCCAGCAGCGATGTGCGATCGTCATAGTTCTCTCCCATTTGATCTAAGACATAGTGCAGAGCTTGGCGAATTCGGTCGAGATTGGTCAGACGAGACCGCTCCAGCTCCAAATGCTGATCTTCCCCGGGATCCAATTTCGCTTGACTGATCTCGTCCACTTGAAAAGTCAAGAGGTCGATACGGCGATTTCTCTCCCTCTCGTCCCGCTGCAGTTTGGCCAGCTCCCCTTGGAGGGCAGACCATCGGCGCGCCAATTTGTCGGCCTTGGCCAGCAAGACCAGGTGCTCTGCACCTCCATAGCTGTCCAAGAGAGCGGCGTGTCCCTGGGGATGAAGCAAGCTCTGGCTGTCATGCTGCCCTACAATATCCACGAGATGCGGCCCCAACTCTGCCAGTTGACCCACTGTGACCAGGCGGCCGTTGATCCAGCATTTGTTGCGTCCAGAGGCGTTGATCTCCCGGGTGATCACAAGTTCGCTATCGGGGGGTATTCCCCACTCGTCCATCCGATCCAGGGCGCCCTCGTTGGGATCAAAACTCCCCGTGATTACAGTGCTTTCCGCACCAGTGCGGATCATCTCCAGAGACGCTCTGGCCCCCAGGAGCAGACCGAGGGCGTCAATGATAATAGACTTGCCCGCGCCTGTCTCTCCGCTTAAGACACTAAATCCAGAATAGAAAGATAATTCTAGTTCCTCGATTAGGGCAAAATTGCGAATCTGTAAGTCCCTAAGCACTCATTCACCCCCTGAGCAGTTCTTGAATTCTGGTAAAGAGCTCTCCAGTTGGACCACTTGGTTTTAAGGGTTTTTCCTCCTGAGCGTGGGTCAAGATTAAGATGGCATCATCACCGGCAATACTGCCGATCATTTCCGGCCAATCCAGCTCGTCAATGATGGCCGCCACCGCATGGGCCCCGCCTGGGTAGGTGCGGATCATAATCAAGGTCCCGCTAAAATCTACGCTGCGCACATAGTCCTCGAAAATCCTCTTGGCACGGCGTAGGAGGTCTCCCTTGGTGACATTGCTTTGCACCGAGTATTTATAGCCCCCCTGACCATTGGGGATTTTCACCAAACGCAACTCGTTGATGTCCCGGGATACGGTAGCCTGCGTAATATGATGACCCTCCAATTGGAGCAGGGACAGCAGTTCTTCCTGGGTCTCCACATTTCTGCTCCCCACAATCTCTAGGATCTTGGCCTGTCTCTCATTCTTCATGGATACCACCCCACGTCTGCGGCATTTTAAGCCTGCTATGCAAGACCTGGAAGAATCCTCTCCCGCTGATCTTCACGAACAGAGCCGGTTTGCCCGCCTTATTCATGGTCACCTGATCGCCAGTCTGGAGGGGAAAACCATATTGACCATCAATGGTGAACATCACAGCCTCAATGGCATTGTTAATCCGCACCGAAACCTGGGCCTCGGGCCGGGTCAGAACAGACCTGGAGGCGAGGGAATGGGCGCAGATGGGAGTAATGCACACACACTCCAACAGGGGTTCCACAATGGGCCCGCCAGCGCTGAGGGAGTAGGCGGTGGAACCTGTGGGAGTGGAGATGATCACTCCATCGGCCCAGTAGTCCGTGACATGCTGTTCATCCACGAAAATGCTCAGATCGATGATGCGAGCAAAGGTACCCCGGGTGATCACAAAATCGTTAAGGGCCAAGTGACTGGAAATCTCCTGACCATCGCGTTCAATGGAAGCAGTGATCAGCATGCGCTCTTCCAATTGGTAGTCCCCTGAAAGCAGCTTATCCATGGCGGGAAAGAGCCCATCGGTCTCCACCTCGGTTAAGAAGCCTAGATGGCCCACGTTAACCCCAAAGACCGGAACCTGCCATTCGCTGGTGAGACGGGCGGCATTCAGTAAGGTGCCATCGCCTCCCAAGACGATCATAATGTCAAAACCCCGGACATTGGACCGGGTAGGGCCAGTGATGATCTGAAAATCAACGCCTCGTCCCTCCAGGAAATCGACTAGTTCCTCCGTGAGGTTCATGGCAACCGGCTTTCCCGTATGCGGTATTATCCCGATTTTCATGCTCCGCCTCTCCCTCCTTGTCTATTGGTTCCACGCAGCAGAAATCGTCCTGCGAACCCTCTCGGCGGCATCCACGGCTGGGGTTCCCATTTGAAAGTGGGCCAGGAATTCCAGGTTGCCTCTCCCACCGGTGATGGGGGAGTAATCAAAGCCCACAAGGGCCAAATCGTCTTCCTGCAATTGGTCTATTAAGGGGGGAAGATACTTCAGATGGACATCTTGATTGAGGATGACCCCGTGCTTGCTTAGCCCTGCGCCCCCCGTCTCAAACTGCGGCTTCACCAAAGCCACCACTTGGCCCTGGTCTGTCAGTAGAGAGCGCACCGCGGGCATCACCTTAGTCAAGGAGATGAAGGACACATCCACCGTGGCCAGATCAACCGGAGCTGGCAGTTGATCCCCGGTCAAATCCCTGATGTTCGTCCTCTCCAACACATGCACCCTCGGATCGGATCGCAGGCCCGGCGCCAATTGGTCTTGACCCACATCCACCGCAATCACGAGCTTCGCCCCCGCTTGCAGCAAGCAGCTGGTGAAACCTCCTGTGGAAGCCCCCACATCCAAGGCGGAACGACCTTTTACATCAATATGAAAGACCTTCAGCGCTTTCTCCAGCTTCAGGCCGGCCCTGCTTGGATAGGCCAGGGGAACACCCTGGATGGATATCTCCGCATCAGGGCTAAGGCGGGTGCCGGGTTTTGTATTGGTGCGGCCTTCCACCAGAACCTGCCCCTGAAGAATCAGTTCTTTGGCACGCTGCCTAGAGGGGGTCAGACCCCGCGTAACTAAGAGCTGGTCCAGGCGCATTCTGCTACAGATCCTTTCTGGCCACGGCCTGAAGCGGACGTAGTGATGCCGCTTTTCGAATGGTTTGCAGTACATGCTGAACACTGAGTCCATATTCTTCCTGGAGATGATGCCGATCTCCCTGGGGGATAAAGGTGTCGGGATAGCCGAGGCGCTCGATCCTGATCCCTTCGCCTTGAAGGAGTTCCAGAATGCTGCTGCCAAATCCCCCCGCGAGGACGTGATCCTCAACGGTCAAGACGGACTGTGTCCTTCTCGCCTGATTTAGCAAGGTGTTGGCGTCCAAAGGTTTGATGGAGCGGACACTGACCACCCCGCAGCTGACCTCCGGCTCAGCTAGGCGCGCGGCCTCTAGGGCTACCTCCGCCATGGGACCCACAGCAAAGATCACGAGGTCCCGGCCGGATTTGACTAGCTCGGCCCCAATCGGTCGCTGGGGATCGAAACTCGCCTGGGACCCATGCCTGCTCGCATCACCCCGAGGATAGCGGATGGCCACAGGTCCGGATTGGGCTAAGGCCCACTCCAGCATAGCTTGGAGTTCATGACCTGTGCGGGGTGCTAAGATCGTCAAATTGGGCACAGCCCTCAAAAAACTGATGTCAAAAACACCATGATGCGTCGGACCATCATCCCCTACTACACCCGCCCGATCAACACCAATGACTACAGGGAGCTTTTGCAGGGCCAGATCATGGATAATCTGATCATATCCCCTCTGCAAAAACGTGGAATAGATGGCGACCACTGGGCGCAATCCTTCCTTGGCCATACCTCCAGCCAAAGTCAGAGCATGCTGCTCCGCAATGCCCACATCGAAGAAACGGTCGGGAAAACGACGAGCAAAGTGATGGAGACCCGTTCCATCGGGCATGGCTGCTGTGATAGCCACAATCTTAGGATTGGTCTCCGCCAGAGCTACCAGCGATTTTCCGAATGTTTCGCTATAGGAGAGGGTTTTTCGTTTGTTCACAACCTGCAGAGGCCCTACGCCGTGGTAGCGCTCGGGATTCTCCTCCGCTAAGGCATGTCCCCGCCCTTTTTGGGTGTAGACATGGAGGAGCACAGGTCCTCCCCGGGCAATTGCCGCTCGCAAGGCCCTTTGCAGGCGGGGAATATTGTGCCCGTCAAAGGGTCCTAAGTAGGCAAAGCCTAGATCCTCAAAAAGCTGGCCTGGAAGCATATTCTTTAAGGTGCTTTTGAATTTATGTGCCACTTGCGAAAGCGGCTTGCCCACAAGGGGTATACGGCGCAGCAAGAGAGAGAGGTCCTCCCTGGCCTTGTACAATCTCCGATCCGAGCGAATGCGTCCTAGATAATCGCTCAGGGCACCCACATTATTGGTGATGGACATTTCATTGTCGTTCAGGATCACCACGATATCTTTCCCCAGAGAGCCGATGTGACAGAGGGCTTCAAAGGCCATTCCCCCTGTGAGAGCCCCATCACCGATCACGGCCACGATTTTGTGATCTTGGCCCGCCAGATCCCGGGCAATGGCCATGCCCGCGGCAGCAGAAATAGAGGTAGAACTATGTCCTACCCCAAAATGATCATACTCGCTCTCCTCAGGATGGGGAAACCCTGAGATCCCGCCCCATTGACGGAGCGTGTGGAAGCGATCTTTGCGACCGGTGATCAACTTGTGGGGATAACACTGATGACCTACGTCCCAGATGATTTTGTCCCGGGGCGCAGAGAGTACCGTATGTAGAGCCAGAGTCAATTCCACAACACCCAAGTTTGCGCCGAGGTGACCACCTGTACGTTCCACGGTAGAAATGATATGAGAGCGAATTTCCTCGGCCAGAAGTTCCAGCGCATGCAAATCGAGTTTTTTGAGGTCTTCCGGCGAATTCACCCGATCCAGCCAACCCTTACTACCCATTGTTCTTACCTCTTCTTGTTTTTGCCGTCTTTGCATCAAAGCGAATTCCGATTCGTCCCAGTGAATAAAGCAGGCGTCCTGCGATGGTCAGAATGGTTGTCGACTTGGAGATGGCAAAGTTTTTTCCCAGTGATTTTCCTCCTACGGTTAGAGCAGCAATTAATGCCACGACAAATGTATTGGCCAGCGTCCCTCCAAGTCCTGCCGAGAGACGATCCAAATTGAGCACAATGGCTACACCCACCGCTCCGCTTAGAGTCCCGGCCACATCTCCGATGAGATCATTGCAGAAGGTGGAGACAGAGTCAGCATTACGAACCAGCCAGATTGCTTGTTTGGCACCGCGTAAACGGTTGGATGCCATGGCATGAAAAGGGGCCTCTTCGCCCGCAGTGGCCGCTACTCCCACAATATCGAAGACCACGCCCAAAAGGATAATAAAAAGTAGTAACACTAAGCTTAATGTCAATGGCACAAACGACAATACGCTGTTACTACCCAGATTAAAAGCTAAGGACACCAAAAATGTGGTTAGCGTTAATGTAAGTACTTTCTTCCAACGGATCCTCATGAGCGCTCCTTGGCAATACTCCTATGTTGTAACACTAAGGTGAATGGCAGTGAAATGAGTAAAGATTGTGGCTTAGGTCCAGCAGGTTTTCCCAAAGATCTTCCAGCCCGTCACCGCGACTGGCGGTTTCCCCTTTCCGATCTTTTCGCTTGTCACCATAGCAGAGGCTGGATTACCACTTAGACCACACCGTAATCCCCATTCCACCTTCTCCAAGAGAAACAGTCTAGGAGTTTTCCTCGGCATCGAATCCAAATTCTCTAGTCTCTTTTGCAGTGAAGGTTTCAAGGGTGTTTCGCTGCTGCGACGGGCAGTGTTCTCTGGCCGGAGAACCTTACCCATAACCGCTATCCCCCGATCACCACGCAAGACAGGCTACGCTGCACCCAACACTGATGTACGACCAAGCTGAGAATACGTATCGCGTGCAGGTTTAATCCCAAGCCGTAGAAACACGTTCTCCATGTTTCCACAGTCATGGGTCTCCGTGGAAAGAGGGTCAACGCCTGCATGCCCTTGCAGATCGCCCTCTAACCTTAACCCTCAGCAGCAACCCCCGACTGGGCGTCGGAAGCCACCACCAAAGACTTCATCGATGTGCCCTCAACGGCTTTTTAGGTCCGCTTTCAAGAATTAGGTTGATGACTAGAATACTGCGCCATTCACCTTTAGGTTGATTCAATTATAACACAGCTTTCTCTTTGCGTGCAAGTAAGCTAATGGTCGCGCTGGAGGATAAAGGTGGCCAGCTCCCGCAGGTAGTCTGCGTCTTGGGAGAAGTCCTGGAGCGCACTGTGGCATTCCTCCACGCAGAGGCGGGCCATTTCCTTGGCGCCCTCCAGTCCATAGAGTCTGGGGTAGGTTTGTTTACCTAAACGCTGATCACTCTTAGTCGTCTTACCAAGCTGTTCGGTCTGGCCTACCTCGTCCAGGATGTCATCGGTAATCTGGAAGGCCAAGCCAAAACCCTGGGCATAACGGGTGATTTGCTCTAGCTGCTCCGGATGGGCTCCGCCGAGTAGGGCTCCGCCTCTCAGGGCTGCTCGAATCAGTGCACCGGTTTTGTGGTCGTGAATTGTGCGCAGAGTTTCGGAGTCCAGATCCTGGCCTTCCCCTGCAATATCCATGACCTGGCCCCCCACCATGCCCCGGGAACCGGCTCCCTGGGCCAATTCCGAGATGACCAAGGCTGTAGTCTCCGCAGAAATGCCCATTGTCTCCGGCATTTTGGCCAGAACAGCAAAGGCCTCTGTGAGCAGAGCATCGCCGGCCAGCACCGCGTTAGCTTCACCATAGACAATATGGTTGGTGGGTTTTCCCCTGCGCAGGTGATCATCATCCATACAAGGCAGGTCATCATGGATCAAGGAATAGGCGTGCACCATCTCCACTGCCGCGACTAGAGCGGCCGTATCCTCCCTGTTTCCGCCCACAGCAACACAGGCAGCCATGGTTAAAAGCGCTCGCAGACGTTTGCCTCCGCCTAAAGTGGAATAGCGCATCGCCTCGTGCAGAAGCTCAGGCACAGTCTCCGCTGAGGGCAAGGCTTGATCCAAAATGGCCTCCACTTCGCTGATCCAATCCTTCACGATTCCTTCACCTCAAATGGTTCGATCAAACCTTGATCGATCATGATTTCAATCTTGGCTTCCGCTTGATCGAGCTGTTCGTTGCAGAATCGAGCCAGTTTCACACCTTCTTCAAAGAGCACCAGTCCCTCATCAAGCTCGGCATCACCCTGTTCGAGGCTGCGCACGATCTCTTCTAGACGGGCTAGAGCTGCTTCAAACTTCAGTTCACTCATGGTTTTCTCTCCTCTACAAGACAGGAGAGCGATCCCTCCTGTAAGGTCAGATAGACTAGCTCACCTAGGCTAACCTGTTTCGCCTGGCGTACAATCTCCCCTCGTTCATTTTGGCAAACAGAGTATCCTCTAGCCAACGTGTTCAGTGGACTGAGCGATTCAAGCTTGCCCACTGCGGCTGCGAGTTTTCCCCGTCTCAAGACGAGGGCACTGCGCTGGAAACGTCCCAGGCTTGTCCACAGTTCATCCAGCCGTTGCCGACGCTGGCGGAACATGTGTTCTGGCCTCGCCAATACGGGACTATGCTGCAATTGTCCTAGATAGCGCCGTTCCGATTCTATGCGACGCCTTAAGGCGCTCACCATGCGGTTTCGCATTGATGTTACCGCAGCCAGCAACTCCTCCCGCAGAGGAACCACAAGCTCGGCCGCGGCGGAAGGGGTGGGAGCTCTGCAATCCGCCACGAAATCTGCAAGAGTGAAATCCGTCTCGTGGCCGCAGGCGGAAACAACCGGGATATCTGATTGGGCAATAGCTCTAGCCAGCCCCTCATCATTGAACGCGGCCAGTTCTTCAAAGGAGCCTCCTCCCCGACCGATAATGAGTACATCGACATCCGTATTTTGGGCCAAAGATAGCGCCCGCACCAGGCTCTCTGGCGCCTCTTCCCCCTGCACCAGTGCGGGAAAGAGAAGGACATTCACACCAGGATGCCGCCTGCGGAGAACATGAAGGATATCGCGCAGGGCTGCACCTGAGGGAGATGTGATCACACCCACTCGCCGGGGAAGCAGGGGCAGCGAACGCTTGCGCCCCGGATCAAAGAGACCTTCCGCCTCTAGCTTGGCCTTCAGGTCTTCAAAGGCCAGATGCAAATCTCCAATACCCTGGGGAAAGAGCATATCTACATAGAGCTGGTATTCCCCATTCGGCTCGTAAACGCCCACAGAGCCCAGGGCAATGAGGGTATCTCCGTTTTTGGGAGTGAAGCTGAGGCGCTGGTTCCGTCCCCGAAACATCACTGCTTTGATCCGGCTGTGGGTATCCTTCAGGGAGAAATACATGTGCCCGGAACGGTGATGCAGGAAGTTGGATACTTCACCCTGTACAGCCACACTTTGCAGCGCAGGCTGGGTCAGGGCCGCTTTAATTTGGTTCGTTAATTCACTCACGGAGAGCGGATGCAGGGCCACCATCTCCTTTCCACACGAGAGCACTGTAATAGGCTGCTCCGTAGGCATTGTCAACGCTTAGGCCCGGTGCCGCGAAATAGAGCTTCCAAGTGGGCAGTCTCTTCTGCAAATCCGCCCGGATCAGACCATTGGAGGCCACTCCTCCCACGAGGAGGAGCTCCCGGCAGGGTGTCGCTTGCTCGGCCCAGCCAATCCACTTGGCCAAGGTCCGGCTAATGCTCAGAAAACAGGATCGGGCACAAACTGCAGGCGGGACTTGGCCCACAAACTTTTCCAAAGCAGTCAGGGGACCGGAGAAACTCACCATCCCGTCCCGATGATACGTGGGCACGGGAGCGGTGTCGGCGGTCAAGCCGGCTAACTCCTCTAGGGCGGGTCCGGCGGGAAATGGCAGTCCGAGTTTGACGCCCAGTCGATCCACGAGCTGCCCCGCATGCAGATCTAAGGTGGCCCCCAATAGCTCGATCTTGAGCCTTGGGCTTTTCTCCTCACGTTCCACCAAGGTTAATTCAGTGGTTCCCCCAGAGAGATGAATGGCCAAAAAACGCGACGCTGTGGGTCCTCCAGCGCTTCCTATCCCGCCCCAAATATGGGTCTCTTGGTGAGTGAGCGGATGACAAGGTATGCCTAGAAAACTGGCGAGACATTCTGCTAGACTGGAACCCGCTAAAAAAACAGGTAAGTAAGAGTCTTCCTGGGGACGCGGTTTGACCGACACACCAATGGAGACAAGCTCATGATCTGCCAAGAACGGAGCAAGCTGGGAGGAGAGCCATGGCAGGTTTTGCATATGGTAAAACAAGGCTTCCGATTGACGCAAACCTCGCGAACCAGAAGCCACCTCCAACACCTTGCGTTTGTCAGCTTTGATCTGTCCATCTTCGCCCAGCAAACACAGGGATGTCGTATAACTGCTCGTATCAACGCCGAGAAACACCTTCATCGAAAACCGCCGTCCCGAACCACGGTGCCCAAAAGCCCATTGACGAAGCGGGGAGATTCATCGTCGCCAAACTCTTTGGCTAACTCCACCGCCTCGTTGACCGTAACCCCGGCCGGAATATCGTCCATGAACACGATCTCGAAAATGGCCAGGCGCAAGATATTGCGATCCGTATAACCAAGGCGATGGACCTCCCATGCCTTGGAAATGGCGCCAATTTGGGCGTCTAGGGCGGCGATCTCCCGATTCACACCCCGCACCACCCTTTGCACATAATCCTGGTTGTCGGGGCTCAAAGCCTCCCCCTCCAACCTGCGCTGCAGTGCCAACTCTACATCACTCTTGGCTAAATCAATTTCAAAGAGCGTTTGAAACGCGATCTGCCTTGCCAATCGTCTACTCAAACAAAATCACCTCATAAACCGGCTGATCAAGCTCCGGCCTTCCCCTGGCGAATCCAGATAGGAACCCAGATAGAACCCAACGGCCACACATAGCAGTACAAATAATCCTTTGAGAACGCCAAATGCGATGATGATCCAGCTGATCACAAGGCCCATGATGGCTCCAAAGATTTTTCCAAAATGAGTACTGAGTATTGCCAAGAACTTCTCCTTCATACCCACACCCACACCCCTCTAGTCCACATGATCCTGACCGATGTCCGCCTCTTTGGCCTTCTTGCCGATCCCCACCACGGACACCTCAATTTGCAGGATAACAATCCCGACGGTTTTCTCCACATACGCCCTCACGCTTTCCTGCAGCTCCTCAGACAACTGGGAGAGGTTGTAATCAGGGTAAACCAAGACTTTGAGGGCCACTTTAGGCTCCACCACGTCGGTAAACACAGCCTTGACTTGCTCCACGCCGGCAATCTGTCCAGCAGCTTCCACTATCAGGCTTTCCACGCATTCGGTGCTGATCTTCACTTCCCCCAGTTCCCTGGGATAGACAATGTAACGTTTCGTATCGAATCGGGTCACCAGAATCACCAGATAGACGGCTAAAAGGACTAGAATGACCACAGCAATGCCGCCCTCAAGCAACACGTTCGATGACAAAAGCCAGTTGACAACAAAGGTGCTGCCCCACATTGTTGCTAGCAAGAGCCCAGCAAAGAGGGCCAGGACCACAGCGCAGATCCCCAGCAGAATACGATCGAGGAGTTTCATACTACTTCCCCCGGGGGGCCGGAGCCGGCGCCTCTTCACTCTTCTTCTCCTGCGGGAACTGCACGCCTAAGACGTGGAGATTGACTTCCGTCACGTCAAGTCCTGTCATCACTTCAATCGTCCGTTTCACATTCTCTTGGATCTGTCCGGCCACTTCAGGGATACTGTAGCCATATTCGATGATGACATAAAGATCAACGACGCATTCGTGTTCTCCGACCTCGACCTTGACACCCTTCGACAAATTGCGGTGTCCAAGCATCTCAGCGATACCGCCTGCAATACCGCCGCTCATCCCAGCCACTCCTGGTACCTCGACGGTGGCCAAACCTGCAATAATCCCCACAACATCGTTGGCGATCTTCAATTCACCTAACTCGCGGCGACCTTCGTTTTCCGACATCTTCCGACACCTCCTGGCGATATTATACCAAACTATTCCTGCTTCGACAATTCGGTTTCCTCCAGCCACAGCTGGATAAAGTCTGTGGAAAAACGTCCTTGGCGAAACCTCAAGTCCCGGAGGATGGCCCGGTGAAAAGGAATTGAGGTCTGGATGCCCTCCACCGTTAGCTCATCGAGGGCTCGCTGCATGGTCTCTATAGCTGCAGTTCGATCCGCACCCCAGGCGATCAGCTTCGCAAACATGGAATCGTAAAAAGGCGAAATTGAATATCCTTGATAGGCATGACTATCCCAGCGAATGCCGTATCCCCCCGGGACGATCAGTTTCTCAATCACCCCAGGAGAGGGGCGCGAGTTGGCACGAACCTCTTCAGCATTAATTCTGCATTCAATGGCATGCCCCCGGGGAACAATGTCCCCTTGGTCATAGCCAAGACGCTGCCCTTGGGCGATGCGGATTTGCTCTTTGATCAAATCGATCCCATAGACCATTTCGGTTACGGGATGCTCCACCTGGATACGGGTGTTCATCTCCATGAAGTAGAAGTTACCCGAGGCATCGAGCAAGAACTCCATGGTCCCCGCATTACAGTAATTTACAGCTTTCGCCCCCAAGACCGCGGCTCTTCCCATTTCCGCCCGCAAAGCCTCGCTGACCACAGCAGAGGGGCATTCCTCCAGCAGTTTCTGGTGGCGACGCTGCAAGGAACACTCTCTTTCCCCGAAATGGACAATATTTCCAAAAGTGTCCCCCAACAGCTGGATTTCGATATGGCGAGGTGCCTCGATCAACTTCTCCAGATACACCTGATCATTATCGAAGGCGGCCGAAGCTTCCGCCCTCGCCGTATGATAGCCTTGCAGTAACTCCCGGCGATCCCTGGCCAGACGCATGCCCTTGCCTCCCCCTCCAGCACTGGCTTTGATCATCACAGGGTAGCCGATCTCCTCCGCAATCGCAATAAGGCTGGCCTCGTCCAAGACGGCGCCTTCACTGCCGGGCACAACGGGTACCCCCGCTTTCTGCATGGTCGCTTTCGCCCGGGACTTATCCCCAAGAAACTCAATGTTCCCTGCGGTGGGTCCGATGAAGATTAGGTTATGGGCCTCACACATTTCCGCGAAGAGGGCGCTCTCGCTCAGGTAACCATAGCCGGGATGAATCCCGTCGGCCCCATGGGACAGGGCAGCGGCCAGAATATTCTGGGCATTTAAGTAGCTCTTGGACGAAGCTGCAGGACCCACACAGACCGCAAAATCGGCCCATTTCACATGGAGAGACTCCCGATCCGCTTCCGAATAAATGGCGATGGTTTCCATATCGAGCTCACGACAGGCACGAATAATCCGGAGTGCTATCTCTCCCCGGTTGGCAATGAGTATTCTGCGCAAGATAGCACCTCCTAGTTCGTGGGGTCAATGAGTATAAGCGGCTGCCCGTATTCCACGGGTTCGCCGTTTTCCACCAGAATTTCCTTGACAACTCCCTTGATCTCGGCCTCAATTTCGTTCATCATCTTCATAGCCTCAATGATAAAGAGAACTTGACCTGGTGAAATCATCTCCCCTGTCTGAATATAGGGGGGTTCATCCGGGGCCGGCGCTCTGTAGAATGTGCCGACCATGGGAGCGGTAATCTCCACAAAGCCATGGCCCCTTTCCTCTGTGGCCGGCGCTTCAGGCGCGGGTGCAGCACTGACTGGAAGGGTCGCTTGCCTAATCTCTACTCGCTCCTTGCCTATGCACAGGCGAAAATCGTTTTGCTCTATCTCGAAATTGGTAATATCGGTGGAATTGACCAGCGAGATTAACTCTTTGATCTGCTCAAAGTCCATAGCTTGTGCACCTCTCTCAACTTTAGCATCTATTTACATTCGCTAGTCTAGGTCTTTCTCCTTCAAAAAGAGAAGCCCCAGAGTTCTGAGGCTCGTTCTCCCTTTTGACGCTGAAGGCCACAACTAGGCACCGATGGTCTCATCTACGATGGTGATCCGCTCAAATCCAATTCCTGTCAGTCGATGAACCATCTCTCCGATGCGCGCCGCTTCCTCTCGAATCAGGCTTACTGGAACGACCACGGTGATGGCCTCCTGATCCAGAAGGACGAGTGCGTCCAGATAACCCTGGGCCTTCAACAGATTCTCAATCTCTGTTTCTCTACCGATCTTTTGAATAAAGGCCTGCAAATCCAATTGCGCCTGTGCCTTGCGTTCCCCCTCGGTCTGGCCGTCGTAGGCCAGATTCTGCAGCAGTTCCACCTGCCTGCTTCGCATACGCTCCCTTTCCAGCTTGTATTCGCTAAACTTGGTGGGAACGGTGCGTACCGTGACAGGTTCCACCAGCACTACCTGGGCTAGACTTTGATCGAACTCCGTGGTCACGTCCTCACCGGAATTTACCACCTCTTCCACTCGAAACATGTAGACTAGGGCTGCAATCACCAAAAGAAGGATCACCAAATTCCAAAGGGCCTTTCTTCCACTAAAGACATAAAACTTTGCCATCTTCACCATCCCTCCTATTGTTTGAATAAGACCTCAATCCGATACATGGGTACCTGTAAGGCGGTGGCAACCGCCTGGGAAATGGCCAAGCGGAGTTCGGCCCGTGGTGTCTGATCCACTACCACGAGCACACCTCGAACTGTGGGCTCGATTTCCTCCAGGACCAGCGGCACCTCCTTCCGCTCTGCGTCGTTCCGCATCAAGACGGGGCTGGATGTCCAGCGCCTTTCCGTCACCCCTTCCGCACTGCGGCGTTCTTCCTCGGTCCGATCGTAGGCGATCTGGAGTCGGTGACCTCGCTCCATGGTGAGAAATACCTTGGCTCCTTTGCCGCCTAGCATACTATTAAGTATGGCCTCAAGCTCCTTGACCAACTCTTCCTGGCTCCATGCCCATGCCTGGGGCTCCTGGGATGACGCTGCCGGGAGAACAGCTGGAAGGGGGCTCGAGTTGGGGGGCTGTAAGAGCAGAAGGCCCACACCGACTATCACTCCCACCCCCAGCCAACTGGCGATTTTCTTCTGTTTTTCGTTCAAACGGTTCCAGAACGCACCCATGCTCCACCTCCTAGGCTAGGACTACTTCTGCAGGCGCTGCACAGAAATCTCTCTCGGCGGTACACTGACCATAGATCCCAGCGCTTGCTGGATCTGTTCTGCCAATTCTAAGGTATACGGTTGAATAGAAACATAGATACATGCATCGCTTGCGCCAAGACCCATATCTACCTGGACATCTTCCACCAGATCCAGACCCAGAAGAGCCTGTTCCATCTGGCGGGATCGCTCCTCTTGGTCCTGTCGCAAAAAAGGTAACGCCGCCGCCAGCCGTATCTCTGCGGCAAGTTCTTCCAAATCTGGCACGGACCACAGTGCACTGGGCCCAAACAGATCGGGGCTGTTTAAGTCGGCATTGAAGAGCAGAGTGAGAGGCTGCAATACTGCGAGCATGAGGGCGAGGCCCAGGACAAGCTGGGAGAACTTAGCCAAGCGTCCAGAAGGCAGGAGCATTTCTGCTACGCCCACAAGGATCACGAGACTGAGCAGTGTCTGCAGCCATTCTTTCCAATACATGTCTGATCACCTCATGAGTACGGCTACGTTGCCAATCCCAACCAGAATCACGATGGCCAAAAACAGCATTAGAGCCACGGTGATGAGCGCGATTAGAACCAGGGTCAAGGATGCTTCCATCGTGCCTAAGACCTGGACAACCCGCCTGTCACAAAGGGGCTCCAGAACCGCACTGACGATCTTGTAAATCAGGACCATGGCCAAGACTTTCAGGACCGGAGCCGCGACCATGAAGACGATCATCACCAAGCCGAAAATGCCCACTGCATTTTTAATCAGGAGAGAACCGCCCACCACCACCTCCAGTGTGTCCGCGAACATACCGCCTGCGATGGGGATCAAGGTCTTCGTCAAGTACTTGGCGGTACGCAGCGATATTCCGTCGGTGACAGGAGCAATCGCTCCCCGCACCACCATGAAACCGGAGAAAACGATAAAAAACAGGGCCAGTAGGGTGATCACTCCTTGTCGCAGGAGGTTTCCCAGGCGTGGGAAGGGCAGATCCGCGCTGAAGTGGGACATCAGTGAAAAAGCCGTGCTCAGCAAAATCATTGGAAAGAGCAGGCGCTGTACCAGACCTGCGATTCCTCCCACCAGGGCCCACAGTAAAGGATGAAAAACGGTTGCAGATGTGATGCCTCCCACAGCGACCAAGAGCGACGAGAGCATGGGTATGAGGGCATACATAAACCCCACCATCTCCCCGACTGCCTCTGTGGCCACACTGGAGGCGATTTTAAAGCTCTGCAGACCCAGGATAACCAAGACCAGAAAACAAACGGCAAAGGCTACATCGACCACTCCCGGGATGCCAAACGAGCTGCTCAGTCTCTGCAGCAGGGCGGCTAAGATACCGATCACCACCAGTTGACGCAGGAGATGTAAGCTGAGATAGAGTTCTCTGAGCAGGTGCCGCAGCAGAAGGACCACAAATCCGGCTGGCGAAGGAGTATCTCCACCGCCTCGGAGCAGATCCTGCCAGTTCAGGCTGGGTACAAAGTCATGATATTCCCTTTCCAAACGTTCCTTAAAGCCCAGGAGCACATCGAGATCCAAGGCTTCCAGCTGGGCTTGGATGGACTCCTGAAAGGGTCCTGCCTCCACACTGGTTTGGGCCTGACCCTGCGCCCCGCAGCCCACAACGATTAGAAGAATCCATACGACCTGTATCGCTTTTTTCATCGTCATCATCCTAAAAGCCCAGTATGCCAAAGAGAGTGTGCAAAATTGCCTGTAGGAGCGGCAAGGCGATCAGGAGAATGACGAGTTTCCCCGCCAGTTCTATCACGCCGGAAATAGCCTCTTCGCCAGCTTCTCGGCTGATCTGGGCCCCAAATGAGGTTAGATAAGCCACACCAATTGTTTTTAGCACAGGATTGAGATAGAGTGAGCTCACTTGGGCTTCCCTGGCCAAGGCCGTGACGGCTTGGAATAGACTGTTAAACTGGGGCAGCAGGGCCAAGAAGATCAAGGCCACAAAAGCAGTACCCACCAAGACAGCCCAACTCGGCTGTTCTTCTCGAAGCTGGGCCTGGAAGACGGTGAGCACCACGCCAAGTCCAATCACCATGGGAAGCCAGAGCACAGTCCATCACCACCTAAAAACCGCTTCCACATCGGAGAAAAGCTGTGCCACCATCTGGACCAGCCAGAGCAAGACAATGATCACTCCGGCCAGGCTCAGCATTTGGGCCTGTTCCTTGCGGTCAGCCTGCACGAGGAAAATGTTGAGTACCGCCACCAAAATGCCCAGGCCGGCGATGCGGTAAATGGGAGATAAATCGGTCACCATGTTCCCTCCTTAGAGCAGAAGTAAGACAATGAGCAGGCCAGCGGAAAAACCTAAGTACAGCCAGAGACGGCTTTGTTTTTGGCACTCCTCTCTGGCCTGGCTTAAGGCCTGCTCCAACCGCCTGAGCAGTGCGCCCAAGTGTTTGCTCTGCTCCCGAGCGTCACTGGTGCCCAACACGGGCCCCAGGTTTTGCAGATCCTCCAGGGCGAATGGGGGCAGGCCGTTTTTCGCTAATGTGCTCAGGCCCTCGCACCAAATGAGGGAGAAGGACTCGCCCGTTCCTGCTTTGAGCTTTGTATCCAGGGTATGCAAGAATTCACCCACCTCACCTGAAAACTGCTGAGCCTGGGCACTGATGACCGTAGGGAGGGTTGTTCGGGCAAACTGAATCTCCGATTCCAAAATCTGAACTAGCCGAATCAGTTCGCGGAGATTGTGCACTCGCTGGGCGAAACTGCGGGCTATAAGTATTCCCATGGCTCCGCAAGAGAAAAGAATAAGGCCGACGGCAAAAAACTTCACCACCTCACCCCTGTCCTCCTTATTTTATGAACCCCTGTTTACTGTTAGAACCGATTCGATAGTGCCCGGACCCCTGCGTCGAGATAGGAAGACCACCAACTCAAACATCTCCAACGAACCCTGGGCCCAGCTTCTACTTTGCAGCTGTTCCCAGGACTCTCCATGGCATGTGGCGATCACCCTGACCCCGCTGCGGGCCAGCTCTGCCAGGATGCGGGCATCCCCGCCGTGACCGATTTCATCTGTTACCACCACTTCTGGGCCTAAACCTCGCAGGGCGTGGTTCACGCCGAGTTCCTTATCGTATCCATCCAGGACATCGGTTTGCAGGCCCACATCCAACTGGGGCACACCCCGGTAGGACGAAGCGATCTCGGAGCGTTCATCGATTACGACCACCTGGAAGCCCCGATTGGCCACCTGACGGGTGAGATCCCGCAGCAATGTAGTTTTGCCGCACCCGGGGGGAGAGACAATTAGGGTGGAAAGGATCCTGGGACTGTCTTTTGGGGCCACCTTGCCTATAATTGGATCGGCTGCACCCACAACTGCCCTGGCCTGTCGGAAGTTAAGAGACGAAACATGTTTGATCGTCTTGAGCTTCCCCGCTGCGTACACCGCCTTTCCTCCCAGGCCTACCCGGTGTCCTCCGGGAAGCGTCAAATACCCCCCTTGAATCTCCTGTTCCCAGGCGTACCAAGAATTCTCTGTCACGAGCTGCAAGGTGCGCTCTAGATCATCTCTGTTCACAATGTAAGCGTGGGCAGCCGAGGTCGGCTGCCCCTGGATGGATAGGAATCGGAATCCCTGCCGGTTCTTGACCATAAGGGGTCGATTCAGGCGGATCCGAATTTCTTCCAGTGCAGGTAAGGCAGCTTGCTGAACAATGGCCCGCAAAGTCGGAGATAGATACTTCTCCATGGTTAACTCACCCTTTGCCACACTATATGCAAAAGAGGGACAAGGTATGACACAAAAAAAGGTTGCCCCACTGGGGGCAACCCTCTTGGCTTCATAACGAATTGACTACCTAGTCATCGTCTTCGCTCTCACCAATATCTTCGTCAAAGAGTTCTTCAAAATCCTCGAAATCATCCGTTTCAAATACGACAGCATCGCAACGGGGGCATCGAATTTGTACGCCTTGGTCAAATAAGAAATCTTCGTCGAATGTGACAATATCCTCGCACTCTGGACACTCGACTTCTACCAGAGAGCCTTCCACAGAATCCTCCCAGTCGCCATCCTGGTCGTCGAAGTCGAACCTGTCATCGTCATCCTGGAAAAACTCATCCTCTAGATACGCCAGGTCGAAATCTACTTCCTGCAGATAATCGTCCAAGTCGTCCTGGGCTCCAGCCAAATACTCTACTTCATCGGCCAGATCCTCCAAAATCTGCAGAAGCTTCGTGAACAAAAAGCTGTTTCGTCCCTCCTCCATGGAAGGATCGCCATCAATGATCCCGCGTAAATAGGCAATCTTCTCTCGTACCGTTTCCAACAAATCCACCCCCTGTTTTTTCTGTCGGCTTAGGCTCGGGAGAGATACTCTCCTGTCCTAGTGTCTACCTTCACCATCTGACCTTGCTCCACAAATAAGGGCACCTGGACTGTAATACCTGTCTGCAACACAGCGGGCTTCGTCGCCCCCTGCGCCGTATCACCTTTGAATCCCGGCTCTGTGTGGGTTACTTCCAAAACCACCGTGGTTGGCAAATCCACTCCCACAGCTTGGTTCTCGTAGAACTGAATTCCGATGGTCATATTCTCCAAGAG
The DNA here is from genome assembly GCA_012838305.1 of Bacillota bacterium. Taxonomy (GTDB): domain Bacteria; phylum Bacillota; class Limnochordia; order Darwinibacteriales; family Darwinibacteriaceae; genus UBA5420. The sequence continues at coordinate 70,358 of DUPN01000100.1, read as the reverse complement.
GTATTTTGGGGCATCACCTAAATCTTCCGCGTGCAAAGCGATCTGATCATAGGTTGTCATGTCCATGAAAAAATACTCATCATCAGCGCTGTACAAGTACTGCATCTGCTTGGTTTCAATATGGGCTCTGGAAATGCGCTCCCCGGCCCGAAAGGTTCGTTCAACACTTGCACCGGTGCGAATGTTTTTCAGTTTGGTTCGGACAAAGGCTGCTCCCTTCCCAGGCTTAACGTGGAGAAAGTCCACCACGCTGTAGATGTCACCATCGATTTCCACTGTAACTCCTGTTCGCAAATCATTTACCGAGATCATCGCTTCCTCCTTACTCTACCACATACAGCTCTTTAAACGTAGAGGTCAGCACATCATGACCATCCTCTGTAACTAGGACCAGATCCTCGATTCTGACGCCGCCGAAGCCCGGCAGGTACACTCCTGGCTCGACGGTGACGATCATACCCGGCTCAAGAATCGTTTGATCTGTCTTGGACAGACGGGGGTTTTCATGAACCTCCAAACCGAGACTGTGTCCCAGGCCGTGCCCAAAATACGGACCATAGCCCATTTCACCAATGATATCCCGGGCAATGGCATCAATCTCAGCCCCTGTTTTTCCAGGTGCCACGGCCTGTAATGCGCTCACCTGTGCCTTGAGCACTAAATCGTAAATGAGCAGGTGCTTTTCCTCCGGTTCCCCGATGAGCACTGTTCTGGTCATGTCGGAGCAGTAACCGTTTACTATGGCGCCGAAGTCGAAGACCACAAAGTCACCTACGCTCAGGACGCGCTCCCCTGGTCTAGCGTGGGGCAGAGCGCTTTGGGGTCCTGAAGCCACGATGGGATCAAAGGACAGACCGGAGGCCCCAGCCTTGCGCATCAAAAACTCGAGTTCCAGGGCTGCTTCGATTTCTGTTAGGCCTGAACGGAGGGTGGGCAAAAGCTGAGCGAAGGCCTCATCTGCGATCTGGGCAGCCTTCCTAATGTTAGCAATCTCCTCTTCTGTCTTGATCATGCGCAATTCTTGCACCCAGCCGCTGATTCCCCTGAATTGTACCGAGAGCTTTTCCTGCCAGCCTTCGATCTGCTCCACTGTCACATGGTCTTTCTCAAAAGCGATTGATTGAACATGTTCCTCTTCGATTAAGGCTTGGAGGGCATCGGTGTAGTTCTCAATCCGCACCAATTCCCAGTCGGGGCATTGCGTTTTCACCTGTTCAAAGTAGCGAAAGTCCGTGAGAATAGCCTGTCTGGTGCTGGAGATCCAGACCAATCCCGCCGAACCGGTGAAGCCAGTCAAATAACGTCTGTTCACTGGATTGGAGACCAGGAACACGTCGGCCCCTTCCCCGTCAAGACGCTCTCGAATTCGGGTTATTCGCTCCATAATCAACCTCCTCCTTGCATACTGTTCACTTTTTCTATGTATTCAATGGAAACTCCTGCTAACATCTTGCTCGGCAAAAGAAAAACCCCTAATGGGGTTGCACCGCCCCACTGGGGTGAAAGAAAAGTGTGACGTCGACCGCCTCTTTCCTTTTTCTGAGAGATACATCGGCTAAGGTGCATTGCTCGAGCTCTGGATGGGAGTCTCTCAGCTGCCGGACGGTCTGTTGAATCTCCACAAGAAGCTCGTCACTGGACTGGCAGTGCACAGCCGTCTCGTAAACAAACGATACCATCTGTCATCCTCCTTGATCCCTGATAGTAATAGTATGTGCAAGGAGGACGAGCTTTATGCCAAATTTCGCTGGAATTTTAGTTTTTCCTGCGCTTGGGACCAATCAAATTAGGACGCACACCAAAGTGCACTCCCCCTGGGACATGCAGCCGCAGTTCGTAGCGGGCTTTGCGGGCCGAGACCCAGCCAAGTCCGTTTACGGTCAGATCTTCGCCTGGTTCAAGCCGGATCAGATGCTCCTCCCAGTGGGTGATCAGGGCCTGATCACTGGTCTTTCCCAGCCATTTGTCTAAATGCCGACTGGACGACTTCTGCCACTTTACCCCTGAGCCCGTAAATCCCAACACCAGCCCCTGGCCCTGGCTGGAGAGACATTCCACCCCACAGAGAGCTTGGACAAAGACAATATCACCAGCCTGCAAGGGATACAGATGGGAACTGAGCTTCTTATGGGGGATGATCTTCCGTGCCCACTCTAGACTGACCAGATCGCTGATACGGCCTTGGGGGACATAACCTGGAGAATCGGCCAAGACTAAACCGCCTGGACAGTGCCAGCGGGATACATTGACTGTAGTACCTGGATAGGGTGAGATGGTGGGCTGGATCTTACTCCTTTTCCCACCGCTGATTCGCATGTGCAGCAAGCGCCGCAATACGCTGGACTTGCCCACATTGGTGATGCCCACAAACATGATCTTGCGGCCCAGTTCACCCAAGAGATCGGCCAGATGCGGGAACCCATGGCCCGTAACTGCACTAATTAAGGCTGTCTGCATCGGAGGCAGCCCATATTGCCTCAGGCGCTCCTCCACCCATCGACCGACTTCGTCCAAGGGTGTTTGCTCGGGAACTAGATCCACCTTGTTGATGGCCACGATCATCTTCTTCCCCCGCAGCAAAGCAAGGAGCTCCCTGGGGAGTCCAGCTTCAAAGTCCAGCAAGTCCAGGACAAGGCAAACACCGGATGACCAAGCCACGCCGGCGCGAATGGACTCCAGCGACTCCTCTTTGGAGAGAAGACCGCCTTCCACCTGTCCATAGTGGGTAATCCTGAAGCAGCGCTGGCAAAGACGGGCCCCATCGGCCCTGAGATGCTCCGGAACAAAACCGAACTGTCCTGGTTCGCTGCTTTGCAGCGCAGCCCCACATCCGAGACAATAGTCCTGGTCCATCCTATTGGCCCCCTCGCCGGATTTGCAGCGACTGTTTGCTGACCTTCCCCTGCTTTACCAGGCGATCCAGCGCTCTGCATTCCATTCTGCGCACCAATTTCGTTGTCCCCAGCTCACTGCGGCTTAAGGGATTGATGAGAATTGTGTAAATGCCCAGGCGGTTGCCGCCGAGGACATCGGTGAAGAGCTGATCGCCCACAACCGCTACTTCCTTGGGAGATAGGCCCAGTTCCTGCATCCCCCGGCGGAAAGCGCGCCCTAAGGGCTTCAATGCTCGTCCCACAGCGGGAATCTCCAAAAGTGCGGCAAAGCTCTGGGCCCGGTTTTTGATGGCATTGGAAACCAAACAGAGCGCGAACCCCTCTTCCTTAGCCCTCTTAACCCAGGCCACAAACGCCTCTTCCATCTGAGGCTCACCCCAGGGGACCAAAGTGTTGTCAATGTCAATTAAGAGGCCGCGAATCCCCCGGTTTTTCAACTGGCCAAAGTCAATGGCAAAGACACTCTCACAAATCACGTCTGGAACCAGCATATTCATCAGTGCAACTCCGTTTTCTTGATTTCAACCAATTATACCATAGATCTAGCCCCAGCTGTATGTGCCCTGGAAAAAACGTCCTTAACTTGGCAGTTAAGACGGTCCCATTTCATGCAGTAGTTTGCCCAAAGCCCTCTTTTCGATGCGGGAGACGTAGGAACGGGAGATCCCGAGATGACGGCCAATCTGCCGCTGGGTCAGCTTTTCATGATCGCCTAGACCGAATCTTAATTCCAATACCGTTTGTTCCCGCGGGGATAAACAGTGAAAACGGTCCTTTAAGAGACTGCGGTCCATGTTCAAAACCACGGTGTCTAAAACCTCGTCTTCATCGGAACTGAGAATATCCATCAGGCTGATCTCATTGCCGTCCCGGTCCGAGCCAATGGGCTCGTAAAGTTTGATTTCCTGACGGACCCGCTTTGTGGTGCGCAGATGCATTAAGATCTCGAGTTCACTGACAGAACCTCCTGGACCTCCCCAAAGAGCTGCGGATCAATGATCCGCGGGCAGGGAATCAGAATCCACTCGGCTCGGGGACGCAGCCGAACCCGAGCACCTGATGCATCCCACTTATTCTGGTAGAATTCCCCCAGGTAGGTACGGTTACTGAGAATCTGCCTGACCACCTGGCGATGCCAGATCTTGGCCCCTCGTTTGGTGGGTACCCCCTCCCTGGTCAGAGTCCTGGCGATGGCCGATATGCTTTCCATTCCAGGTTTGGCGGTAGCGATAGAGTGGAAGATGCGCTGCACTGTTTGCGCTTCCCTCCCATTGATTATCAGCTGTTCATGTTGACTATCAAAGTCATACCCATAGATTTGAAAGTCCCTAAGTACCCGGCCCTGCCGTGCCTTTTCCCTGCGTCCACGGCACATGCGCTCGGTAATCTTGGCCTTCTCGAATTCGGAAATTGCTCCCCTGAGTGCATAAAAGAGATTTCCCTCCGGCGTCTTCTTGTAGTCACCATGCACGAAATGCAGGGCTATCCCCTTCCGCTCCCACTCCTCCGTCAGTAAGAGCTGGTGCAGGAGTTTGCGGGAGAGACGATCAGGATCCAGGCAGTAGACGGCACTGATCTCGCCTACTTCGATCCTTTGGCGCAGCTCCTCTAAGGCGGGTCTGATCAGAGTCTCCCCGGAAACACCCTGGTCAGAGAAGACCAGGGCCTGCCTGTGACCAATCAGGTTCTGACACTCCCTAATTTGAGCTGGAATGCTAAAACCATGTTTAGCCTGTTCCTCTGTACTCACCCGGGCATAGATGGCAATCAACTTCTACCACCTCTTTTTGATCAAGACTATGCCGGAAAAATCCAATCATGATATAATGGGGCAAAGAGGAGGTCTGTCCATGGATTTACAGTTGGCCATTTTTGACCTGGACGGAGTGGTTGTGGACACTGCCAAGTATCACTATTTGGCTTGGAAACGTCTGGGTGAGACCATCGGAATCGCGTTTCATGAAGAGGATAATGAGCGTCTCAAGGGCGTGAGCCGGATGCGTTCCTTGGATATACTACTGGAGATCGGAGGGCAAAAGAGGACTGACGAAGAGAAGGCAAGACTGGCCGAGGCCAAGAACACCTGGTATGTGGAGTACATCACCCAAATGGACGCTTCGGAAATACTCCCCGGTGTGTTGGACTTCCTGGACGAACTGAAAAGCGCCGGTATCAAGATCAGCCTTGGTTCTGCCAGCAAAAATGCCCGTACCATCCTGGAGAGAGTGGAACTGACAGACTACTTCGACTTGATCGTAGACGGGAATCTAGTGTCAAAAGCCAAGCCCGATCCGGAAGTGTTTGCACTCTCCGCATCCCTTTTGGACATTGCTCCCCAATCTGCGGTAGTCTTTGAAGATGCCCAGGCCGGGATCGAAGCGGCGCTGCGAGCCCAGATGGTGGCCATCGGTGTAGGCGACGAGCACACCCTCGCCCAGGCCCATTATGTGATCACGGGTTTTGCCTCCTTTGGCCTGCAGGATCTGCTGCGAATTCTCCCTGCCTAAGGTTTCCTGCCTCCTTTCTGTTTTCTTGTGCAAACGATTGCTGCCAGAGGAAAAGTATGATGATCGACCCAGCTATATGAGGAGGGGTACCGTTGAAACGATTCATAGAGACCCATGAGTGGCAGGTCATTGAGGATGGATTCCGTCCAGAGCAAAACCGGGTGGTTGAGAGTTTGATGTCCCTCGGCAATGGCTATATGGGCATGCGCGGTAATTTCGAAGAAGCATACAGCGGTAACAGTCTGCAGGGCACCTATATGGCCGGAGTCTACTATCCCGATCGCACTGTAGTGGGTTGGTGGAAGGTGGGCTATCCTGAGTATTTTGCCAAAGTGCTCAATGCCGTGAATTTTATCGGCATCAACGTGCATCTGGGAGGGACTCCCCTTGATCTCCATTACTGGAAACCAACGAGGTTTCGTCGAACCCTGGATATGCACAAGGGAGAGTTAACCCGCCTCTTCGAGGTAGTCGACGGCGACGGACGCACGTTCTCCATTCTCACCCGGCGTTTCGTGAGCAAAGCCCGGCGAGAGCTGGCTTGTATCAGCTACAAGATCACTCTGGAAGACGATCCCACTAACAAGGGGGCGGCCGTCACCTTCACCCCCTATCTGGATGGAAATATTGTCAATGAAGATGCAAATTACGGAGAGGACTTTTGGCAGGCACTGGACCAATCCAGCGCACCCGGTGTGCAGCTGGTTACCATGGAGACGAAGAAGTCTGGTTTTGTGGTGGCCGCGGCCAGTTCCTTTTCTCTCTACTTGAACGACCAGGAAGTTACGGACCTCCAAGCTGCGTACACTGCCTCCCCCCGCTATGCTCAGGGGGAAATCAGCACAGTACTGCAGAGGGGAGACAGTCTTCGTTTGGAGAAAGTGGTTGCTGTGACCACGAGCCGCGATCACCCGGCCCAGACAGTATCCGATCAGGCCATTGGCCTCTTGCAGCAACACAAAAGGCCCTACAGCGAACTATTCCAGGACCACGCCGCGCAATGGGCCCGGGTTTGGGAGGACAGCGATATCCAAATCACCGGTGATGTGGCCGCCCAGCAAGGCATCCGCTTTAACATTTTCCATCTGCATCAGACCTATACGGGCGAGGATCCCCGCCTCAATATTGGACCGAAGGGATTCACCGGCGAGAAATATGGCGGCAGCACCTACTGGGATACGGAAGCCTATTGCCTCCCCTTCTATCTGAGCACCCGGGACCCCCAGATTGCCAGGAATCTGCTGATGTATCGGTATCATCATCTGGAAAAAGCGCAGGAAAACGCGGCCAGGCTGGGGCTGAAAGGAGCCCTCTACCCCATGGTGACCATGACGGGCGAAGAGTGCCATAACGAATGGGAAATTACCTTTGAGGAAATCCACCGCAATGGCGCCATTGCCTACGCCATTTTCAACTACGTCCGTTACACTGGCGATCAGGACTACCTCGTCCAGTACGGTCTGGACGTCCTGGTAGAAATTTGCCGGTTCTGGGCCAGCAGGGTGACGTTTCAGCCTAGAAAGGGCGTCTATATGATTTTGGGCGTGACCGGCCCCAATGAGTATGAGAACAATGTCAACAACAACTGGTACACCAACCGCATCGCCTCCTGGTGCCTTGAATATACCCTGGAGGTCCTAGAAGAGCTAGGGGCCAAGATTCCGGGTCATTTGAGACCGGATCCAAAGGAGCTCCACATGTGGGAAGACATTGTGCAGAACATGTACTATCCCCTCCTGCCTGATCTGGGGGTCTTTGCACAGCAAGATGGGTTTATGGATAAGGAACTCTTGAGTGTGGATGCAATCCCCCGCAGCGAACTGCCCCTCAACCAGCACTGGTCCTGGGATCGCATTTTGCGTTCGTGCTTCATTAAACAGGCCGATGTACTGCAGGGACTCTTCTTTTTCGGCGATCGCTACGATTTGGACACAAAAAAACGCAACTTCGATTTTTATGAACCTATGACCGTCCATGAATCGTCGTTGTCACCCTGTGTCTATGCGATTATGGCTGCTGAAATCGGCTACAAAAGCAAAGCCTACGAGCTCTATCTGCGTACTGCTCGGCTGGATCTGGATAATTACAATAACGATACTGATGACGGTCTGCATATTACGAGCATGGCAGGGACCTGGATGTCTGTTGTCTATGGCTTTGGCGGCCTGCGCATGGAAGACGATCACCTTTCACTGAGGCCCTTTGCTCCCACAAAGTGGAATGGTTACTCCTTTAGAGTCCTGTTCCGCGGCCACCACTTAATCGTTCGGGTCAGCGCTAACGAAGTTGCGGTGAGCCAGATCGAAGGTTCGCCTTTCGAACTACTCCTTTACGGGCAAATCCACACCCTCAAAGAGGGGGGAGAAATTCGGATTGGGCTCCCCGCTTGACAGTGAATTCTCATTCTCAATGCACCTGGCTGCGTAAGTAGCCAAACGGGTGTTTTTGCTCGGATTGAAGGTGTTGATCGCTTTAATCAAACCGATTACCCCGATGGAGATTAAGTCTTCACTGTCTTCGCCGGTGTTATCGAACTTCTTGACAATATGTGCTACGAGGCGAAGGTTCCGCTCAATGAGGATGTTGCGCGCGCCTTCGTCGCCTGCTTCTTTTTGCATTAAGAGTTCCTTCTCCTCTTCGGGCCTAAGAGGTTTGGGGAAGGCGCTCCCGCTGGTGACAAAACCCGTTAAGAAACCGATTCCCTCGGCCAGCCAGAGACCCAGGGCGCTAAGTAGCGAAAATAACACAAGCTAGACCCCCTCGTTGCCGGAATTCAAGCTTTTCATTCTATGATGGCAGCTGGGGAAATGTGCCTGTTTCACTCTACAAACTTAAATACTTCCTGAGGGGGCGAACCGAAAGCAAGGCCAGAGCCACGCTGACGGCCCCTTGGGTCAAATCCCCGGGAAGCGAGGCGAGGGCAGGCCCCAGGCCGTAATAGAGGATGCCTACACCCAAATAGCCCAAGACCATGATCACCGCTGCCAAAACAGCCCCCTGCGCTGTGGCCCGTCGATAACGCTGCGCAACCCAACCTGCCAAGAACCCTTCTAGTCCCTTAATGACAAAAGTCCATGGCGCCCAGTAGGCATAGCCCAAAAAGAGGTCGGCGAGGCTGGATCCCAAGGCGCCGCAAGTGGCCCCCACAGTGGGTCCAAAGATCAAGCCTGCTAAAAGCACAACGGTATCGCCGATATTGACATAACCCTTGACTCCAGGCAGGGGGATGTTGACAACCATGGTTGTCACAGTTACCACAGCAATTAACAGTGCAGTCAGGACCATTTTTTTGGAATTCATCTACTCCACTCCCCTGCTTTGTCCTTCTCAAAAAAAGAGGAGTCGATCACGTTATCCGCACCCTGACTCCTCGGTTTAAGTTAATGGTTTGCCCTTCAGCTTAAAAATCTCTTCCTTCAGCCACTGGTTCTCCCGGCGCAGGGCACGAAATCCCCATTGCAGCTCCTTGTTCTTCCGGGTTAGCTCTTTATTCTCTCTGACATTGTTGTGAATTTTCGTCTCGTAGTCATGAACCAAACGAGACAGCTCCAAGAGTTCCTGCTCGAATCGGACTCGATCAGCCTGCAGTTCTTCAACCCTTGTCCTCTCCCTAATGGCGGCCAGTCCTGCTTGCCATATCAAGCGCACCGCGGTCCACAGAGATGGGGCTCCGGTGAGCGTCTTTAGATCCTTCAATTGCAACCCCCCTGCTCTGGCCGTTGAGCATACTGTCAAGTTCCCTATTTACCCAGGTTCGCAAATCGGTACGGAGGGAATAGTAACTCCAGGTGTTCTCGTTTCGTCTGGCGATGAGATTCCCTTCGTACATCCGCTTCAAGTGGTAGGACACTTTCGGCTGGTTCAGCCCCAAGACCTCGGACAGCTGTCCAACGCACATCTCACCGTCGGCCAGCAGCAAACATATCTTCAATCGAATGGGATCCGCCAGAATCTGAAAACGCCGGGCAGATTGCTTTAATCGTTGCATAGACGATCCCCCTATGTGAAAGTTTTCATAAACTTATTGTATCCTAGTTGGGTCGTCTGATCAAGGGCCAGAGTCTTTTCCTGGTCGTTCTTAGATTAATCGATTTTCGATCTTCTTGCGGAGATGGATTGTTCCCGCCTCTTCAGCCAGGTTCTTGGAGAGTGTGTAGCAATAGTTGGCCAGTTGAACCTCTCCCTTACGCAGATACTCATCGCCTAGTCGAAGGAAGATCTTGATCTTCTTGCGCGGCTCTTGAGGTCTCCGCCACAAGAGTGCTAACTTTAGTGTATGCCACCGTCTTGGCGGTTCGATATCCATTAGGATCTCTCACTCCATGTGTTCAGAATTTAGACTATCATAGCACAAAAGCTCAAACAACGCAATCCTAAGCAAAAGGCCCTAAGTGAGCCCCCGTCGATACGATCGGTAGGCCCGGCTAATCAAAAACACCACCACAGTATAGACGGGCAGCGTCACCAGGCGAGCCAAAAGCCGCATGGGCAGAATTACAAAGAAACCCTGTCCGTAGAGAATGGTCAGCCAGAGCGTGTTCAGGAAGACACCCGTAACCAGGTCCGTAAGTAAGACCGTGGCCCCCACTTGCCAGAGATCGAAAGAAGCCTTCCGTTGATACAAAATCCAGCCGGGGATACATCCGGTAAGGGCAGAACTTAAGGTGAATCCAGGGAAAAAAGCTCCTCCATGGGAGTTGATCATATAACCGATTAGGTCCGATGCGAGCCCCGTCAGCGCCCCCCCGGCAGGGCCGAAAAGCACCCCAGCCAAGAGGATGGGGATTTCTCCGAAACTCAAGCGGAGGGCACCTACTCCCGCAATGGGGAGAACAAATCCAAAAACGCGGGTCAGCACGATAGAGACCGCAGTCAAAAGACCGAGGTTGGCTGCCTGTCGAGTGTTCAAACGCATTCTGGGTCCTCCTACATACCTGCAATAGACAGTTCACGAATGAGCAGCGATGGGGAGCCAAAATGCCCACCCTGGCCCAGGCTTCCGAATTCCAGATCCGCCCCGATCTCTTCTACCGATTCCAGCAGTCTGAAGAAGTTACCTGCCACTGTAATCTGTTCAACGGCTCGAACGATCTGCCCTTTTTCCACCAAGTAGCCGTAGGCACCCAAGGAAAAGTCTCCGGAGACGGGATTTGCACCTGAATGGAGGCCTTGCACATCGATGATAATGATGCCATCACCAAGTTTCTTCACCAGATCCACGTACTCGGTCCCGCCAGATTCAATGAAGAAGTTCGTGGGAGAAATCCCCACAGGCGACTTAAAGGAAGCTCTAGAAGCGTTTCCGGTGGAGGCAATCCCGTCCTTTTTCGCTGTTTTCAGATTATGCAGAAAGGTGGTCAACTGGCCCTGCTCCACAACTTTTTTGGTGCGAGCAGCCACCCCCTCCCCATCAAAGGGTCGGGACGCACCCATGTTGCTCAAGAGGGGGTCATCTGTTATGTTCACCAGAGGGCTGGCAATCTGCTGCCCCATCTTACCACCCAAGAGGGATAGGCCCTTCTGTACCGCTTCCGCGGAAAACACCGAGGAAAATGTGGCTAAGAGATCGTTGGCTACATCGTGGCGCAACAAGGCGCGATAATTGCCAGATTCCAAACTGGTGGCCCCCAAAAGGGATGTGGCTTCGTGCACGGCCTCCTGCGCCAGTTTCTTAGCATCAAACCTCCGCCAATCATGATCAACGAAGAAACGCGCTGCGGTCTTCACTGCGTCTTTCTCCCGAGCCACCGCCGAAATAAAGCTATAGGCGCCGTTACGGATAAAGTGTTGATCCAGCCCCTTTGTATTGGCAATATGGACTTCACTTTGCGCGGAGCCTGTCATGGCCCAGTTGACCATGGATACACGGGGATCGGCGGCAAAAGCTTCTGCTTCTAACGCTTTGGTAAATTCAATTTTCTCTTGGGGCGAAACTCGATTCAGCGTCTCGTCATAGGTCGAGACATCGGGGTACGCCGGCGAACCTGCGAAAAACTGAATCTCGTCATCGGAATCGATGATCTGGGCATTGGCCTTGGCACCCTCCACCAGTACGTTGACGGATTCTTCATCCAAGGTTTCCACATAGGCGTAACCTACTTTGCCCCGATAATCGGCCCGAAAGCCTACGCCTTGCTCTACACTAAGGCTGTAGTCATCAATTTCCTTTTGGAAGACACGCACACGGAAGTTCTCTGAGCGGGAAACATAGATCTCCATCTCACCAAGGCCAGATCGGGTTCCAGCCGCGAATACCTTTTCTCTAAACTCACCGATATCCATTAGTTAGCCCCCTTTCGTCCACCTACAGTAATCTCTTGCACCCGAATGGTGGGTTGACCCACATCGGTCGGGATCGAGCCGCTAAGGGAACCGCACATTCCCTGTCCAGTGGCTAGGTTATTAGCGACCATATCGATCCTCTGCAGAATCTCTGCACCCTGACCAATTAAGGTGGCACCGCGCACCGGCTTTTCGATGGATCCATTGCGTACGATGTAGCCTTCTGCCACTGCGAAGTTGAACTCGCCGGTTGCGGGATTGACCGAACCTCCACCCATGTGTTTGGCAAAGAGGGCATATTCGGTGTTGGCAATGATCTCGTCCTTGGTGGACTCCCCTGCACAGATAAATGTGTTGGTCATGCGGGACGTGGGCGCAAACTTGTACGATTGTCGTCGGCTGCTCCCCGTTGGTTCCATTTCCATGCGGCGGGCGTTAAGTTTGTCAATCAGGTAACCAGTTAGAATACCTTTTTCGATCAACACATTTCTTCTGGTCCTGGTTCCTTCATCATCCATGGTAAGAGAACCCCAGGCATTGGCGATGGTGCCGTCATCCACCGCAGTCACAAGCTCGCTGGCGACCTTCTGCCCCAATTTGCCGCTGAAAACGGAAGCTCCCTTAGCCACACTGGTGGCCTCAAGCCCATGACCGCAGGCCTCGTGGAAAATGACACCACCAAATTCATTGTCGATAATAACCGGATAGCGTCCGCTGGGGGCGTAGTCTGCATTGACCATCGTCACTGCACTTCGGGCCGCATCCCGCGCAATCTCCTCCACATCGATGTGATCAAAGAGCTCAAAGCCCATGTGACGACCGGGCCCCCGAAACGCGGACTGTTTCTCGCTGCCCTTGGACGCAACTGCATGGATACCCAGCCGAGTGCGAACTCTGCGATCCTCGGTGAGCAGTCCCTCGGAGTTAGCGATGAACACATTCTGATCCGTATCCATATAAGTAATGGCTACTTGGGTGATTTGGGGATCATAATTTGCCGCAGCCCAATGCGCCCTTTTCATCATCTCCACCTTATCCCTGTGGCCAATGGTCTTGGGGTCCAGGCGTATGGGATGCAGCGGCTCCAGGCGCAATCGCTGAAGATGCAAGGTGCCCTCCTGGGGCGCGCCGCTCAGAGCAGCCGCAGCTTCGCCTGCCACCTTAAGCAAATTGGCTCCGCTGGTGTCATTGGTAAAGGCGTAAACACTGCGAAATCCTTGGAATATGCGAATACCTACTCCCCAGTCGCGGCCGGTTACCCCTTCTTCTACCCCACCGTTGAGCATGCGGATCTGGGTACCCCGCGTATCTTCCATAAAAATCTCGGCAAAATCGCCACCGGTGGATAAAGCAGCCAGGATAACATCTCTTGCCAAACCCTCTGCAAGCAATGGAAACCCTCCCTCTTCTCTGTGTTATAATTGTAGAAATGATCCCATCATAAGAAAGGATGTTCAGCATGGTTCCAAGTGATATCATTTGGAGGTTAATGGATCGACTCGGTGAACTACAAAGGCTCTGTGATGAAAGCATCCGCGATCTCCACCCGAAGCAGAACGCCGACTTAATCTCCAGCATTGAGGAGTGCGAGCGTCTGTGCCGCACCCAAATCAATATCATGAATCGAATCGCTAAGAAGTACTAACCTCGATTGGAGGAGTGCCAAGGGCACCTGGACCAAATGAGCCCTACAGCGGCAGTCCGATGAGCCGAATCCCGCTGCGGGCAAGGTAGCCCCGGGCAGGCGCAGCAAGGCCTGGGCCAGCCAGCATTCGGAAATCTTCGTCTGATTATAGAACAGGGCGGCGCCCAGAAACTCGGCCTTGGCCCTGAGGTAGTCAATGTGCCAGTGCAGCTTCTTATCGAGATGACTATGTCTGGCCACCCTTTGTTCCAGATTGCGCTGGGCGCTCCCGGCATAGGCATAGATGCCCGGTTCAAAGTCAAAGGTTCCAAGCTTGCCAATGGCAATGCCCATACGCTTGGGAAGATGCAGCCATATGACATAGACGCCTTTGTTACCCACGTTGCCAGATCCTCCTTCTCCCTGCACATTTATTCTAGGTTATGCAGGTTTTTCCTTTGATTAGCGAGAAATAATAGAACCAAAATGCCAAAGGAGGGAAATTGGTGGAAATAAAGCAAGTCTTTAAAAACCTGAGCGAAGCCTCAGGTGTGTCCGGCTACGAACACGGCTTGGCCTCATCCATTCAGGAAGGCTGCCCTTGGGCCGATGAGAGCAGAACGGACAAGTTAGGTAACTTGATCATGCTGAAAAAGGGCCACGGAACAGGCCCTAAGCCCAAAATCATGTTGGCCGGCCACATGGACGAAATTGGCCTCATTATTACCAAAATTGAGAAGGACGGCTTTTTGCGGTTCGGCACCATCGGCGGTTTTGACCAACGAGTGCTGCTGGCCCAAGAGGTCGTGGTCCATTCCAAAAACCCCCTCACGGGTGTCATTGGAGCAAAGCCTCCTCACATTCAGGCCCCTGGCGAGCAGAGCAAGGCTGTGAAGATGGAGGATCTTTTTATTGACGTGGGTTTTGACAGCCAAGCGGAAGCCCAAAAACAAGTGTCCGTAGGGGATCTTGTCACGCTGAAGCGGGATGTTGTGGATCTGCAGGCCTCTCTCATGGCGGGCAAGTCCTTTGACGACAGGGCAGGTGTGGCCGCTATCCTAGAGTGTTTTCGTCTCCTGGCGCAAGTGAATCATGCGGCCGATGTATACGGTGTAGCCACTGTCCAGGAGGAAGTGGGATTGCGGGGAGCAATCACCAGTACATATGGAATTGTCCCCGATATCGGCATCGCCATTGACGTCGGTTTCGGCGACTCCCCAGGCCTGGCGGAGAGCGACACCATTAAGCTTGGCCAAGGCCCCGGTGTTGCCATTGGGCCGCATGTACATCCCAAGGTCCATAAGCGAATGGTTGAGACGGCGAAAGAATGGAATATACCCTATTCCTTGGACCCCTCTCCCTATCCCGGAGGAACAGACGCCTACGCCATACAAGTGGCCCGGGGAGGCGTGCCCACGATTCTACTGTCCATCCCGCTGCGTTATATGCACACCCCCATCGAAACCCTTGACTATGAGGACGTTAAACGTACGGGACGTTTGATGGCCATGTTTATCGCTGGGGTCGACAATGAATTTGTGGAGGGATTAACATGCTTTTAGCCCGATTAACAGAAGCAAATGGTGCGCCGGGACAAGAGGGCGAAGTGCGTGAGTTAATCCGTACAGAAATCCAGCCCCATGTACAGGAGATTAAGACCGATGCATTGGGAAACCTGATCGCCATCAAAAATCCCGATGCCCCAGGACCGAAGGTCATGCTGGCGGCCCACATGGATGAAGTAGCTCTCATGATCGTTGGTATAGAGAGCAACGGTTTCTTGAAGGTACGCCCCATTGGCGGCGTGGATCCCCGGGTGCTCGTGGCCAAGAGCGTGGTTGTTGGATCCAAGAAGATAGCGGGCGTAATTGGCAGCAAGCCCATCCACCTCCAACGGCCTCCCGAGAGAGAGCGGGCCTTCACCATGGAAGAGTTACTGATTGATATCGGCGCCAAGAATAAGGAAGAAGCGGAACGCCTGGTCAGCCTAGGTGAATGCGCTTATTTCAGCACTAAGTACCAGGAGTTCGGCGAGGGCAAGGTGAAAGCGAAAGCCCTGGATGATCGGGTCGGTTGCGCACTGGCCATCCGTCTACTGCAAGACACATATCCCTTCCCCCTGGTTGCCGCCTTTACGGTCCAAGAAGAGGTGGGCTTGCGTGGCGCCGGCGTGGCAACCTATCAGGTTAAACCCGATATAGCCTTGGTTTTGGAAGGCACAACCGCGTCGGATGTACCAGGAACCGATGATCACAAACATGCCACCTCCCTGGGTCAAGGACCGGCGATTACAGTGATGGATCGTACCTCTATTCCCCATCCTCCCTTGGTACAGGAACTTTTTTCCCTTGCTGAGGACGAAGGAATCAAGGTTCAGGTTCGCCGGAATACGGCTGGGGGAACTGATGCCGGCCAAATCCAGATGTCCGAAGCAGGCGTCAAGGTTGCAACCATTGCCGTACCTTGCCGCTACATCCATTCACCCGTATCGGTTCTGAGCAAGACTGACTATGAAGGGGCATACCAGCTGATCAAAGGCTATTTGAAACGGCTCCAAGAAAGGGGAGAGAACGCATGAAGACCGTAATTCAACAACTGACCGAGGCCTTTGGGCCTTCCGGCTATGAAACCGAAGTAACCGACCTGATCAAGGAGATGGTGGAAGCCTATGCCGATGAGGTCAGAACCGATGTACTGGGCAATGTCATTGCCATTAAGAAAGGCTCTCAGGAGGGGCGGGACGTGATGTTTGCTGCCCACACCGACGAAATAGGACTCGTGGTCACCTTCATTGATGACAAGGGCTTCCTTCGTTTCGCCAATGTGGGAGGCGTTAGCGTATCCACCTTGGTGGGCAATCGGGTCCGTTTTGCTGGAGGCGCGATAGGCGTCATCTATCAAGAAAAAGGAGCATGGAAGGATCTCACCTTAGATAAGCTCTACATCGATATTGGTGCGGAAACAAAAGAGGAAGCACAGAAGATGGTCCGTCTTGGGGAGTTCGGGATCTTCCACCGCGAATTTACCGACCTGGGGAATCGACTGATAGCCAAGGCCATGGATGATCGCATCGGGTGCGTAGTCTTAATCGAGGCCCTGAAGAAAATCCAAAATCCCAAAAACACTTTGTACTTCGTGTTTACAGCCCAGGAGGAAGTGGGCTTACGCGGCGCCAGAACGGCAGCCTATGGCATCGATCCCGATTTGGGTATTGCCCTGGATGTGACCTTAACCGGTGATATGCCGGAAGCGATGCGCATGGAGGTGGCCCTGGGCAAAGGTGCGGCCATTAAGGTTAAAGACTCCTCCCTCGTTGTTCATCCGAAGGTGAAGGATCTCTTGGTGCAGCTGGCCGAAGAGAACTCTATCCCCTATCAGATGGAAGTCTTGGAGCGGGGCGGTACCGATGCGGGGGCCATTCACCTAACTAAGGCAGGAGTCCCTTCGGGAGCCATATCCATTCCAACCCGCTATGTACACTCTCCTTCGGAGATGGTGGATATCCGCGATGTGCAGGCCTGTGTAGATCTGGTCGTTGCCCTAGCCAAAGTGGATCTCACCGGAATATGCTAAACTAGAAAGATACAAAAAAGGCCGTCTTGCTGACGGCTTTTTTTGTGGGATGGAATATCCTTCCTACAGTAATGGGCTTATTTCGTGAGATCAGGCTCAGAGCGTTCCAGCGCCTGTGCTTGATCAAATTGGGCCACCATTGGACTTCACCCCGGACATAGGCTGCCTGCTTGTGAATGTCCTTGGAATCGTCAAACCCTTCCCCTCCCTACCTCCTAAAGCAAACTCTGCACTCGTTCAGGATTATTGGTAATGATGCTGTCCACCCCGGCCATTTTGACGCGCTCAATATCAGCCGATGCATCCACCGTCCACACATTGACCATCATTCCGTTTTGCTGAGCCTCTGCCACAAGTTCGGGAATAATCGTTAGGTGATTGGGATGGAGGGCTGAGGCACCAATACTCTGAGCATAGATCCAGGGATTGACCATCCCGCAATTATAGAGAATACCGGTGCGGGCCTGCGATCGAATTTGTTTAAAATGGAGCAAAGCGTAGTGGTTGAAGGAGGAAATAATCGTCCTCTCCCAGAGCGCATACTCGTCGAGAAGGGCAGCCACTTTTTCGTTAAGCTGCTCAAATCCAAGGGCCATCTTTGTCTCCACATTGAGTAAGATATCATGATTCTTAATCAGTTCCAAGACCTGGCCCAGCGTGAGCAACTTTTCTCCCTTAAATTCCGGTGAGAACCAAGACCCTGCGTCCAGCTCCCGGAGTTCGGCCATGGTCAGCTCGCTCACAGGGCCGCTGCCATTGGTTGTTCGGTTGAGGGTACTATCATGGATGACGACAATCTCTCCATCCTTGCTCAGATGAACATCCAATTCGATGCCGCCGGAACCAACCTCTAGGGCCAGCTCAAAGGCGGGCATCGTGTTTTCCGGTGCCTTACTTGAATATCCGCGGTGTGCCATAACGATCATAGCTTTCTCTCCCTCTCTAACCTCGAAATGTCAATTTGTCCTTCAAAGACTCTTTCTGCCGGTCCCAGCATGGAGACCCTGTTTTCTTCTCCCCCTTGGATGGTGAGATCCCCCCCGGGCAGAGATACTGTAGTGGCCCCCGTTTTGAGATCCCGGGTCAAGCCCTGTTTCGCCGCGACCGCAGCCGCAGCACAAGCCCCTGTCCCGCAGGCCAAAGTGGGTCCTGCTCCCCTTTCCCAAACACGTACCTGCAGGCTGTCTGCATCTAGTACTTGCGTAAACTCGATGTTGGCTCCATGGGGCCAGACCGGGGCTGATTCGAGACGTGGTCCCCAAAACATAAGGTCGATTTCATCCAGGTCATCCACAAAGACAACGCCATGGGGATTGCCCATGGATACAGGGTATACGGTCCAGGTCACGCCCAAAAGGGCAATCTCCACCGATTGTCCCCGCATGAAGGAAAAGTCCGGTTCTCCCATGTCCACGAGATACAGATCACCCGCACGGCGTACTTCTTTCAACCCGCTTAAGGTATCAATGGGGATCAAAGGTCCTTGGGCCAGACCCTCTTGCAGCAGATAGTCTGCCACGCATCGAATGGCATTGCCGCACATTTCCGGCTCGCTGCCATCAGCATTGAAGATCCGCATCTTGTACCAATCGGACTCTTTTGTGATCAAAACCAAGCCGTCAGCTCCAATGCCAAACTGGCGATGACAAAGGGCCTGAGCAAGCATTTCTCCTCGAGGTACGAGGATTCCTCCAAGGTCCTGGACAAGAATAAAGTCGTTACCTAACCCATGGTACTTGGTGAACTTCACATCCATCCTCCTCATCGCCGTGAGCCCAAGTGGGCTGTGACCTTGCGGATCGCAGCAAGAATATCCTTCCGATCTTCCTCTGTGGCCAAATGATTCAAATGAATTTGTACCGCCCTGTTCAGAAGGCCCAGAGAGCGTGGGCAGCTATCCTGGGAATAGTCCATCTCCCGTGCGGGATGCAGACTCCAAGGATAACTGCCTCCCCAGGGATCACGCTTCCCCACAAGGAATTCCCAGTTAGTGTAGATGTGTTGATCCTTCTCCTGCGGATCATAGACATGAAAGGCGGGGATGCCCTCTGCCGTTAGGGCCCGGGACACCCAATGGGCGCTTGTACCGTCCTTGACGTAGAAAATCAAGCTTACACCCAGATCACGCTCGGTGCCGAAAACCGGGGAGAGCTCAATACCCGATACCTGGCGTAAAGCATGGACCAGCTGCTGTTTGTTCGCCTTAGTCCTCTCCAAGATAGCCGGCAGCTTCCCCAGCTGCCCTAAGCAGAGGGCTGCCTGCAATTCGGTTAAACGATAGTTTTGCCCAGGAAAGGCTGGAATTTTCCTTTCAGTAAAGCGAAATTGATACCCGGCGCCATCATGATACAAAACAGCGCGCTGCCACAGCTCTTCGCCCTGCGTGACCAGCATGCCTCCTTCGCCTGCTGTAATCACTTTTGACTGTTGCAGACTAAAGCAGCCGAGATCACCGATGGACCCGAGCATCCGCCCCCGATAGGTTCCGCCATTGGCTTGGGCCACATCCTCAATCACCCTGATCCCCCGCTCTTGGGCCACGGCGATAATAGCATCCATATCCGCCGAGATTCCCCGCATATGAACGACCAAGACCGCTTTGGTGTGGGCAGTAACTTTTTTGGCCATGTCGTTTGGATCCAAGGTCAGACTGGAATCAATCTCGCAGAGAACAGGTACTGCCCCCACCAGGGTGATCGCGGCGGCGCTGCCCACCCAAGTGTAGGCGGGAAGAAGCACCTCATCTCCAGGGCCCACACCTGCCGCCACCAGCGCACAGATCAAGGCCGATGTGCCCGAATTGACGCCTAAGGCGTACTTGGTGCCCAGAAATGCCTTGTACTCTTCTTCCAAAGCGCTGCATTCCGAGGTTTCTATCGCCGCAGGCAGGTAACGGAAGATACGTTTCTTGTTTAAGACCTGTAAAACCCGATCCTTTTCCTCGGCCCCCACCTCTTCACTACCCAAGTATTTCGAAACCCACGGCTTCGTGCGTACCGGCTGTCCACCGTGGAGAGCTAGTTCGTCCATACTTTTCATCCCCATTCTTTCCTCGACTCCATTCCTATCTGTTCTTGATCCTTGGCCGAAATCCTGTCATCGGTTCTCTCCAAGCTATAATATGTAAAACCGGGAGAATTCTCCCGGTCTTTCGAATCATGTCTTAGGCGCTGGACGTGAGCCTGAATGCTCGCACACGTTCCCACAGAGCGGGATCGAGCGGCCGATCCAGATTCCGGAACCCGGCCAGGGTAAAACCTTGCTGCGCTGCTAGGTCCCGGAACAGCGCCAGCTGTTTCACATTCAGATCCGCCCCCAAGCTCGTATGCTCATAACGTTTCTCCAAGGCCAGCATGATCGTCTCCGACATGCAGGCGAATCCTGTTCCCTTTTCAAAACCGAAGTTCCATCCCAAATCGGGGGAGTTCGGCATGGCGACAATCCCGCCGTCGATGACCAGGACGTCAGGACGTTCCCTAAGGACCGCTTCACTCACATTGCTAGGTCGGGACAGATCACACACAACGGCCCCCCGTTTCAGAAGTTCCGGCGTGATTAAGGCTTCCAAGCTGCTGGTTGCGACCATCAATAGGTCGGCCTTGGGTACTGCATCTTCACGGCTAATAGTAATCCTCACAGGCGAGGGTTTGTTCAGAAGCTCTTGCACATAGTCGACCCATTTCGTTAGGGAATCTGCACTTGATGGAATACCCCTTAAGCTCTGCACCCAGGCTCCTAGGCTATCTTCTGCGAAGGAATGGCCAGCCTCGCCCATCTCCTTAAGATGGCCAATGATCTCCGCCACTACCTTGAGCATGCGGTACTCACTCTTTTTTGGACGTGCCGGATTTCCCACCAGAATCAGCTTCTGGACCTGTTCGGATAGAAGCAGTGCCAGGGCCTTGCCGATAGCTCCCCCCGCGCCAACCACGACGCCGGTTGCACAGTGCACATCGATCTCTAGGCGTTTGGCAGCTTCTAGCAGAGCTTCCACACCCGAGACGACAGTATAACTGTTTCCCGTCGTCAGGGCCACCTTGGTATGAGGCAAAAGCTGCCGGCCGCCCATGGTCACAACGGAGGTATAGGCTCCTAAGCCAACAATTTTGGCACCCCTCTCAGCGGCTAACTGCACCGCGGATGCGATTTCCTGCAAAGCCCCCTCGGGGTCGGCCAAGAGCTGCTGGGCTGTTTTGGGAACACAGATAAAATCACCATAGGCACTTTGCCCCAGATGGTCCACGATCCTGGAGCTGCTGACTACAAAGGGCTCTACCATGTCATTCCACCGGGAACTGAGATCGGCGAGCTGTTCAGGGCTTAGACTGCCTAAGCTGGCATCAAACTCCGTATAGTTGTGCAGGTCCACCGGATGCACCAAAAAAGCAAAACGTCCATCTTCAGGCCGGGGCTCAACCTTGACCACCTCTTCTGCCTTGGGAGTAGCTTGGTTCAGAGAAAAGCCATAGCCCACCAAGTGCCCCAGGAAGGCGGCGGTGTTTCGTTGGGCCAACATGGCCACGGTGTTTTCCACGGCCTCAATCACGCGATCAATCTGGGCATCCGTGATGATCAAGGGCGGCTCAATCCGGATTACGCTAGCACCGTTAAGCGTTGGAGCCACTCGTACTCTCTCCACATTCAATAAATAGGATGCCACCATGGGCGTTAAGAGTTCAAGCTCAGCCATGACCCCCAAGAGGCTATGGGGGAACGGCTCTCTGCAATGGACAAACTCCAGACCGAGCATCAATCCCTCTCCCCGCACCCCTTGGACGATGTGGGGATAGCGATCCGCCACCGCCACGAGAGCAGCCTTGAGCTTGCGGCCCTTGCGGCGGATTTCCCGGAGGAGCATGTGGTCATCTTGGGTCAAGCGATCCAAAACGGCCAGACCAACTCGGCAGCCAAGGGCGTTGCCGGCAAAGGTGGAAGAATGTTTGAGGCCAAAGTCCTCACTGTAGACATCTTCTTTACACAGCACAGCGCCAATGGGGATGAGTCCGCCCCCGAGGGCCTTGGCCACGACTAAACAGTCGGGGGTGACCTCTTCCCGTTCACAGGCGAACATGGCACCTGTTCTCCCCAACCCTGTCTGGATCTCGTCGAATATTGTCAATACGCCGTGCTTGGCACAAAGCTTTTGTACCTCGCCAAGATAGCCCCGGGGAGCTTCGATAATACCACCCTCGCCTTGAATAGGCTCCACGATAAAGGCCGCTGTATCCTGGGCATATTCCTCTAAATAAGCCTCTAGAGCTGGGATATCCCCATAGGGCACATGCTGAAAACCCGCCACCGGGGCTCCAAATACTCTTTGGTAGTCAGGATTTCCCGTTGCGGACAGAGCGCCCAGGGTCTTACCATGAAAACTGTTTGTCGTGGACAGAATTGTCATCTTGCCACTTTTGGCCCGGCAAAGCTTAAAGGCGGCTTCCACAGCTTCAGCACCGCTGTTGGCGAATGTCACTTGCTTCAAACCCGGGGGTGCCGCTGCAATCAGTCCCGCAGCTAAGTCCCCGGCGGCTTCCAGCAAGGAGGGTTGTATAAAACTTGGCTCTTGGTTAGATTCTAGATTATGGAGTACCTGCCAGATTTCGGGGGGATTATAACCAAAGGGCAAGGCACCGTAGGCTGCAATACAGTCAAGGTACTCTTGCTGTTCATCGTCATATAGGTAAGCCCCACTCCCACGCACAAAACGTTTGTCCAGGCCAATTTCGGTCAATAATTTGCCTAAATGAGGGTTGACAAATTCTATGTATGGATGCATCCTTGACCTCCCCAAATTTGTGAGCACAAACTGTGCACACGCTAATTATAGCAACCCTTGGCAGGGATTTCAAGAAAAAAGACAAAACATACCATAGGAACATTTTGGGAGGTTTGTCCGTGCCAGCCGTCTATCGTGAGTTGCAGCAGCAGGAACTTTCTGCCGCTATGAGGATCCGTATTCAGGTTTTTGTGGAGGAACAAAAGGTGCCCCTGGAAGAGGAGCACGATAGTCTGGACTTAACCGCTCGTCACTTTGGCGGCTTTCTGGACGGCCGCTTGGTTGGTACGGGTCGTTTGGTGCTTCAAGACGGGGTGGGCCTGATAGGACGTTTGGCCATTCTGCCCGAGTTTCGGGGTCGGGGTTTCGGCCGCGGGCTGCTTCAGGCTCTCATGGCCGCAGGGGCGGCCGCGGGTCGTAACGAATTCGTGTTAGCCGCTCAGCTTCAGGCCTTGGATTTCTATGTGAAGCTAGGTTTCAAGGCAGAAGGAGCCGTGTTTCTAGACGGCGGTATCCCCCACCGCACCATGCGTCGCCAGATCAGGGAAATCGAGGAGAGGGATCAATGAGAAAAAGCGTCTACTGTCTGTTGTTACTTCTTTTATGGAGCACATCGGCCCTGGCCCAAGCGGAGGTCTTCTTCCTGCCGGAGAGCGGTTTCCTCCGGGTTCAGCTTGAAGTCACCATGGAACCAGGAAGTGCGGCGCCATCCTTTTTGCTCTTCCCCTCAGCCCAGATTACGGAGTTGTGGGCCGACGAACTGCGCGAGTACAATATCCAGCGGAGCGCACATGGCACAGTGGTCACCTTGTCACTGCAGCAAGTCCGGCGGCAGACCTTAAATCTCTCCTACGAAGGGTTCTTGAGCCCAAGAAACAGCGAGGTTTTGTTGGATCGGGACAGTCTCTGGTTTCCAGAGTTCTCTTTTGCCATTGAAAGCCCCCAGATTCATTTCACATTGCCGGACGATTGGAGCCTGGTCTCCTGGCAGAGCGAGCCCCCCTTCTATCCAGCGCTCACCGTGAGGAGTACTGCCCTTGCAGCGGCCGATCAGCCCCTGACAGAAACGCCCCCGCTCGTTGATCCACCTACGCGGGCAGGAGCGTCCAGGATGCAGATGCAGGTAACCAGGCTGACCAACTCCATCAATCAGAGAAATGTGGGGGAAATCGAGGCTCTGCTGAGCCACCCTCTGCGCCAGGCCGGATTGGGGCAATACCTGGCCAGCCTGCCCAGCTCCTATGGAAGGGTCACGAGTTCAGCCCAGGATGAGCATACGATCTTGTTTTCCACAGACAGAGGTTTCCGCTATCAGGCGTCCGTGCTCTGGCAGGAGCGGGGCGACCGTCTGGAGCTCGTATCCTTCGCCCTGACCCCCCAAGGGCCAGACCTTCCCAGGGAAGTGCTGCACTCTGTGGAAGAGTTTGTCGGTGCGATGCGCTTGGCGGTGCAGGCCGCCAACGAAGACAGGCTCCTCTCCTTACTTAACCCTAGCATCGCCCAGGGCCAGGGGGATGTCCTCCAATTTTTGCTGAGCCTGAACCCTGTGGTACCCTGGACGGTTGAGTATGCTGTCTTAGAGCCCTTTGCCATCACCGTCTTTGTACCTCACGCAGAACGTACAAAGCTCCTTTTGAACCTGGAGTTATCCCCTGGTCAGAATCATTGGGTCATCGACCGCCTGGAGGTTGTCCCTGTGGGTTAGGACTCAGCGGGCGTTAGCTTATGCACGATGTAGGCCATCGCATAGGCCACCAGCAGTCGCGGTGCCAAAAGCAGCAGGAAAGGCGCACCGAGAGCCCAGAAAATTAGGGTATCTTCAATTAAGGCGTGGGCCAAGGCCATAAAGGTCCCTGTGACCCGCGCTTCTTTGCGGCTTACTTGGCCGCGGCGAACATGGTTGATGATGACACCCGATCCAAAGGTGAGACCGAAAACCATGGCCACAACCACAGGAAATGCCCCTTCCTCACTGAGACCTATGGTCCTAAAGGGCTTCGATACTACCCGGTTTAGCTTCTGCAGCCAACCATTGCTCTCTGCGATTTCCAAGGTAATCATCAGTGGGATCACCACCAGAGCGATGGTACCGACACCTCGCATCCCCTGCAGCAAACCTTCCCAAAGTACACTCATGGCAAAACCACTCCCAACAGCCAGCCCATGGCCAAAGAGCAGCCGAGGCGGATTAGAAAGATGTAACCAAGGGGGCTGCCGGCTTTCTGGCTCACAGGCAACTCCACCAAGAGGGAATGGCATAATCCAAGCATGACAGAGGTGATGGCGATTTCCTGAACAGGCAGGCTGAGGGCAAGGATGCTGCCGGCCGCCGCATAGAGATTGATAAAATATCCGCTGAAAAGGACGATGGCCGTTTGACCGGAGAGGCCAAAGAAGCCCATGTAGGGAGCGAACAAGGCGGTGATGGTATCTAAAAGGCCGCTAGCTCGAAAAATTGCCACAACGATGGCGGTAGGTACCACCACCTTGGCTAATTCCCAGGTTGTATCCAGTCCAGCCTTGGCCCCCTTCCAAACCATTTTTCCCGTTACTTCAAGCATGCATTACTGCTCCTTCCGGCATTCTTTCCATAAATTTAGCACGTCTACTGGTACAGGACAACGTACTTCATGTGTCTGCTTCGTTCGTGGATGGGTAAACTGCAAACGCCAAGCATGCAGTGCCTGGCCGGGGATTCCTGGCCGAGCTTGATGATAAAGAGGGTCCCCGAGCACGGGGTGACCAATGTTGGCAAAGTGCACCCGAATCTGGTGGGTGCGGCCGCTTTCCAGGCGGGCCCTCAGCAAGCTGGCTTGGGGGCTTGTGCTGAGCACTCTGTAACTGGTCCTGGCCGCTTTACCTCCTTCCTGCACCGCCCGTTTGACACCATGGTCCATCGATCGGCCGATGGCCATGGACAGTTCTCCCTGAGAGGGCACTACCACCCCTTGGACAATGGCAAGATACTCCCGGACTAACTCACCGCGGCTGAGCTGCCGCAGCAGCCTCTGCAGCGTATAAGGTTCTTTGGCTACCAGGATCAGACCGGAAGTATCCCTGTCGATCCGGTGCACCAGGCGTACCTTGGTGGCCAGACCGATCTCTTCCCAATAATAAGCTAGGGCATTGGCCAAAGTTCCTTCTTGGTAGGCCCCAGCGGGATGGGCAGCCATTCCTGCGGCTTTATTCACAATCAACAAATAGTCATCTTCGTAGATGATGTCCAGGGGAATTTTCTGCGGTTCCATACGGGTCTTTTCGTCAAAAAAAACGATCTGGATAATATCGCCCGGCTTGACCCTGCGAGTCAAGTAGTCCCGCTGGCCGTTGAGGTAGATCCCGCCGCCCCTTTTCATCCGTCGCAGCAGTCCGCGGCTGAGATCCAGGCGGCCGTAGACGATGTCTTTTACCATCACCCCGTCCTCGTCATCTCTCACCGTGGTGGTGAGCACATTGCGCTGATCCAACATCGTACCCCTCCATCTAGACTCTCCGCAGCTTTTGGACTCCCAGGGCCAGTGCAAATACCAGCGTGGCTACAAGCACCACGGTAGCCCCGGGGGGAGCGCCAAAGAAGTAGGAGACGTAGAGACCACAAAAGGATGAAAAGAGGCCAAGTGCGGACGACAAAAGGATCAGCAGCTTCAAGCGCTTGGTGAGTAAGCCGGCGGTGGCTGCTGGGGTGATCAGCAGAGCTACAACAAGCACTACGCCTACCGCTTGAATGGAAATGACAATGGTCGCGGCCACAATGGTCAAGAGCAGGCTTTGCACAAAAACCACAGGAAAGCCCGCGGCTTCGGCGCCCACGGGATCGAAGGAAACCAAGACAAAGCGTTCGAAGAAAACGACGAAAAGGATGGCCAAGAGCAAAGCCAGGGCAGCCATCAGTAGAATCTCACGAGTCTGAATGGCCATCACAGAACCGAGCAGAAGACTGTTGAGATCCCCGGAGAATCCAGGTGTGCCTGCCAATAGCACAATCCCCAGGGCAAAGACCCCTGTGAACAAAATGGCGAGGGCAGTGTCGTTGTTGACTTTGGAAACCCGAGTTAAGAAGATCACCCCTAAGGCAGTCAAAAGGGCAAAGAGCAGGGCACCCACATAGACGCTGATGCCCAGGATCAAAGCCAAGGCAATTCCTGTAAAGGAGGTATGGGCAATGGCATCGCCCATAAAGGCGATTCCCTTTAAGACGACAAAGGTACCCACCGCAGCGGCCACAATCGCCACCAAACCAGTGCCCACAAAGGCTCGCACCATAAAACCATATTGGAAGGGTTCCAGGATCAAATCAATGCTCATGGAGGGTCACCTCCCCACTGGCGCCCACCTTGGGAAAGTGGCGGGCGAAGAGCTCAACCATATTTTCCTCTGTAAGCACTTCTTCCGGTGTCCCCTGGGCAAAAACACGCCCCTTAAGGGCCAAGACATGATCAAAACACTCGGTCAGGCAATTCAAGTCGTGGGTGGCCGCGACAATGGTCTTGCCTTCCTTGCTCAACTTGGCCAGAAGATCGGCCATTTCATGCTGTGCCTTGGCGTCAAGGCCAGTGGCGGGCTCATCCAAGAGAATTAGGTCCGCCTCTTGAACCAGGGCCCGAGCTAGAAAAACTCTCTGCCTCTGTCCCCCACTGAGGGCTTCAATTTGCGTTCGCTCGTACTCACCTAACCCAAAGAAATCCAGTGCCTCCCGACTTAAAACAAAATCTTGGCTGTTGTAACGCCCCCATAGTCCTTTCCGAACCAGACGCCCCTGGAGCACCACATCGAGCACAGTCAGGGGAAAGGTCCAATCCACTTCTTCCTGCTGGGGCAGGTAGGCTATATTGCGGCGCGCCGTCTGCGGGTTTTGGCCGAGCAGCTCAAGCACGGTGTAACTAAGAGGCTGCAAAAGACCCACCGCGGTCTTGAGTAAGGTGGATTTTCCACCGCCATTGGGCCCAATAATCGCCACAAGTGTGCCCCTTTTCACCTGCAGGGAGACATCTTGGAGCACAACATTGTTGGGATAGCCTGCGGACAAATTCTCGATGTCTAAAGCCAAATCGGACGCAACGGACATTATTTCAGAGCCTCCACTAGAGTTTCTGTATTGTACTTCATCAAATCCAGGTAGGTGGGAACCAAATCGGTCAGACTATCGCTGTAGAGAGTATACAGTTCTCCCTGAATCTCCCGG
Source organism: Bacillota bacterium (assembly GCA_012838305.1). Classification (GTDB taxonomy): domain Bacteria; phylum Bacillota; class Limnochordia; order Darwinibacteriales; family Darwinibacteriaceae; genus UBA5420. The sequence continues at coordinate 42,523 of DUPN01000100.1, read as the reverse complement.
GCCAGGGTTTGCATATAGCGGGTACCGCTGCTCAGCTGCGGTTCCACAAACAGAGCTCGCTTCTCGCGGCCTTTCAACAGATTCACCAAACGGGCCAGCTCTCTCGGGGAAGGTTCAGCCTCGGGGTTCTGGACCAGGAACTCTGCCACCTCAAAGTCGTAGCGCTCTGCCAGATAGCTAAAGGCATTGTGATAGGTCACAATGACCCGGTTTTCCTTGGGGATTTTCCCCAGCTGATCCTGCATCCAGCGATCCAGTTCGGCGAGCTTTTCCATATAAGCGTGGGAACGCTCCATGAAATACACGCTGTCAGCTGGCGACAAGCGGACCAGAGCCTCCGTAATCTGCTGCACATAGGAGATGGCATTCGGTACGCTTAACCAAAAGTGGGGATCTCCCCCATGTCCGTTTTGCTCATCGTGATGGGAATGGCTAAGCGCTGAAACCGAAAGTCGCTCCGACGCAAAAGCGATGGGTGTATCGCTTCCGGCAGCGTTATGGAGCAAATCAAGCAGCCACTGATCGAAGCCCGCTCCATTAGCCACCACAAGATCGGCCTGCGCCACAAGGCGGGCGTCTTTTGGGGTAGGTTCCCAGGTGTGGGGATCTATGCCCCGCCCCACCAAAGCATGCACTTCGACCCGCTCACCGCCAACGGCCTTGACGAAGTCTTCCAGAATAGTAAACGTCGCCACCACCTGCAATTCCTGACCAAAAACAGGATAGGCTGCTAACAAAAGCAGGATAACAAGCAAGCTTAACATACATTTTCTCATAACCGCACACTCCCTCCAGCCTTACTCGCCGGTTTGTTACGGCAGCTCTGTAGAACTACACCACCACTTAGCAGAGTGCAATTTCCTAAGAGAGGAGGCAGCAAGCAGGACTCGCCCGGCCTTAAGACACTCGTTCCCTCCGCCCACAAAATCTCAGCCGGAGAAACCAGGGCTGTTAGAATTTGAAACCCGCTCTTTAAATGCAGCTCCACCCCTTGGGGCCGTGTGAGAACCTCCATCTGGAAATGCTGATGACAACGGGCAAACTGATAGTCTCGATCCAAAGCCTCCGGTGAAAAATCAATTACATCAAGTGCCTGTTCTACATGGAGTTCTCGGCTTTGCCCCTCTCCGTCCAGGCGATCCCAGTCGTAGACTCGATAGGTGGTATCGGAATTCTGCTGGATTTCTGCCACAACCACGCCTGCTCCCAGAGCATGAACTAGGCCGGCGCTAATGGGATAAATCTCACCGGGCTGCACCTGGATCTTATTCAAGCAGGCCAAAAGCTCAGCTCCCCCCTTGTGGAGAGCGGCTGAAAACTCTTTTTTGGTAACGCCGGGGCGCAATCCCCAGATGATCCAGGCGCCGGGTTCACTATGAATAATATACCACATTTCCGTCTTGCCGAAGGCTTCTGCGGTCTGCCTGCGGACATAGGCATCGTCTGGATGAACCTGGACCGAGAGATCCTGATTGGCATCGATCAGTTTCAGCAGGAGAGGAAATCGTTCTTCGTCCACCAGGTCATGGCCATAGCCGCGAACCAGCTGCCCCAAATCCCATCCCTGGAGGGGTCCCTCGGCCACAACATTTGTGCCATGGGGATGGGCGGCCACATCCCAGCTTTCCCCAATCAAGCCCTGGGGCAGAGAGCGGCCAAAAAGACCCTCAAATCGCCGCCCGCCCCAGATTTTCTCCTTGTAGATGGGGTGAAACTTCAATGGATACAGCTTGTTTTCAGTCATCCTGCTACTCCAATCGTTCCTTTAACTGTTGCTGCCGCGCTTCAAAGCCCGCCTTGCCCAGCAGGGCAAACATATTTGTTTTGTAGTCCTCGACACCAGGCTGATCAAAGGGGTTCACTCCCAGGAGGTAACCGCTGATGGCGCAAGCCTTCTCAAAGAAATAGACCAAGGCTCCGAAATAGAAAGGACTAAGTTCTGGGATGCCCAGCGCCAGGTTGGCCACCCCCCCATCGGTATGGGCCAAGATGGTACCTTGAAAAGCGCTCTCGTTGACCTGGGCCAGAGTCTTGCCAGCCAAGTAGTTCAAACCGTCTCCATCCCCGTCACTCCTGGGAATAACATAGTCCTTCCCGGTACGCTCCACCCACAGGGTGGTGGTAAAGATGGAGCGAAAACCATCTTGAATGAATTGTCCCAGGGAGTGCAGATCGGTGGTGAAATTGACACTGGCAGGGAATATGCCCTTTTGGTCCTTTCCTTCACTTTCGCCGAAAAGCTGTTTCCACCACTCGCTAAAATACTGCAGGGACGGTTCATAATTGACCAGTATTTCGATGTTTTTTCCTTTTCGGTAGAGGATGTTCCGCAGCGCAGCGTACTGGTAGGCAGCATTTTCCCCTAGATTAGGATTCTGGTACCAGTCCCATGCCGCGGCCGCCCCGGCCATGATCTGGTCCAGATCGATACCGCAAACAGCCATGGGCAAAAGTCCCACGGGCGTTAAGACCGAAAAGCGGCCCCCCACATCGTTTGGAATGACGAAGGTGGTATAGCCTTCGCTTGTGGCCATCTCTTTGAGTGCACCTCTCTTGGCATCGGTTGTGGCGTAGATGCGCTTTTTTGCCCCCTCCACACCATATTTCTCTTCCAGGAGGTCCTTAAAGATGCGAAAGGCAATGGCCGGCTCCGTCGTCGTCCCCGACTTGGAAATGACATTCACGGAAAAATCCTGGTCCCCTATGAGCTCAATCAGGTCCTGTAAATAGGTTCCGCTGATGGCATGTCCCGCGAAGAAAACCCGGGGAGTCCGCCGCTCCTTTTTGCCTAACAGATTGTAGAAAGAGTGTGTGAGCATCTCCAGAGCGGCCTTGGCCCCGAGGTAAGAGCCTCCGATTCCAATGACAATTAGGACATCGGAGTCCGCTTGAATGCGCTGGGCCGCCTCTTTGACTGCGGCCAGTTCCTCCCGGTCATAGTGTCTGGGCAGATCGAGCCAGCCCAGAAAATCGCTGCCTAAGCCGCTGCCCTCATGGAGCTGCCGGTGGGCCAGGGCAACGGACGGCGCCAAGGCATCCATCTCCCTTGGAGACACAAAGGGTGCTGCATAATTGAAACGGAAATCCAGTTGTTTCATGTAGATCCTCCTCGTAGAACATTGCGAGCTATGTAAGAATACGACATGGCATCTGTGTTACCTTCCCCTAGAATGCCCTTTGTGATAAACTAGAGGCGAGGTGATCCAGATGGATAAACCGATTGCCATCATCGGAGCTATGGACGAAGAAGTAGAAGAATTGAGAGAGTCCCTGACGGACCGAGGGCCTGTCTGCACCCCCTTGCCAAATCTACCTCTCTCCACCGGCAACCTGGGCCGGCAGGCGGTTGTCGTTTGCCGCTGCGGGATTGGCAAAGTGAACGCCGCCATGGCCACGCAATACATCATCGATCAGTACCGCCCGACGGCGATCATCAACAGCGGTATCGCAGGCGGAGCCAGCAAAAAGATGCAGATAGGCGATATCGTCCTTGGCACCAGTTCCATGCAGCATGACTTCGATCTAGGGGAGTTTGGCCGACCTAGAGGGATCATTCCCCGTTTGCCCACCAGTGTCTTTCAGGGCGATCCCAATTTGCTGGAAGTTGCTTTTCACGCTGCTAGAGATATGCTGCCTGCAGGCAAAGTCCATCAAGGACTCATTGTCACGGGCGATCAGTTTATTGGTTCAAAGGAAAAGAAAGAAGAGATCCTCGAGTTTTTCCCTGATGCGCTCTGCGTGGAAATGGAAGGGGCCGCCATTGCGCAGGTGGCCACGGCGAACGAGGTACCACATTTGATCATCCGCGCCATCTCGGACCTGGCCGATGACAGCGCTCCCCAGGACTTTGAACAATTTATTACAAAGATCGTTCCCGTCCTAAACCGCATCCTTGCTAGGCTGCTGATCAGATGGGTGAACCGGACTCGCTCTGCTCGCCATAGCGCCAATCGATAAAGCGCAGGATGCCGCTGCAGAGAGCCTGGGCCACATTGCCGCGAAAAGCAGGATCCCCGAGCTTCGCCAGATCCGTGGGGTTGGACATGAAGCCAAGTTCAACTAAGATCACAGGCGGTTTCGCCTTCAGGAGCAAGAGGGTACTGCGGGGAATGGGACGAGGTTCATTGAGTACCTGCACCTTTTCCAGTTCTTCCAGAACGATTTGCGCGTAGATTTCATCCACATACTGGTCGTTCATATAAAAGACGATGGCTCCGGATTCTTCTTTGTTCTTGGTGGAGTTGGTGTGCACACTCATTCCCATCTGGGCCTGGTCCATGAGCTTGAACCGACCTAGAAGATCTCTGCGATGCCGTGTACCCTCACTCACAAGGTGGCTCACATCGCGGTCTGTTTCCCTGGTCAATCCCACCTTGAGTCCATGGGAGCGCAGGATTTCCGCCATCTGCAGCACAATATCCAAAACGTAGTGTTTCTCGTAGATCTCCCCGGCTCCAATCGCTCCTGGATCAATGCCTCCATGCCCGGGGTCAAGCATAATGTCATACAGAATATCCTGCTTTACCAAGCGCAGGGTGTAAATGCCAAGAGGATAGGTATAATATACGGATAATGCGATCAGGACGGCAACAGCCAGGAGCATCGTTCCCATGAGCCGCCTTGGCAGCACGAACACATGCCACAGATGCATCTTCTCCCCTCCCTTTCCCCATGTATATTCAGGAAAGGGTTGTCCTAAACCAAGATGAAAACCATCAGTGAGGAGGAAAGCAGATGAAACAGATTGCTATTGTAACCTTAGGTTTGCTGCTGATCATCAGCTCTGCAGCCGGCGCAACAAAGGCCCCTGGGGAGCTCATAGACGAAGCGGTGCAGGTGCTCCAGGAGATTGCGGAGCAGCCGGATGCAGAACACTTCCGCTATGTACTGCAAAACACCCGCGGTGTAGCCGTTTTCCCTTCGGTGCTTAAAGCAGGATTGGGCCTGGGAGGACGCTACGGTGAGGGCGTTGTTCTCAAGTATGACCCCTCTCAAGAACGCTGGTATGGACCGTATTTCGTGCAGCTGAAGGGCATTTCCTATGGACTGCAGATCGGCGTCCAAAAAACCTCCCTTGTTCTGGTGATGACGGCCGAGGAAGGTTTACGCAGCCTGGAAGAAGGTCAGATCACCCTAGGCGGCAACCTCTCCGTGGCCGCCGGTCCCTTGGGACGCTCTGCAGAGGCTGGAACCAACCTCACGCTTGATGCAGTGATGTACAGTTACTCCATCAGCAAGGGCGCCTTTATTGGGGCCTCGCTGGAAGGGGCTTCCATCGACAACAGTGTCAATGCCAATCAAGTCTATTGGAACCAAGAGCTCACTCCAGCCGAAATGCTGGCGCGTCCAGCGTCGAACAGGAATGTCAGAAATCTCATCCGGGAGCTTGAGCGCATGATGGCAGGCGAAGCGGAGGTAAGCCTATGACGACAATTAAGGTTGAGAGTTTTTCTTTAGACCATACCCAAGTCCAAGCCCCCCATGTACGCCAGGCCGAAGTGTTTCAGACACCAGGGGGCGATGTGATCACCAAGTATGATCTCCGTTTCACCCAGCCCAACCAGGATATTATGCCCACTGCAACGGTCCATGCCCTCGAGCATCTTTTAGCCGGATACCTGCGGGAAGAGTTGCCTGGAGTGATTGATCTTTCGCCCATGGGCTGCCGCACAGGTTTCTACCTGATTCTCCTGGGACAGATGGAAGAAGGCGAAATCGCCGCCGCCCTGATCCGCTCCTTGGAGAAGGTTCTGGGAGCAGCGAGTGTTCCCGCTCGCAACGCCATCCAATGCGGAAACTATCGCGACATCTCCTTGTTCGGGGCCAAGGAGTACGCCCGCCAGGTTCTGCAGGGCCTCAAGCCAAAATACGCGTAAAAAAGGGTGCCCCAGGCACCCTTTTTTCTCGCATCTATTTCTGCTGCAGCTTGGACCAGGTATCCCGCAAGGATACGGTCCGGTTAAAGACGAGATGAGTCGGGGATGAATCTGGATCCACGCAGAAGTACCCTATCCGTTCGAATTGGAATCTATCCCCCGGCTGCACATCCTGGAGATTCAGCTCCACTCGGGCTCCCTCCAGAACCTCCAGGGAGTTGGGATTCAAAATGTCCTCTAAATCTCCCTCACTGGGGTCCTCCGTCGTGAAGAGGTGATCATAGAGACGGATTTCTGCCTGCAAGGACTGTTCAGCTGCCACCCAATGCAGGGTAGACTTGACCTTGCGACCATCAGGGGCTGAGCCTCCCTTGGTCTCGGGATCATAGGTGGCGCGAATTTCCACAATGTTTCCCTCTGCATCGTAGATGACGTCGGTGCAGGTTATGAAGTAGGCAAAGCGCAAGCGTACCTCGCGGCCTGGGGCCAGACGGAAGAACTTCTTGGGAGGATCCATCATGAAATCCTCTTGTTCGATATAAATCTCCCGGGCAAAAGGAATCAGACGCGTGCCGGCTTTGGGATCCTGTGGGTTGTTCACCGCTTCAAGCTGCTCCACCTGACCTTCGGGGTAGTTCTCGATCACAACCTTCAAAGGCCGCAGGACCGCCATGGTCCTTGGTGAGCTTTGGTTCAAATCCTCCCGGAGACAGTGCTCCAAAAAGGAGTAGTCAACCATGCTATTGGCCTTAGATACACCGATGCGATCCGCGAAGTCCCGAATAGCCGCAGGTGTATAGCCCCTTCTGCGCAGTCCAGAGAGTGTGGGCATGCGCGGGTCATCCCAGCCCTTCACAATCCCTTCATTCACCAGCTCGAGCAGTTTGCGCTTGCTCATCATAGTGTAGCTTAGGTTCAAACGAGCAAACTCAATCTGACGTGGATGGGGCTGGGGATAGACCTGCTCTAAGATCCACTCATAGAGGGCTCGATTGTTTTCAAATTCTAAGGTGCAGATGGAATGGGTGATGGATTCAATGGCGTCAGAAAGGCAGTGCGTAAAATCATACATGGGATAGATGCACCAGGCATCGCCTGTGCGGTGATGGGATACTTTGCGGATGCGATACAAGGTCGGATCGCGCATCACAATATTGGCCGCCGACATGTCAATCTTGGCCCTCAGAACATGGCTTCCTTCCTCAAACTCTCCGCGGCGCATCCGCTCAAACAGGTCCAAATTCTCTTCCACCGAACGGTTGCGGTAAGGGCTGTCCTTACCGGGCTCGGTCAGGGTTCCCCGGTATTGGCGAATCTGATCAGCACTTAGTTCACAGACATAGGCCTTACCCTGCTTAATGAGCTCCACCGCCAAATTGTAGAGCTGTTCGAAATAATCTGAGGCGAAGTAAAGATGCTCACCCCAGTCAAAACCGAGCCAGCGCACATCCTCCTGGATGCTCTCGATATACTCGATCTCTTCCTTCTCAGGGTTAGTATCATCAAAACGTAGATGGCAGGTGCCGCCGTAGTCCCGGGCGATACCGAAGTTCAGGCAGATCGATTTGGCATGCCCAATGTGCAAATAGCCGTTAGGCTCGGGGGGGAAACGAGTGACAATGGCTTTGTGTTTACCTGAGGCCAAATCCTCATCAATAATATTCCGAATAAAGTTGGATGGGCTATTTGTCTTCGTGTCCATCAGCAATCCTCTCCCTTAGCGTCTCTCTGTTCACTTTAGCACAATTACATAAACTGTCAAGCACTACCCCCGCGCTCCCCTAGGAGCACTTCGAGTGTTGGGGTAAGACCCCAAGACGTCTTGAACAGGTCATATTCTCTGTCCGCTGGGCCACTTGGGCGCCCCAATTGGCGGAAGGCCCGGATCAACAGGTTCTTGGGAGTGTGCTCCAGGTCAATAAACTCCATCACCTGCACCGCATATCCCTCCCTCTCCACCAGTTTCGCCCGGGCGGCATCGGTTAGCAAGGAAGCGAAGCGCTCCTTGAGAATGCCATGCTCTAAGAGAACCGGCTCCAACTTGGGATCAAGCTGCGTCAAAATCTCATGCTGGCAACAGGGGACGGCCAAGATAACTTGGGCCTGCCAAGCGATGGCTTGGGCCAGAGCATAATCTGTAGCCACATCACAGGCATGTAACGACACCACCATATCCACTTGACCCTGGGCCTGGAAATCTCGGATATCCTGGTGGTAAAAATGCAGGCTGTCAAAATTCAGCTTTCTGGCTACATTGTTGCAGAAGGAGACAACCTCCTCCTTCAAATCCAGTCCCACCAGCTCCACATCGAGTCCAACTTGCTCCACCAGGTAATGATAGAGGGCAAAGGTTAGATAGGCCTTACCGCTACCGAAGTCCACAATCCGCAAGGGCCCCCTTCCCCGCCGTTCTTCCAGATAGGGCAGACAGTCTTGGACGATCTCCAAGTACCGGTTGAGTTGCCTAAACTTGTGGTAGCGCTTGGCCAAGACTTTACCCGCTGCATTCATCACGCCAAGCTCCACTAGGAAAGGATAGGGAGTGCCTGTTTGCAGCAGATACTTTTTAGGCCGGTCATGCCCGCCTTTAAGCTCCTGTGCGGCGCGGGACGGTGGGTGCCTGAGTACCTTCCAAACCCCTTTCTTGCTCACTAAGACCTGCCAATCAGCCTTTGGGGTAAAGAAGTATCCTTGGCGAAAGTCGGTCTCCAGGAGCTGCAACACGCGCTCAGCTGCTGCCTGGGGCGGCAGGTTTTCGTGGGACTCCTGGCGGCCATAATGATAGGTCAGTTGGTAATGCACGTCACCCTTGAGCACCAAAGGGCGCAAAGACACCTTTTCACACGGTGTCTCCTTTCTTCGTTTCTTGCTCAACGAACAGCCCAGTAAGGCCTGGACCTGGAGGATGTCATGGAGTAAGGGCGCGAATTCAGCCGCTGTGGTCACAATGTCACATCCTAGAATTGGCCAGCCGCAGACTTCTCCAGTCGCGGCCGCAGATAGTCATGTTGATCATAGATCCAAAAGAGCATGGCCAGGTTCAAATCGGCCAGGGTGCTGTTACCATTATCGAGATGGTAAGCGGTAAAGAGTAGTTGGATCAGGTAGATGATGTATAAGAAAGCGTGCCCTTCTGTTTTTTCAAGGGGTTGTACTGTTCCATAGGCTTCCAGTAGAGCCTGTACAAAATCGACCCAGTCTTCCCTCTTGCGGGGATCACTGAAACCACTGCTTAATACCGCTGTGGATAGATAACATAGATCAAAGAGGCGGATACCGATGCGGACCCGATCAAAATCGAGAATGCCCCCCAGCTGTCCCTGGACAAAAATCAAATTACCAGGATGGAAGTCCCGATGGATCAATTGCCTGGGCAAGGCTTCATAGGGATTGACCAACTGCTCACTGATGTCCGCTTGGAGATGGTGCAGGCGATGGTGAAACTTCATCCCCGAATAGCCCCGCACCGTCTTCCAGGCATAACTGGCCACATCGTGGAACAAGTCGAATCCTGGAAACACATCGCTGGCTTGGTAAGCGGCCAGGGCTTGGTGCAATCTTGCCAGACCTCGCCCCATTTCTCCGGCATGTTCACCGCTGAAGACCCCTAGTTCATTGCCTGGTGTTCCCTGCAGGTAAGGGTAGAGTATATAGAAGCCGCCTGGGGCTTCGGCCCAGGGAACCCCTTCTTGAGTACGAAGCAGCAGCGAAATGGGCTGACCGCTGTCTTTCAGCCACTGCAGGAGATCATATTCTTCCCAGACCCGTGTCCGGTTGGTCCTACGTTTGAGAATATAGATGTCCCGGTCGAGCTCGCATCGCCACACCCCATCCACTAAAGGCGCCAACTTGGCCTCGACAAACTCTGGACCCCACTGTCCAAGAACATTTTTCACACTTGCTCCCCCTGTCCATCTAGGTGCCGCGGTGATTCACCCACCCTGTTTTTCAGAACCCATTCCCGGTGCTTTACGATCTCGGTCCCAATCTCATCCACCGCATTCATGATCCACATATAGGTGTGGGTATTGGGCCTGTAATCCGCCTCCCCAAACGAGTGAATCCTCCTTTGCTTCTGCAGTTCATTCACCTGAGCAAACTCATCCTTTGCTCCACTGGAATAGACACCAAAAGTCCTTCCTCCATTTTGATTCACCAGGGAAAAAACGGGAACGTCACTGGGGCCATCGGCCACATAGATCATGTTCTCAAATGGAATACGCCGATCCTCTCTGGGAATATTGGTATTAACGTCAATCGTACTGATCTTGTTAACACCCTTGTTGATCTCAAAGATGGCCCGGGTCTTGGTGGTATTGTCAATGGTGTAGCTGATATCGCGAATCGTAATTTCTTCGTCTGCACTTTCGGGCCTGCCTTGCGTGAGGTAGCCCGGCGGCAGCTGACATTCTACAAATTCGCAGGCCCAAATCCCGTCGGTGTGTTCTGCGATCTTACTCCCCAGAATCATTTGGCGCAAACCTGTACTAACAATATAGTGTTCCACTTTCAGATCATATTTACTAAAGTGGGGATTCTTGGCCACGTGCTCTTTCACCGCAGGAAAGAATTCGGGCAGTCCGGGATAGAACTTCAGTTCAGCTCCTAGCTCCCGCAGTAAACGGTTACTCAGTCCCTTAAAAATCCCTGCCCGAACATAGGCTAAGATGTGGTTTAGGTAAATACTGTCTTCTGCCACCATTTCATGCCCTTCTCGCCTGAGGTATTTGGGAAGGGCGTTGACTTCACGCCAGAAGGTGCGTCCGTCAACATGGTAGTATCGGAACAAAGGATCCTGCATATAGCCGGGAATCAGCGTTTTGTCGAAATCCCAAATCACAGCGATATTTGTCTGGGTAAAAATGTTCGAAGCCATTTCGCCAACCTCCTAGGAAAGTTCCATACGAAGCTCTTGTCCCCACGTGATGCTTCCGGGACGCACTTGACAATTATACGCAAAGAGCTTGACTCCATGCTGATCAGCTCTCTTTAGGGCTTCTGCAAAATCCGGATCGATGTGGCCGGCGGGCCTAAAGGCTGCGGCATCCTCTCTCTGGATAACAAAGAGCACCGCACCTGCAAATTTACCTTTGGACACCAAGGCGGTTAATTCCTGCACATGCCGCCGGCCTCGAGCGGTGACAGCATCGGGAAACATGGCCATTCCATCTTGAACTAAGGTACAGCTCTTCACTTCCAGGAGCATGAGCCCCTGGTCCCTTTGCAGGAGAAAGTCCCAGCGGCTGCCGCCGTAGGTGTATTCCTGGCGTTCTATGTCCCAATGGGCGAGATCGGCGATCACCCCCGCCTGGAGAGCTTCCGACGTGAGCTGGTTGGCCATGGCAGCGTGTAAAGACACATAGGTCGTTTCATCCGGTGTTTGGACCAACACCACAGACCATTTCGTCTTGCGCCGGGGATGGTGCGCGAAACGTAAGAAAAGCTTGGCACCGGGGAGGAGCAGTTCTTTGAGGCGGCCTGGGTCAGCCAGATGTGCCAGGACTTCTTCACCTGTCTCCTGGAGCCGGCAGACAACGAGAAAGCGGTTGGGACGCTCCAGAAAGAGAGCTTCAACCAGATCGCCGAATTCTATGGATACAGGCTTCGTCACTTCAGCACCCCCTGCAAGACTGGTTCTTATACAATTCCCCATCCAAGGCAACATTCCTTCGCCCTATAGGAAAAGGACCGAATCATGGCGAAACTATCTGCAGGAGAGGAGGATTGACCATGGCCATCCCGGTGCCCCCCTTCGCTCTGGCGGGCTGTAAGGTCTTGCGGGAGCATGGATTTCAAGCATACCTGGTGGGTGGAGCGATCCGTGATAGCCTGCTCGGCTTCGATCCCACAGACTGGGACATTGTCACAGATGCGACACCGCAGGAGATAGAATCCCTTTTTCCCCGATCCATTCCCACGGGACGAGAATTTGGCACGATCACTGTCCTCTTGGAGGATGGACAGGTGGAGATCACGACCATGCGCAGTGACGGCCCCTACAGCGACCGTCGACATCCTGATTATATTACGTTCACAACCGAGCTAGAACAGGATCTGAGCCGGCGGGACTTCACCATTAACGCTCTGGCCTACGACCCCCTGGCCCAGAACATCCTTGATCCTTTCAAAGGACGCAGACATCTCCGCAGAAGGCTTCTGGTCACCGTTGGTGATCCGACAGAGCGTTTTCAGGAAGACCCCCTGCGCATGCTGCGGCTTGTGCGGTTCCAGTCCACCTTAGGCTTTCGGATTGAAAAGAAAACCGGGAAACCCTTGAGAGGATTCGCCCGATTGATCGAGAACGTCAGTCCAGAGCGGGTGTTCGGGGAGCTCAACAAAATGCTCGTGGGACGGGAGTTGTATCTAGCTCTGGAAACGCTGTTTACCCATGGTTTAATGGAAAGAATTCTGCCAGAACTGGCCGCAGGCCACAGGGTTTCGCCTGGAGAGAGTCACCCTTACGACTTACTGGGCCATGCCATGGCTTCCGCTCACTTTTGTGAGCCCATTTTGCACTTACGCTGGGCAGCACTCCTCCATGACCTGGGGAAACAGGAAACCCGAAAACGTGTCCATGCGGAGATCAGTGCGGCCTCAGCCGAGATCATTCTGCGCAGATTGCGTGCCAGCAACGATCTGGTTAAATCGGTCACCACCCTGATCCGACACCATATGTTTGCCGTCCATCCCCACTCTTCAAACCGGGAGATCCGCAGATTTCTTGCCCTGGTGGGAAAGGAGGCCGCCTTTGAGCTCATTAAACTGCGCCAGGCCGATATGGCAGGCATGAATCAGAACCCTCGCCGGATTGTCGCCTTTGGCCAGGACCTGGAGGCTCGATTCCACGAGGTGCTAAAGGAGGATCAGGCTTTATCCCTTGGCGATCTTGCTTTGGACGGCCATGACATCATGAGAGCCCTAGACTTGGAACCCGGCCCTGTGGTAGGACAGATCCTCCGGCACTTGCTGGATCGGGTCTTGGACACCCCCTCCCTTAACGAGCGGGGGAAGTTGGAGGCCTTGGCCCAAGAGTATCTAGGGTCATTACCAGATAGTCGGGTGTAGTGCCGCTATTTTGCACAATCCGGCCTGCCTCTCGAAACCCTAAACGAAGATAGACCTTCTGGGCCCGGACATTGTCTGCTGCCACTGTCAACCGGAATCCCCCGAGCCAGTCACGCTCTTTTGCATAGAGGAGACCCCCGTAGAGAAACTGCGGTCCCAGGCCCTTTCCACACCAGTTGGGATGCATACCTAAGCCCACATCCAAATACCTTTCGTCCTGGTAGAGCAGGTGCTCTCCTTTGTTTCGCACCTGAGCCGCCCGGCCAAAGCAGAAAAAACCCACGAGCTGTCCTTGAGCCAACGCCGCCAGATAGGGATGATCGATCAGCACCGCCAGGGCCAGTGCGGAGCCCTGAAAACCATAGATCTGATACGGAGGCGGGTACTCCCAAGAGATGATCTCCAAGGCGGTGCCCAAATCTACTTTGCGAAATGTCAAGTCCATGGCTACCCCTCACCTTGGGGCAGGTATCCGTGGGTCTCCAGCCAGAACAAAGAGTCTTTAAGGTTCTGGGGTCCCACTTCCAACGCCCAGATGGCATCGGGTGCCCTCTGCTCGAGGGTATAGCAGATCTGATCGAGGGGCAGACGCCCTTGTCCTAAAGACAAATGTGCGTCCTGGTCCCCCAGATTATCATGGAAGTGTACGTAGCCAATGCGTGCTCCCAGCTCCTCAATCCACTGGTGGACCTGGACTTTCCCGTGGCAAAAGGCATGTCCCAAGTCCAGACATGCCTTGAGATTGGGATGATTGACGCTGGCCAGAACCTCACCCATGAGCTTGGCATCGACCTCCAGGAGGTTCTCTAGATAAAAGGTAATGCCGGATTCCTTGGATAAGAGGAACTCTTCCCAGAATTCGACACTGCGCTTCAGCCAACCTCCGTAGGTGTTCGTGTTGGGAACATAACCATGGTGGAAGATGATGTGCTCGGCACCGAGTTTTACGGCATAGTCATAGGCAAACTCAAGGCGCTGCCGAGTAACCTCCCGAATTAGGCGGTCACAGCTGCCGGGACTGAGATCGCCAAATGGCCCGTGTAACGATCGGGGGAACACTGAGGCATAATGGGCTTGATGGAGCGCAACACTGTCTGGATGCACGAGGGGATAGTCTGGATTGGAGAAGGACTGGATCTCCACTCCAAGCCCGGTCTCGCCACAGATGGGAGCTACCTTCACCGGCTGCGACGCATCGCATAGCTGCACAAAACGCATCATTTCTCCCCTTTGCTAATTGACCACTACCACATTGCGAGCCCGCCCGTTTTTCTCTGCAGTTGTCTCGCCATGGGGGTTAGGGGCCTTAATTTCCACAAATTCAACCTGGGCTCCCGGTCTGAAGTGGGTGTTGCGCTGCTCAGCAGCTAAGTTGGCCTTCGTAAAGAAATAGTCGCCCTTCTCTGACCGAATAAACCCATAATTGGTCATAAAACGCTTGATCACACCCTTGAGCTTGCTGGGCTCTTCATGGGCAGGGATTAGGCGCATCCAGTACACTGGGGGCGTCTTATCATTGCTCCGGACCTCAAACATCTCTGGGTAGGAACGCAAAATATCCAAGAGATTGGTGTAATTGTAACTGCGGGGATCAAAGTCTGGATTATCCCTGCGGATAGTCTGACCAAGATGGGCCAAAAGAAGCCAGCCGTCGCTGTCCTCGTCACTGGCCTCGTAGGCTCTGCGCACCAAATCCTCCACGGGGACACGACCAGGCGATCCCTGGTTTTCTGCGTCTTCCACCGCGGAACTTGTGGAAAAACCGAGGTTCTCCAAGTAGATAAACCGATTGCAGGAACGTACAAGAATGTTCTTAGTTCCCTCCCGCCCGATACCGGTCACATACATGCCATGCTCCCGCAGGCGCAAAGCGAGGCTATAAAAATCGCTATCACTTGATACAATGCAAAAGGCATTAACGGGGTTACGATTGGTGGAAACAATTTCGATAGCATCCATAATTAGGGCCCCGTCGCTGGCATTGTCTCCATACCTAAACTGCTGAACAGGCCTTACCGGATGACTCTGCAAAAGCTCCTTCCAACCTCTCATATGAGCTTCTGTCCAATCCCCGTATACTCTGGTTAAAATGATTTCACCGGAACGATTGATCTCAGCCAAAATGGGTGCTAAAAACCGCGGCGAAATGTTTTCGCCATCAACTAAGACGGCAAAACGGTGTTCTGCCATAAAAATCCTCCTTATTTCTCCAATTCTACAATAAGTCTGTCAATAAGACCCGGGCGGGAGCGGCCTCTACACCGCTGATCTTGAGAGGAGCAGCTATCATCAAATACTGGCCTTCCGGGACTTCAGCTAAGCGTAAGCCTTCAATAATGACCATACCCGCCCCCAGCAAAGCATGGTGGGTTCCATGGTCCCCTTGGTCCCGCTCCACGCCAAGGGCATCTAGTCCAACGCCATCCACACCTAGATCAACCAACCGCTGGGCTGCGGCAGACGAGATAAACACAAAATCCTTCTCCAGGATGTCTTCCACAGAGTTCCTGGTCTTGAGAAGCACAAAATCACCGGAGTTGATGGCCAGTCCAGCGAGGTGCTCTTCCCTTATCACCGCGGAGACTGCGGTTAGATCGAAGACCTTCACGGACCGAATCAAGCGCGATAGCGGGATCGTGTCCATGGTTGCGCCGCCCTGAACGAAGTGCAGCGGAGCATCAAGATGTGTCCCCGTATGCAGATCAAGGGCTAGATGGGTCTCCCTGGCCCCTTGGCCCTGGGCAAAGTCTCTTGTAACCGTCAGGACGGGCCGTTTTGCCTCGCGTCCTTTCCACACTGGCATGCCTGGTTCAATGGTCATCGATACATCCCAGATTCTCAATCCCCTATACCTCCCCTGTCATAAATCGAAGCCAACTCCGTCCGTCCGCCTGGAGGAGTGCATGGCTTGCCGGCGGCCCCCATGTGTTGGGTGCATAGACGGGAAGGGGATGGTCTCCCTCCTCCCACCAGCGGGCGATTTTTTCCACAAAACGCCAGGAATGCTCGACCTCATCCCAGCGGGTAAACAAGGTGGAGTCGCCGCGCATCACATCGTAGAGCAAACGTTCATAGGCTTCAGGTGAGTTCAGTCCGTTGTGGCAATTTTGGCAAAAATCCATGGAAACAGGCTGGATCATACTTGCCGTTCCAGGGCGTTTCGCGTTAAATTGAAGGTAGACTCCCTCTTCGGGCTGCAGGCGGATCACCAGTACGTTGGGCCCTAGATCCTCGTTTTCAAAGTAGAGGACACCTGGTAAGCGCTTGAAGCTGATCACGATCTCCACGTATTTCTGGGGTAAGCGCTTTCCTGTGCGCAAGTAAAACGGAACCCCCGCCCAGCGAAAGTTGTCAATGGTAGCCTTGAGAGCTACAAAGGTCTCCGTCTGCGAATCAGGCGCAACATGATCCTCCTGGCGATACCCTTCATACTGGCCGCGCACGACGTCATCCTCAAGGATCTTTAAGGAGCGCAGCACCTTCACCTTTTCGTCTCGCACCGACTCCGTGTCCAAGGCCACCGGCGGCTCCATGGCAATGAGTGACAGGATCTGCAAGGCGTGGTTCTGCATCATGTCCCTGAGGGCGCCTGCCTGCTCATAATAGGTGCCCCGGGTTTCCACGCCGATGGTTTCCGCGAAACTGATCTGGACATGATCCACGTATCGATTGTTCCAAAGAGGCTCAAAGAAGGTGTTGGCAAAACGTATGACCATGATGTTCTGGGTCATTTCTTTCCCCAAATAGTGATCGATACGGTAGATGTTCTCTTCGGGAAATATGCTGCGCACATCCCGATTGAGCGAAATGGCCGAAGCCAGGTCCTGGCCGAAGGGTTTTTCCACCACAAGACGTTGCCAAGAATCGTGGTTCTTCGTCATGCCGTGGTCCTTCAGTTGACGGGAGATAATGGAGAAAAAAATCGGTGCCACCGCCAAGAAAAACACCCGATTCCCCCGGGTATGCCAGATTCCATCCACCTGGTCCAAGTAATCCTTCAGCCCACCATAGCCTTGTTGGTCGTGAAACTCCAGTTGGTAATAACTGAGTCTCTGCAGAAACGCATCCAATTCCTGCTGGCTGTGACCTCTCCGGCGGGAGAAATTGTGCACAGCGTCGCTGGCATCCCTGTACAGTTCAGAAGGGGAAATGTCCCGCCGGCCAACGCAGACAATGGCAAAATCCCGTGGCAGGAGGCCTTCCCGCCAGAGGTTGAACAAAGCTGGGTAGAGTTTTCTACGGGTTAAGTCACCCGTTGCACCAAAAATCACCAAAATCGAGGGCTCTGGTTTCATCGTTTCCCACACCTTCCATTTTGTGCACGTTCCAGAAGATGCAAGAAGTTCTTCTCAAACTTCTGATCGTCTGCTGGGGTTCGGGCGGACGGACCCTTGGTTCGCCCACCCCCTCTGCGGTACTTCGCTTTTAAGGAACGCTCTTCCAACAGGAAGTCGATATTCTCGTCCGAATAGATGCGGCCCGAGGGAGAGATGGCTGCCGCTCCCTTGCCCAATGTGAGCGCGGCCAAACCCCAGTCCTGGGTGACTACGATATCACCCTTGGCGGTGTGATTGATCACGGCCAGATCGGCTGCGTCCGAGCCCTTCCCCACCATGATATGATCAGGATTGTCAATGCGATGATCCACAGAAGCCACTGTGAGCAAGCGATACTTCCCCGCCCTCTTGTGCTTCTGCAGTACTTGCAGACAGGCCCTGGGGCAAGCATCGGCATCTACAATTACCTTCAACACCATCTCCACCTCAAATTTGCCTTGCTGCACAATTACTTTACGACCGGCCCTGCTTTGCGCACTTCTGGTGCCAAGTCGGCGTACTTGGCCTTGAAGTTATCATGGAACGCCTGGGCTAACTCCTGGGCCTTAGCATCGTAGGCCTTGGGATCTTTCCATGTCTGTTTCGGGTCCAAGATCGGATCGGGAACCCCAGGACAATGGGTGGGTACTTTGAATCCAAAGACGGGATCAAGGCGGGTGTCTACCCCATCGAGGGCTCCAGACAGAACCGAGGTCACCATTTGCCTGGTATACTTGAGGGAAATCCTCTCCCCAACTCCAAAGGGTCCCCCGGACCAGCCGGTGTTGATCAAGTAGACCTTAGCGCCGTATTGGTTCACCCGATCTTTGAGCATCTGGGCATACACTAAGGGGCTTAGGGGCAGGAAGGGTTCGCCGAAGCAGGCAGAGAACGTTGCCTCGGGATGCTGAATCCCCCGCTCTGTACCAGCCAGTTTACTCGTATAACCGGAGATAAAGTGATACATGATCTGCTCATCTTCCAGAATGCTGATGGGTGGCAGTACTCCGAAGGCATCGGCTGTCAAAAAGACCACTGCGCTTGGGTGGCCGGCCAAACTAGGATCAACGCGGCCTGGAATATAGTCCAGGGGATAGGCACAGCGGGTGTTTTCGGTGAGGGATCCGTCGTTGTAGTCCGCGATGCGCTCATCGCTGTCCAGGACAACGTTCTCTAAAACGGAACCGAATTTGATCGCATCCCAAATTCGCGGCTCATGCTCCCTGGATAAATTAATGCACTTGGCATAGCAGCCCCCTTCGAGGTTGAAGATACCCCGCTCAGACCAGCCATGTTCATCGTCACCCACCAATTGGCGGCCGGGATCAGCGGAGAGCGTTGTTTTGCCTGTTCCAGAAAGGCCAAAGAAAAGTGCTGTCCGCCCGTCTTGTCCCACATTGGCCGAGCAATGCATGGGTAACACTTCGCCTTGGGGCAAGAGGTAGTTCATCACGGAAAAAATGGACTTTTTGATCTCGCCGGCATAGCCGGTGCCGCCAATGAGGACAACCCTTTCCTTAAAGGATACGATCACGAAGGCCTCCGAGTTTGTGCCGTCACGTTCGGGCACAGCGGTTAAGCCGGGCACAGCGATCACGGTAAAGTTGGGTTTGTGGTCCTGCAGCGCTTCTCTGGTCGGGCGAATAAAGAGCTGCCGAGCGAAGAGATTCTGCCAGGCATATTGGTTGATCACCCGCAGCGACATTTGGTGCTCAGGATCGGCTCCCACATAGCCATCAAACACAAAGAACTCGTCCAGACCCTCGAGGTAATCGAGGACCATGCTGTAGAGGGCAGCGAATTGTTCTTCACTGAAGGGAACGTTGACGGACCCCCAAGCAACAGTGTCTGCCGTGACCTCATCTTGCACAACAAATTTATCTTTGGGTGAGCGACCGGTATACTTACCTGTCGATGTGGAGAAGGCTCCTGTAGCGGAGAGCTTCCCCTCACCTCGTCTTACGGCGGCCTCGACCAGTTGCGCTGCGACTAAGTTAAAATGAGTAGTAGGCCGATTTAGGACAGCGTCCAACCTCAACGATGTTTTTTCATTCATAGATGGATGTACCTCCTGATCTATTAGTCAGTTTGATAAACAACAAATCCCAAAGTTCCAGGACCTGTATGGACCCCGATGACAGGGCTAACATGGCTAAACAGCATCTCGCCTACATTGCCATGCCCCTTGATGCGCTCCAAGAGCTGTTGGGCTTCCTCCAAAGCGGCACCATGGCATACAGCTACGTTTTGAATGGGCTTAGACAAATGCTCCTTAATCGTCTCAAAGAGACGGTCCACCGATTTCTTGCGTCCCCGGACCTTAGCATGTGTCGTATACACCCCTTCTTCATTAACGGTAATAATGGGTTTTAGATTTAGCATTTGCCCTAGTGTGCCGGCGACTTTCCCAATCCTCCCTCCTTTTGTCAGATATTCCAGCGTCTCCAGGACGAAGTAAACTTTCATCTTGGCCAAAATGTCCTGCACATGGGTGCACACAGCCTCGAAGGAGGCGTTCTGGGCCAATCTCCTTGCAGCCTCAATCACGGTGTAACCCAAACCCATAGAGATGTTCTTGGAGTCGATCACCTTGATCACCAACCCCTCCACCTGGCGGGATAGGTTTTCGATTAGCTGCCCAGTTCCACTCAGACCCGAAGAAATGTGAATGGCCAAAACATGGGTAAAGCCCTCTCTTTTCAGACGCTCAAACAAATCCAACACTTCTGCAGGGGAAGGCAAGGACGTGCTCGGCACTTCTATCGGCAAGTTTCGATACACTTCTTCGGCGGAAATATCCACCTGGTCCCTATATTCGGCATCCTTGTACAGAATACGCAGAGGCACAACCTGAATATTGTATTCCTCCACGATATTCCGGGGAATATCACTGGTGCTATCGGTCATGATGGCGATCTTCTCTTTCATCCTCTTCCTCCAATCCTCTTCCTTTAGACATTTCCCTATGCGCGGTTTAAACCCTCTAATTCCAATCCACATCCACTTGGATGATCTCCCAGCGGGGCTCAGCATCCATGAAATTTAACACCAGCTGCAATTGGCGTTCTACATGGTCTCTTGTATCTCCAACCATAGCCACTCCAATGGTAGCTCGCTGCCAGAGATCCTCGTTTTCCAGCTCGGCGATGGACACATTGAAGCGGTTCTGAATTTTGGCGATCATGCCCTTGAGCACCTGCCGCTTCTCCTTCAGTGAGGAGGCACCAGGGATATACACTTGCACCAACAAGCTGCCAATGAGCACCATTTCCCCCTCCTACCAGGCTTTTTCGATGGTACCCCCACCTAAGCACAGCTCTCCTTGGTAAAACACGACGGCTTGACCTGGAGTGATGGCCCTTTGCGGGTCCTGGAATTCTACATCTGCACCGCCGGGCTGAAGGTGGACCCTGACCTTCTGATCGGGCTGACGATAGCGAAACTTGGCTGTACATGAAAAACTCGCAGCAGGGGGCTGACCTGAGACCCAGCTTAAGTCCACGGCAAAAAGACCCGCACTAAATAAGGCAGGATGATCCTGGCCCTGCGCCACCAACAGGGTGTTCGTGGCGAGGTCCTTACCCACTACAAACCAAGGTTCACCGGCACCGCCAATGCCTAAGCCCTTGCGCTGACCTAAGGTATGATACATCAGCCCCTGGTGATGTCCCTTCAGCTCTCCTGTGAGGGTACGGATCTCCCCGGGCTGCGCCGGGAGATATTGGGATAGAAACGCTTTGAAGTCCTTTTCCCCAATAAAACAGATCCCTGTACTGTCCTTTTTTCGGGCTGTGGCTAAGTTGGCTCGCAAGGCCTTGTCCCGCACCTCTTTTTTGGTCAACGTCCCGATGGGAAATAGGGTCTTGGACAGCTGCATCTGACCTAGGGTATACAGAAAGTAGGATTGATCCTTGTTTCCATCTTTGCCCCGGAGGAGGGTAAACAGCCCTCCTGCTCGGCCGATCTGTGCATAGTGTCCGGTGGCCAAATAATCGGCCTCTAACTGCATCGCCTTATCCAAAAAGGCCTTAAACTTGATTTCCTTGTTACACATCACATCGGGGTTGGGGGTCCGACCCCTCTTATATTCTTCGAGGAAGTAGACAAAAACTCGGTCCCAGTATTCCCGTTCAAAGTTCACCGTATAATAAGGGATATCGATGGCATCACAAACCCGCCGCACATCATCGTAGTCCGCCTCCGCGGAACATACTCCCGATTCATCCCGGTCATCCCAGTTTTTCATAAATACGCCGATCACATCATAGCCGGCTTCTTTGAGTACTAAGGCGGCCACAGACGAATCCACTCCGCCGGACATCCCAATCACTACTCGTGACACAAACACACCCCGTCTCTAGACCACTGCAGCCGCAAACTGGCTGTTATAAAGTTCTGCGTAAAATCCACCTTGGGCCAGTAAAGCCAGGTGAGTCCCTTGTTCGACAATCTCCCCTTGGTTGATGACCAAGATGCGATCCGCATCCAGAATCGTGGAGAGACGATGGGCGATCACAAAACTCGTGCGCCCTTCCATCAGTCGGGCCATGGCTTCCTGGATCAGCCGTTCTGTACGAGTATCCACAGAACTTGTGGCTTCATCAAGAATCAGAACAGCGGGATCTGCCAAAATCGCACGTGCTATGGTCAAAAGCTGCCTTTGGCCCTGGGAGATACTGGAGGCATCCTCCTTCAACACTGTATCATAGCCCTGGGGCAAAGTACGGATGAAATGATCAACATGGGCTGCTTTGGCCGCCCGCACCACATCTTGATCGGAAGCGCCCTGTCGACCGTAGCGGATGTTCTCCCTTATCGTGCCCTCAAACAGCCACGTGTCCTGCAGGACCATGCCGAACATGCTACGCAAATGACCCCGTTTGAGCTGGCGAATATCGTGGCCGTCAAAGGTAATCGTACCCTGATCCAGATCATAGAATCGTAAAAGCAAGTTCACTAAGGTGGTCTTCCCAGCCCCCGTTGGCCCCACAATGGCGATGAGCTGGCCCGGTTCCACCTCAATATTTAGGTTTCGCAGTACCGGCTGCTGAGCGTCATAGCCGAAGGTGACGTCTTGGAGTCCAATTCGTCCCTGCGGATTGTCTAGCACTCTGGCATCTTGGCTATCGGCAGGTTCTTCCTCCTCGTCCAGGAGTTCAAACACGCGCTCCGCAGCGGCCACTGTCGATTGCAGCACATTGGCAATACTCGCCAGTTGGGTGATGGGCATACCAAATTGCCTGGAGTATTGCATAAACGCCTGAACATTGCCGATAGTAATCGAGCCCTGGGTTACAAATATTCCGCCCACAACAGCGATCACCACATACCCCATATTTCCCACGAAGCGAATCAAGGGCATGATTGTCCCTGAGACAAACTGTGCTTTCCAGCCATTATCATAGAGCTCTTGATTGACCTCTGCAAAGGTTTGTTTGACGTCATTTTCCAGACCGTAGGCCTTGACAATGGAGTGGCCTGTAAAGGTCTCCTCCACATGTCCATTCAGATCTCCCAGGATATTTTGCTGCCGCACAAAGAATTTCTGGGATCGGGACGCGATAAAGGCGCTGATTCCCATACTCAGAGGCAGCATCGCCGCGGTGAGCAGAGTTAAAAGGGGACTAATGGTCAACATCATGACCGTAACACCAATAATGCTTATCAGGGACGACATCAATTGAACGACACTTTGCTGCAAGCTTTGGGCCAGTACATCCACGTCGTTGGTGAACCGACTCAGTGTGTCACCATGGCTGGTGGCATCGTAGTATTTCAAAGGAAGTCGGGCCAACTTCTCGTTGATGTCTCTCCTCATATCATACACTGTCTTTTGAGCCACATTCACCATCAGGATCTGCCGAACGTAATCAAAGATCGTACTGACCACATAGACAGTGGCCAACATGAGCAAGACGCGGCCGATGGCGGGAAAATCCACACCAACCCCTGAAAGCCCTTGCAGCCTTCTTAGCATGCCGTCAAAAAGGATGGTGGTAGCTTGACCCAGGATCTTGGGACTCAGGACCCCAAAGACGGTGCTCAAAATGGTTGCCAGGAAAACAAAAAGGAGACTCCATCTATGATGGCCCATGTAGCGAACTAGCCGCCTCAGCGTTCCTTTAAAATCCTTTGCTTTGTCTACCGGCCTCCCAATCCCCCGCGGTCCATAGCCGCCGCCGGGACCTCGGTGACCTCTTGAGGGTGTTCGTTTACTCATGACACAGCCCCCTCTCCGAATTGGGAAGCCACGATCTCCTGGTAGACTTCGCAGTCCGCCAGGAGGGTTTCGTGCGTTCCTTGGCCCACGATTTTCCCTTGATCAAGCACAAGAATCTGATCCGCATGCAAAATTGTGCTAACCCGTTGTGCTACCACAATAATGGTCGCATCCTTCGCATACGTCGCTAACTGCGTGCGAAGAAGGGCATCGGTTCGGTAATCCAAAGCCGAAAAGGTATCGTCAAGCAAGTAGATTTGGGGTTTGCGAACCAGTGCCCGGGCGATGGAGAGTCTTTGCTTCTGTCCCCCAGAGACATTGGTGCCCCCTTGGGCGATGTAACTGTCATAGCCTTCTTCTCTTTCTTCAATGAACCCTGCGGCTTGAGCCACGTCCGCTGCAGCTCGAACTTCCTCATCGGTGGCATCCCGCTTACCACCTCGTATATTCGAAGCAATTGTTCCGGAAAAGAGCACCGCTTTTTGCGGAACATACCCGAGGCGTGAACGCAAGTCCTCTTGGGAGAGGTTTCGCAGATCCACCCCGTCTAAGGTAATTTGCCCTTGCTCCGGATCGTGAAAACGGGGAACAAGATCAAGAATGGTGGATTTGCCTGAACCTGTTCCTCCAATGATGGCCGTTATTTGGCCTGGATAGGCAGTAAAACGGATCTTATTCAACACAGGTTCTGCCGCACCTGGATATCGAAAGGTCACATCCTCAAAACGAACAACTCCAACGCCGGATTCGATCCTCTCCGGCTTTTCGGGATCCCCAATGGCTACCTCCGTGTCCAGCACTTCAGCGATTCGCTCCGCGGAAGCGGAGGCCCTGGGAAGCATCACAAAAAGCATGGACAGCATCATAACCGCCATGAAGATCTGCATAGTGTACTGGAGAAAAGCCATCAAGTCACCCACCTGCATCAAACCCAGGTCGATTCGCTTCGCTGCGAACCATAGAATCAAGATATTGGTAAAATTAATGATCAGGCCCAAAATGGGCATCAAAGTCACCATCAGGCGTCCTACCCTCAACCCCATGCCCGTAAGATCACGGTTGGAGCGGTCAAAGCGCTCCTGTTCATACTGTCCGCGATCAAAGGCGCGAATGACCCGCACCCCCATGAGTTGTTCCCGGAGCACCAAATTCAACCTGTCCAGTTTCTGCTGCAGGCTCTTAAAGAGGGGAATTCCCTTCACAATCACAAAGATGATGGTAATGGCGATAATGGGAATGAGACCCAAGAGCATCAAAGCGAGGCTAGAGTCCTTGCGGACCACCATCAACACGCCGCCTACCCCCATCAGGGGGGCTCGCATGGCCATGCGCATGCTGGTATGAAACATCTGCTGCATCTGCTGCACATCATTGGTGGTTCGAGTGATCAGGGATGCAGTTCCAAACTGATTGAACTCCCTAGGAGCAAATTCTCCCACACGGCTAAAGACCGCGAAACGCAGATCCCGCCCGAAACGAGTAGAAGCCCTTGAAGCCAGGAAGTTGCCTAAAATCGCGCACAGTACTCCTCCCAGTGCCACCACCAGCATCACGCCTCCGGTGTTCCAGATCAGAGGGATGTTCCCAAAGGCAATGCCTTCGTCCACAATTTGACTCATCAAATCGGGCAGCTTCAGTGTGGCCATCACTTCCAGGAAGACCAAGACTGCCACCACCGCAACGGTGACCAGATAAGGCTTGGCGTAGGCCCTCAGTCTCCACATGAAGGACCGCCCCCATCTGTGTTATCTGGTTGGCTCTCCAAGAAAGCCCGTACTTTGCGGGTGATGCGGATCAGTTCTTTTCCGTCCTTTTCACCGAGATAGTCCATGATCTCCCTGATTCTTGCGGCAAACTCTTCCTTCATACGCTGCACCAAAGCGGCGCCTTCGTTTGTTGGCCGTACAAAAACCACCCTACGGTCTTCGTCATCATTGATTCTTTCCACAAGACCTTCCTCTTCCAGCGAGTTAACCAAGGTAGTCACTGTAGGACGGGTTAGCCTCAGCATATCTCCCAATTCGGAGGGTTGCAGGCCCAAAGATTTTGGACATTGGTGGTGATGCAAGAACATCAGAAGTACCATGGCATTCTTCCGCACCGGCCAGGCGTGTCCACGATACCAGCCCTTGTAACGCCGCAAGCCCTCCAGTGTTTCGATTAACTCCATCACTAAATCGCCTTCAGACAATCCAACTCACCCTAACTATTCACAAGGAAAATAATTCGCAACATAAACTATTCTATACGAAAACTATTCTTTGTCAACAAAAAAAGCTAGGCAGCCATGGCCTAGCTTTTTTAAAGGATGGATTATTCGATCACAACCCGGTGGTACACCTTTTTGCCCTTACGGATGATCAGCGTATCACGGGAAAAATCTTGGACCGTCACTAGGCGATCAATCTCCTCAACGCGCTGATCATCTAGAGCGACACCACCTTGCTGTACTAAACGTCGGCCCTCGCTGCGGCTGGAGGCCAGGCCAGTTTCCACAAGCAGGCTCAAAATGTCCATCCCAGCCGCAAAGGTCTCCTTGGCAAAGGTGGTAGAGGGCATATTCTCGTCCCTGCCTCCTCCGCCAAATAGTGCTTTAGCCGTAGCCTGCGCCTTCGCGGCCTCCTCTTCTCCATGGACGAACTTGGTCACTTCATAGGCCAAGACTTCTTTCGCTTGGTTAATCTCCGAACCTGGCAAAGACCCTAACCGCCGCACTTCCTCCATGGGTAGGAAGGTCAAGAGTGCTAACATCCGCTCCACGTCCGCATCATCCACGTTGCGCAGGTACTGGTAGAAGTCATAGGCACTGGTACGCTCGCTGTCAAGCCAAATGGTTCCTGCTTCTGTTTTCCCCATCTTTGTTCCGGCGTTTGTGGTGAGAAGCTTCAGGGTGAGTCCGTATACTGCTTCACCTTCGACCTTGCGTACCAGTTCATATCCTCCGATGATGTTCGACCACTGATCATTGCCTCCCATTTGCAGGCGGCAGTTGTAGCGGCGGAATAGCTCCAGGAAGTCGTAGGACTGCGTCAGAATGTAACTGAACTCGAGGAAGGTGAGCCCAGCCTCGAGGCGGGACTTGTATGTCTCCAGGGTCAGCATGCGGTTTACAGAGAAATGGCGGCCCACATCACGCATAAACTCCATAAAGTTCAAGTCCAGGAGCCAATTGGCATTGTTCTCCATAATGGCTGATCCATCGTCAAAGTTGACAAACTTAGAGAACTGCCGGCGAAAGCTCTGCACATTGGCATTGATGATGTCCTGGGACAGCATCTGGCGCATATCCGACTTGCCGGAGGGATCCCCAATCATGGTGGTGCCTCCGCCTAAGAGAAAGATAGGACGATGCCCGGCCCGGTAGAGATGTAACATACCCATCAGGGGAATGAGGTGACCCATGGTTAGGCTTGACGCAGTGGCGTCAAAACCAATGTAGAATGTCACAGACTCCTTGCCTAAAAGCTCCCGGAGTTCTTCAGGATGGGTGCCTTGTTCAATAAAGCCCCGTTCGTCCAATACATCAAATGCATTCCTCATCAGAATTCCTCCCTCAAAATAAGAATCCTCCCCATCCTTAAAGGACGAGAGGACCCGTGGTACCACCTTTGTTCATGCGCTTCCATGTAGGGAACGCACCTCAACCATGCTAACGGATGGTGTCCGAAGCAGAATCGCCTCTTCAGGCGTCTGCTTGGGCTCCGGAGTGTAATTCGCCTCAGAGGTTGGCTCCTCTGACCATGTTCTACAGACTTCGCACCAACCAGTCTGCTCTCTTGGTACCCATGGTCGGCTACTGAATCCTTCATAGCCCGCAACGTTATTCTATACCTGACATAGTACCACAGCCCTTTCCGGACTGTCAAGGACCTGGAATCAGGCTCGCCTGCTTTCCGCAGAAATCAGGAATGTCCATGCAGATTCTGTTATCCCAGCGAACATTGTTCGGTCCCGCTTCTTTCCAGTAGAGGCAGTTTCGGTTCAGGGTGATCATCCCGTAGGACTTGGGCATACCCAACGTCTCGTAAAAGGTCTGCATCTTTTGATCGCAGCAGAGATCAACCATGTACACGCCTGGCAGCTCTGCTAGGATGGTTTTGATCAACAGGGACCCCATCTCCCGCTGGCGATATTCGGCAAGGACCTCCAAAAGAGGGATCTAGGCTGAAAGCACGCCATCGCTTGGTACACTATGCTCTCCAAGCGCTAACTTACCCTAGAACACCTCGAACATGGGCATCAATCACTTCTTCTAGCGTCTTCGCTTGGCCTAGCAGCACCTCAAGACGCCTCTTTGCTGCGGCGACAAACTCTTCGTCCTTCAAACCAGGGAGGTTGATCAACACATTGTACGCTGCTCCCCGGCAGGCGGCCGCAGCCAAGAGTCCGGCCACCCCAGCGTCACTCAGCGCGTTCTTGTTTCCGTGCAAGGCCATCTCTTTGGCCAGAACAAGCACGTCCAAGGCAAGCTCCACAATGCGCAAGGGTACTTCTGTGGCTCGGCGTGTTGCGGACTGAATAGCCTGGCGCCGCTCCCTCTTCTCCTCGTCCGTTGCTTTAGGGAGTCTCAGAGCACCCATGACTTCGTTAAAGGCCTCGGTATCCTGGTTCACCAGCTCCAGGAGCTCGCAGCTTAGGCTCTGCGACCGGTGCAGTAATTCCCCTTGGCCTTCACCACTTAAGTGGGCCACCATTTTCACCAAGGAGGCGGCGAGAGAAGCCGCCAGTGCGGAAGCGCTGCCACCCCCTGGCGCGGGTTTTTCTGAACCCAAATCCCGTGAAAACTCTCGAATCGTCAAGTCCGTTAACACAACATCACCGCTTTCTGCATCATTTCAGACCAGCTGGCCTCGCTTGATCACCTTCGTCACCAAGTTGACTCCGAAGAAGTACGGTATCTTTCGATAATTGTCCACATCAAAGAGGACCAGGTCAGCCTGCTTGCCCACCTCGATTGAGCCCAATCGGTTACTGCGCCCGAGGGAATGAGCGGCATTAATCGTGACGGCGTTAAACACTTCTTCGGGTGTCATGGCCATGTGGATACAGGCGATGGACATGACCAGTGCTAGGTTGGCCGTAGGGCTTGACCCGGGGTTAAAGTCCGTGGCCAGAGCCAGTGGCAATCCTGCATCAAGCATCTTGCGGGCCGGCGCATAGGGCTTGCGGAGAGCAAAGGCGGTGCCCGGCAGCAAGATCGGAATGACATCGCTCTCGGATAGAGCCTTGATACCTTGTTCCGATACCATCAAGAGGTGATCAGCGCTGGACATGCCCATCTCAGCTGCAAGCTCGGCACCACCTAAGGTGTGCATCTCATCGGCATGAACCCGGAGTTTAAAGCCAAGCTCACTGGCCTTTTGGAAGATACGTCGGCTTTGTTCCACAGAAAAGACGCCCTTTTCGGTGAAGACATCCACGTACTCCGCCAGACCCTCGTTTCTGATTCTCGGGAGGGCGATCTCAACTAGAAAATCCAGATAGCCTTGATGATCATCCTTGAATTCCCCGGGCCATGCATGGGCGCCTAAAAAGGTGGAGACTAGCTCAATGGGTTGGGACCCTTGGAGAATGCGCACAGCCTCTAGCTGTTTCAGCTCCGTATCGAGGTCCAAACCATAACCGCTCTTACATTCGACGGTAGTGACCCCCATGCGCAGCATCCAGTTCAGGCGCTGGCGAGCTGAGGCCACCAAGTCTTCAAGGGGAGTGGCCCGGGTGGCCCTAACTGAGCTGGCAATACCGCCGCCAGAGCGCATAATGTCCATATAATCGGCGCCTTGAGCTCTGCGATAGAACTCATCCTCTCTACTTCCACCAAAAACTAGGTGTGTGTGGGGATCGATCAGCCCAGGGCTGACAACCTGGTTCGTAGCGTCAATCACTTGCGTTTTCTCGCCGATTTCCACCGCGGCGGACACCTCTTCTTCTGATCCAACCGCTACAATCTTGTCCCCTGCACAGGCCACCCAGCCTCGCTCAATAACCTCAAGATGCTTCATCTTGTTTCCCCGTGCCGGATACTCCTTATGCGAGGCCGTCACGACCTGTCCATTCTTGATTAGCAGATCTACCTTCACTCTGTTTTTCATCTTCTCTCCCCTAGCCCAGACGGTTCTCCAGAACCTGGTTGGGATGGAAATCTTCAAGCTGCAGATACCACTCGGCTACATCGAGCAGGGCCTGCTGCGGAACAAGACCAATGAGCTCGGTACCCACCACCGCTACGCCATAACGAGCTGCTTCGCGCCGAATGGTCTCCAGAACCCGATAAATGGGAGTGGCCTGGTAGTTCTCCAGGTTCATAGAAACTTGTACTTCGCCCCGTTCTTCCAAGGCGACACCCATGCCCTTCACGTTCTTAAATCCGCCATTGCGCTCCCTAATGTTGCGGGCGATTTTATTGGCAATATCGATTCTGTTTGTCCCGAGGTTCACGTTAAAAGCCACAAGGGGCATCCGGGCTCCCACCACAGTCGCTCCTGCAGTGGGGTGCATTTTGGGTTCCCCGAAATCGGGGTCTCTCCCTTCATCCTGGATTGTCTCCCGCAACCCCTCATAGTTGCCCTTGCGAATATTGCTCAAATTCTTCCTGGAGGGTCTTAGGGCTGCTTCCCCATAGAGATATGTGGGAACGGCGAGTTCGGTAGAGATACGCTCAGCTAGACGCTTGGCGCCTTGCACACATTCCGCCATCGTTACGCCTTGGATGGGGATAAAGGGGATCACGTCCACAGCCCCTATCCTGGGATGCGCGCCCTTGTGTTTTTCCATATCAATTTGCGCTACTGCAGCTTGTGTCAGTCGAAAGCTCGCCTCCTCCACAGCGGCCAGCTCTCCCACATAGGTGATCACCGTGCGGTTGTGATCATCGTCCGATGAATAGTCCAGCAATTGTACTCCTTCGCTTTGGCGGATATGAGCGACGATCTGCTCCACCACATCCAAGCGACGACCCTCACTAATATTCGGTACACATTGCACAATCTGCGCTGCTGTCATCTCGTCTTTCCCCCCTACTTCTCCAGCATTGGTACTCGGATCCCTTTCTCTTGCGCCGTCTGGATGGCCAAATCATAGCCGGCATCCACATGGCGCACAACGCCCAGGCCAGGATCCGATGTGAGCACACGTTCCAGGCGTTCGGCACCCTCACTGGTGCCATCAGCGACTACAACCATGCCGGCATGAATGGAGTATCCGATTCCAACTCCACCGCCATGGTGAAGAGAAACCCAGCTGGCGCCGGCACAGGCGTTAACCAAAGCATTGAGGATGGGCCAATCGGCGATGGCGTCGCTGCCATCTTTCATCCCCTCGGTTTCACGGTGTGGAGAGGCTACAGAGCCAGCATCAAGATGGTCTCGGCCAATCACAATGGGAGCTCGGAGTTCACCTGATCGCACCATCTCATTGATCAAAAGTCCAAAGCGGGCCCGCTCCCCATAGCCTAGCCAGCAGATGCGGGACGGCAGACCTTGAAAGGCCACCTGTTCCTTGGCCATCTTGATCCAGCGTACCAAGCGCTCATTGTCGGCAAACTCCTCGCAGAGCCGATCATCAATTTTGTGGATGTCTTCAGGATCACCTGACAGGGCGACCCAGCGGAAAGGACCCTTGCCCTCACAGAACAGGGGGCGAATATAAGCGGGCACAAAGCCGGGAAAGTCAAAGGCATTTTCCACGCCCACATCTTTCGCCTGCTGCCTAATGTTGTTACCATAGTCAAAGACCACTGCTCCCCGCTCCTTTAAGTCCAGCATGGCTTGGACATGGGCGCCCATGGAGGCCTTGGCCAACTGAATGTAGCGATCCGGCTCCTCTTCTCTCAGCTTAGCCGCTTCTTCCAGGCTGTAACCAAGGGGAATATAGCCGTTTAAGGGATCATGGGCTGAGGTCTGATCTGTGACCACATCGGGCGTGATGCCTCGCCGCACAAATTCCGGTAGAACCTCGGCCGCATTACCCAACAGGGCTATGGAGAGCGCCTCACCCTTTCTTTGCGCCTCTTGGGCCAGGTTCAGGGCCTGATCGATGCTCTCTGTGAATACTTGACAATACCTCGTGGCCAGTCGCTTTTCGATGCGCTCTGGATCCACCTCCACCACGATGGCCACCCCGCCGTTCATGGTTACAGCCAAAGGTTGAGCGCCACCCATACCGCCGAGCCCCGCGGTCAAGACTAGACGCCCCTGGAGAGAACCTGCAAAATGCTGGTGAGCTAGCTCGGCCAAGGTCTCATAGGTCCCCTGCAAGATGCCCTGCGTGCCAATGTAGATCCAGCTGCCTGCTGTCATTTGACCAAACATGATGAGACCTTTCTTCTCCAGTTCCCGAAAATGCTCCCAATTGCCCCAAGCGGGAACCAAGTTGGAGTTGGCAATCAGCACTCGAGGCGAGTGGGGGGTCGTACGGAAAACGCCTACAGGTTTGCCCGATTGTACCAGAAGAGTCTCGTCGTGATCCAAGGTTCTTAGCGTGCGCACAATGGCTTCATAGCTTTCCCAATTGCGGGCGGCTTTTCCGCTGCCCCCGTAGACAACGAGGTCTTCTGGGCGTTCTGCCACCTCAGGATCGAGATTGTTCATCAACATACGCAGAGCTGCTTCCTGATGCCAGCCCTTACAGTTTAACTCCGTTCCTCGTGGTGCTCTGATCATCTTTTTACCTCCCCTAGTTTAGACATCCAATTATGTTTTCCACCGTTGCCAGCAACTGACCTGAAGCAAGCAGCTCCCGCGCAACTCCCATCTCTGGTTCCAGGAACCGATCCTGTTTCAATGGGGGCACATGCTTGCGCACTAAATCGTAGACTGCGCGAGTTGCTGGAGCCAACTTTTCCCTGTCTCGAAATTGGAGCCCTTGACAGGCACACAATAGTTCGATGGCCACGATGTTCTGAACATTAGCCAATATACGCAGGGCTTTACGGGCACCAATACTGCCCATGCTCACATGATCCTCCTGGTTTGCTGAGGTGGGAATGGAATCGACCGAAGCTGGATGGGACAGCACTTTGTTTTCGGAGACCAGTGCTGCCGCAGTGTACTGCAGTATCATGTAGCCCGAGTTCAACCCGCTATCCTCGGACAAGAATGGCGGTAAATCACTCAGCTGCGGATTGACCAAGCGTTCGATCCTCCGCTCTGAGATATTACCGATTTCCGAGAGGGCTATTCCCAAGAAGTCAAGCGCCAAGGCAACGGGCTGGCCATGAAAGTTACCCGCCGAAATCACATCGCCGCTTTCAGGAAACAGGATGGGGTTGTCGGTAACGGAGTTGATCTCTGTATGGAGCACACCTTCAACATATCTGTAGGCATCCTTGGAGGCCCCGTGTACTTGGGGGATACAGCGTAAAGAATAGGCGTCCTGCATGCGCTCCTGGATCTTGTTGTGCACGAGGCTGCTTCCAGATAGAAGCCGGCGCAAATTGGCCGCGGTCTCCACTTGCCCCCTATGGGATCGAAGGGTGTGGACTCGCTGATCAAAGGCACTGGGAATACCCAGAAGCGCCTCCATGGTCAGACTGCTGGTAATATCTGCACTCTTGAGCAAGACGCCACCGTCATGGAGCGCCAAGATTCCTTGGGCCGTCATCGCTTGCGTACCATTAATCAGGGCTAATCCTTCTTTGGCTTCCAGGGACACGGGGTCTAAGCCAGCCCGTTTCAGGGCCTCGGCTGCAGAGAAGAGCCGTCCCTGATGATAGGCCTGCCCCTCTCCGATCAGCGCCGCTGACATGTGGGCTAAGGGAACCAAATCTCCGCTTGCTCCGACAGAACCTTGACTGGGAATGAGCGGCACCACATCCAAGTTGACCATTTGCACCAAGCGCTCAATCACCTCGGGTCGGATACCCGAATGCCCCTTCATGAGAGCGTTTGCCCTTAGGATCATCATCGCTTTGACAATCTCGCTAGAAAAGGGTTCCCCCACACCGCAGCTATGGCTCAGAATCAAATTTCGCTGTAAGTCCTCCACCTTTTCTCCCGATATGGAGGTCTCAGCCAATTTGCCGAATCCGGTGGTGATGCCGTAGACTGGTAAACCTTCACGTAACAGGTGCACAACCAGGGCTCTGGACTTGACAACCTCGTTGCGCTGCAAGGGATCTATCTCCACAGGCCAACCTTCTCTGATGGCCCGGACCACATCATGACCACTCAAGTCGGAACCGCTTAACACTAGTTTCAACATCGATCTACCCCTTTTTACACTCCAATCATTTGCGACCAACTACCGTATTCCACATTGGAATAACATAGTCCTTGCAGATTTGGTCTGATCTTTCTCCATCAAAAAAGGTCAGGACAAAATTGAATACAAAATTTAGCACAAAAGTGTTGCAAGAAAGCAAGGTATAGGTTAACATTAAATTAGATGTTTTCACAGTGGAAGAAAGTTGGTGAGTTGGTTGGGCCGGCCCATTAGCACTACCCGTCTAGTACGTACATATAACGCTTCTACAGTCCTCAGGACCCTCTATGAGTACGGTCGTTGTTCCCGATCCCAGCTCACCGAACTTACCGGGATGAGCCCTGCAACCATCACCCGGATCACCGCTGACCTGATCAAGCAAGGAGTAGTCTTGGAGGGCGGTCCGGGCAAGTCGACGGGTGGCCGACGACCCGTTTACCTGCACATTGATCAAAGCAAGCTTTATGTCGCCTCTGTCAAACTCTTGCGGGATGACAGTCAAATTGCCATCCTGGACCTAGAGGGACGGATCTTGACACTGGAGTACCTGAACCCTCCATCCCTGGCTCCAGATGACCTCTTAGACACAGTGATCACTTCGCTCAAACGATCCTTCGAATCGCTTTCCATTAAGCAAGAACACATCATCGGAATTGGTGTTGCGGTCTCAGGTATCTGCCAGCCGGAAGAAGGACGCGTGATTCGCTCCGTCAACCTTGGGTGGGTCGATGTCCCCATCGCCAGCATTCTAGGTGAAAGCCTTCGATTACCGGTCTTTGTGGAAAACGACGCCAATGCCTGTGCCTTGGCCGAACTCTGGCTGGGCAATGCCAGAGACACGAAAAACTCCATGTACATTAAGACTGAATCAGGGGCTGGCGCTGGAATCATCTCCAATGGAACACTGCTTACCGGACCGCATTTTGTCACTGGCGAAATAGGTCACATACCGCTCGTTCCCGACGGTGAGCGATGCCGCTGCGGGCAGCGAGGCTGTTTGGAGACCTATGTATACTTTGGAGACGTTCAAGCCCGCTACCTGCTGAGAACCGGAGAGAAAGTCGCACTCTCGGCGTTCCTGCAGAGGGTTCAGGAGGGCGAAGAAGCGTCGGTGAAAATCGTACAGGAAACAGCTCCAGTGTTAGCTTTAGCCTGCGCCCATTGGGGGATTCCCCTTGATCTTGACATCATCACAATTGGTGGGTTTTGGGGCCGCTTTAAGGAGGACATTGTTGAGTATTGTCAAAGATATTACAACACAATCCTGGAACAATCTGGGATACCTTCCCATGCTACCATACTCGGCTCCTCCTTTGATGACAATGTTGACCTGCTTGGTGCGGCTGGGTTAGTGATCGATCATTGGTTCACTCCCTTCTCTGTGCCTTTTGCTAGGTGAAGCGCGTTGAAAGAGTCAGGAGGTGGTGTACTTAACAAATTGTTCGATTTTCCGTTGGCTGATTCAAAATAAACAAGGAGGTACGACAATGCTTAAAAAGTCCATGTTCGTTCTTTTGGCGTTTCTCTTAGTTTCTGGTGTGTTTGTCCCTGCGGCGTTGGCTGAGGAACCCATCAAAATCACGGTTCTTAACTATTTTGACCTCACCTCTCCAGGTGCGGAAAGGGAGATCAACGAAGTCTGGTACGAGTTCTCGGTACGTAATCCTCACATCATTGTTGAGAGAGAAGACCTCTTCCTGGAAGCGTTCCATCAAAAGACCGAAGCCTATGCCGCCGCTGACAGACTTCCAGACGTAATCTACATGTGGCCAGGCGGGCGGTCCACCTCCCTGCACACACTGGGATTGGTCAAGGATCTCAGACCGCTTCTGGGCGACGATGCAAAATACTATCAAGAAGCCGTGTTGGCTCCCCAAGCAGCCGGTTACTTGGCAGAATTACCCCAGACCATGACCTCCAGTCACGCCCTCTATGTGAACCTCGCTCTCCTTGACAGCCTAGGGCTTTCAATGCCGGAGACCTATGAAGATTTGGTTGCTATCGTTCCCGTCCTCAAGGAAAACGGGCTTGACACCATCCTCATGGGTGCACAAGATGACTGGGTCATTCAGTCCTGCCTCTTCTCCATGATCGTTGGCCGCCTTGTGGGTGACGAAAAGCTCAACCAGATCCTAGCTGGCGAAGCCAAGTTTACCGATCCTGAGTTTGTTGGAGCCCTTGAGTTCTATGCGCAGATGTATGAAGATGGCGTCCTCCACAGGAAAATCATGAACACGAACTACGCGGAAGTAAACGGGCTCTTCGCCACCGGTCGTGCTCCTTTCATGATTGACGGCGACTGGAAAGTGAGCAACTTCCTCACCGATCCGACCACAGGCGAAGCTTTGATTCCCGTGGAGCGGCAAGATGAGTTTATGATGACCATTTTCCCAGCCATCCCCGGCGAAATCACCAAAGCATCCTCCTCGGGTGTCGTGGGTGTGGGTTTTGGCATGAATGCTAAGATCGAAGCCGGATCGGCCAAGGAAGCCGCTGCCTGGGAATTGATCAAATGGCTACAGGGTCCAGAAGTGCAAAAGCTGCGTCTAGAGACCGCTGGTACCATTCCTAGCCGTGTTGACGTCACCTCCGATCAGCTAGAACCCCTAGTGATCGAGAGAATCCGTTACTACGAAGACATTCTAACCACCACTGAGGTTCTGGACAACATTTTCGAAGGCGATGTTTACACACCAATTAACATCGGTCTTCAGGAAATCGGCCTCGGATTTGCTACGCCCATGGAAGTGGCTGAAAGGACACAAGAAGCATTTGATGCCTGGTTTGCACGTCAATAACCGGACAGAGCTACCATTAGGGGTGGGGCCTCATTCTGGGCCCACCCCTTGCTCGCAAGGAGGAAAGTCCCTATGAACAAGGTAACCCAGTGGTGGACCGAGGAACGCCGTGCTTACCTTCTACTGGTTCTACCGGCGGTAGCAGTGTATTGGGCTGTGATGGCCTTCCCTGCGGTTTTTTCTTTTGTGCTTAGCCTAACGAACTATAACGGCGGTGTGATCTTTAACAACCCCAATATTCGCCTGGTCGGCTTTACCCATTACCTGCGGATGTTCAACGATCGCTTTTTCTGGATATCCCTGAAGAACAACCTCTTGATCATGGCGGTGTCCGTCTTTGGCCAGATCCCCCTGGGGTTCCTCTTTGCCTATGTCATCCACCGCAAACTGGTCAAGTTTGGTGATTTCTTTCAGACGATCATTTATCTGCCCTGCGTCATATCGACTATTGTGGTAGGCCGATTGTGGCAGTCTTTCTTCTCCCCCTACGGACCTTTCACCAAGTTTATGCAAACCCTGAGTCCAGGATGGGAGAATGAACTATTCATTGATCCACAATTAGCCATTTTGCCCGTCCTTTTTGTGATCCTCTGGATGTACACAGGTACATACATGATTATTTTCCTTGCCAACCTCCAGAAGATTGACCCTGCACTCATTGAAGCGGCTCGTATTGATGGTGCCACAGAATGGCAGGTCCTAATTCGCATCATGCTGCCGGCCCTCTCTGGCGTGATTGTTACCGCCTGTATTCTGGCCATCTCAGGATCCCTGAAGAGCTTTGACCTGCTCTATGCTATGACTGCCGGCAATCCTGCTCGCAGAACGTCGGTATTGGCCTTATACATGTATGACACTGCCTTTCGGCATTCACCGAACTACCCCTTAGCCAATGCCATCTCTGTGTTCATGGTCTTAGTCAGCTTCTTGCTGATCGTCATGGTCAAGCTGACAGAGATGAAGTTTGGGGGTCGAGAAGAATGAACAAGATCAGGAAAAGTGATTTTCATCCAGCTCTGCGACTTTTTGTCTACATCATGGTCGCCGTTTTTACCATTCTCACACTCTATCCTTTGTACTGGCTGTCGATTAGCTCGCTGAAAACGAATACAGAGTTTCAGATCAATCTTTTAGGCTGGCCGCAACGACCCACATTTAGTAATTACCCCACGGCCTGGCGCCTGGCCCAGTTTGACACTCTATTTGTCAACAGCATTTTTTTTACAGCAACATCAACACTTGTGATTATTGTCTTTTCCCTGATGGCTGGTTTCGCTTTTGCGAAGATTCGATCGAAGGCAACATCCTTCCTGCATGGAAGCTTTATCATCGGCATTTTGCTTACCATTCAGTCCATCATGGTCCCGCTCTTTCTGATGTCGATTATGGTTGGGCTCTATGATACTCGGCTCGGTGTGTTGATCCCCTATGTGGGGATGGGACTTCCCATTGGGATCTACTTGTGCACCGAGTTCATCAAATCAATTCCCGACTCCGTAGTGGAGTCTGCCCGCATTGACGGGGCTTCGTACTTCAGGATCTTCGGTTCCATTGTTGCACCCATGGCCAAACCCGTTGCGGTGACATTGGCTATCCTCAATGTCTCTGGTGTCTGGAACGAGTTTATGCTGGTCAATATTCTTGTCTCCCGAGATGCCTTGCGCACGCTCCCTGTGGGTATTCTTAAGTTCTCTGGTGCACTGGCCTCAGACCATGGGCGGCAGTTTGCCGCTCTCACAATCGGGCTGGTCCCCATGGTCATCTTCTACCTCATCTTCAGACAGCAGATCACGAAGGGTGTATCAGCCGGTGCGGTAAAGGGATAGGCCCTTTGCCATGATCAAAAGAGGCGCCCAAAAGCTATCCTCACCTCGGGATTTCGTACCCTTGAAAACCTCGGCATAGTCGGCAATTGCGGCTATGCCGTTTTCTTGTCCATTTTGGAAACATCATGTCCCAGACACTGTGCTCAGGCGGCGGGAAAACATGATCGATGCGCCGTTCTCTCGTCAACAGGGGAAAAGACGCCTCTATTGCATCCTCGCAATCCAAAACGTGGCACCCGCCATTTGCGAATGCCGCAGTGATCTCTAACCGAGGGAGCCAACATAATTTGCGAATTATTTCCGAGTCCGCACCGAAGTTGCTGTAAACTCGAGCATTTTCCACCATAATTATTCCGACGAAAGGTCGCGATCATGAAAGGCAGTTTCTTTCACTAAGAATGAAATAAGAAACGAAGTTGGCGACATCACGTCGAAGGAGACTCGACACGTACTTTCAGGCAGATGCAACCCTTGAGGAAAGAGGAGAAATCTATGTCGGAAGATGCCCGAAGGACATTCGAAATCGACAACCGCCGGTTGTCCGTTCTCGTCGATTCCCTTTTTTCTTCCTGGATACTGTTCTTGCTTTTTGAAGGTCAAATCTTCTATTCCCTGGCCGATGCTTATACGATCGGTTCTGCCGTTATGGTCTTCTGTGGAGTCGCGGCTCTTTTTGTTGGACTGCTGCTGTGCGGACTGTTGATCCAAACCGTGAAAGGGGGAAAATCGCCGTGCGATATTTTGAGGCCATGCCCCACATAAACGCGCCAGATGAAAACGTGTCCTTGTCACGAAGGCAACCCATATTACTGGCCATAGGACGTTTTCGAATTCTTCAAATGCGACAGAAACAGGAAGACCAGAAAGGAAAGCACGACCACTTCATAGGTAAAACCAAACACTTCTCTGTGCAAAACGTGGCTTTCTCCTAAGTCAATCCTCGTGCCCCCTAAGGGCGTCATACGCATCTCGCCTCGATGAGTTCCAGGTCTAGCGTGAGATCGGAAGGGGGCACAGCGCCGGGTTGGCGATGCCAAGTCAGGGGAGTCATTTCGATCACCAGCTGCCACAACTCCATGCTGAGGGGAACTTGATACCGTAAGTGTACATGTCTTTGAATCTCCAAGTTCTCCCGGAGTTTGGCCACAACCTCTTGATTGGAGTAGGAGTGTATCCCTTCGAGTTGAAGGCGGATCTCCCGCAGATACTCTTCCCCCGGCAGCACCTTGATCAGTATGCCATCGGGTTTGAGCACTCTGCGGAACTCGTCATAATTGGCTGGGGATAGAATATTGAACACAATGTCCATACTCCCTGCGGCCAGGGGCAGTTCAGCCAAATCCGCTACACACCACATAATGGGCTGTTCGTGAGTGGAGGCCAGCTGAATGCCGTCTCGGGAGATGTCGATTCCAATCAACCTGGCCCCGGCTAGATGCCTCTGGATTCGTGCCAGAAACGATCCCTCCCCACATCCCGCATCCACGCCGTAGGGCCTCTGCAATCCTGAGGCCTCCACCAGGGCGGCCACTTGATCCACTAGGGGATCGTAGATGCCATGGGCAAAGGCATTTTTTCGGGCGGAGAAAAGGTCTTTAGAGTAGTGCGTACTCGGGGCACCCATCAGCAGATTGAGGTAACCCTTACGAGCCAAATTGAAAAAGTGGCCGCTACCACATTGTATACCGCCTTCCTTAGCAAGAAAGGCGGAGCTGCAGATGGGGCACTGATAAACCTGCAGGTTTTCCCTGAACTCCCTTGCTGCCCGCTCTTTTTTGGAAACCGCTCTACTCATCCCACTCCCCTTTCCATTGGTGAAAAGCTCCCCAACCAGGGGAGCTAACTTGCTTTTGATATCCATAGTATGTCTCGAATCCAGTGATAGAGTCGCACCTGAACGGGACACGGACCCTCGACTGTGGCAAACTTCTTAAGATCGCCTTGGTAGGCGATGCGTGCCTCCATCTCCAAAAAGTCCACGGGCCTCACGAGACTGGCTGGGGTGTGAAAGTCCACCACCCCGCTTTCATGAAGAATGTAGTAGACAAACTGGGAGCAGAGGAACCTGTCCGTCCTTGTGGTTGGCCTGTTGACGAGTCCATAGAGCAAGCCCCGCAGGTTGTACTTGTACTTTCCGTGATTCAACCGGAACTGGTCAATCAGCTCCGCGGCCTGTGCGTAGTTCTCCGGGGATACCTCGAGCTCCAGAATTACCCCTGGTAAATGCTTGGCCAATCCGTAAACACCATGCTCAAGCCGCTCCTGTTTGAAGCGTCCCAGGAATGGGTTATGCGTATGCTTGCGCCCGAAGCTGTACATCTCCTGGAGATCGCTGTCTAGAGACAGGGCTGCGTGGGTGTATTCATCCTGAGTAAACAGGCGGATCAAATGGGAAATGACCGTATTGGTGCGTGTGAG
This sequence comes from Bacillota bacterium, assembly GCA_012838305.1. Taxonomy (GTDB): domain Bacteria; phylum Bacillota; class Limnochordia; order Darwinibacteriales; family Darwinibacteriaceae; genus UBA5420. Next base: position 1,804 of record DUPN01000100.1, on the reverse strand, counting down.
AACAATGTATAGGTAGGCTTTTTCCACAGGTATCGCTCCCTTCTAGGACAGGGGAGAAAACAAGCTGACCACGGCCTCCAGTGCCCGGGAAAGAAGGGTCTGTTTGCGGAACTGGACATAGTCCAGCTCCACACTCTTTCTCAAATCCTCGGCGTAAATCTCGGAGTAGGTCGCATTGAGTTCTTGGGATTCAAAATAGATGAAAATCTCATCATCACGCTCGAGACTGCGGACATTAAGGTTCACCGTACCGATGCAAAGCATGTCATCATCGACGAGCATACTCTTGGCATGCATGATACCTTCATACCTAAATACCCTAACGCCCGCGTCCACCAGCTGCCTAAAGTAGTAGTTTTTTATATTGTGATGAAACAGACCCCCAAAAGTATAGTAGCTTGAGGTCATGATGCGTACATCGACGCCGCGCAGGGCCAAAATCTTCAGACTCTGCAGAACGGGTTCCGATGGCGAAAAATAGGGTGTTTGAATCCAAAGTCTCTTCTTGGCCTGATGGATCAAGTTAAAATAGCTCAGGTTGATCACATCTTGATGGATGAACTTGTTGTAAAGACCATTGGCCACGATCTGGGCCGGCAAGACATTCTGATCCGTCCATTGCTCCTTGGGAGAAGGAAAATAGTGGCGCAGCCGCCTGCGAAACCCAATGGGCTCTCGGCGGGTTGATGCAATCCAATCCGACATAAAGGTTTGCTGCACGTCATGCAGACTTCCCCCGGTCAAACGGATATGGGAGTCCCGCCATTCTTTGCCTCGAACACCCAATGCATAACGTTCTCCCACATTCATTCCACCAAGATAGCCGATCTGACCATCAATGATCACCAGCTTGCGGTGGTTGCGGTAGTTCAGCGCACGGGCATAGGGTCTGACCCCCCGCACTTGCCCCCCTGCCTTTTTCAGTTCCCAGAACAGCGGGCGCACGAAGGTCATAAAGCACCCAAAGCTATCATAGAGAAGCTTTACCTCAAGGCCCTGGCTGGCCTTTTCTTTGAGGATGGCGATCAGCTCCTGCCCCATGGGATCATTATGAATCGTAAAATACTGCACATGAATATGGTCTTGCGCCTCTCGGAGATCATCAAAAAGCTTGGCGAACTTGGGCTTTCCGTTGGTAAAGATGTCCACCGTATTGTTGTCCGAATAAATGCTCCCGCACCAGAGCTCATGAAACCGCTGGTTAGCCGACAGCTCCCGCCCCGCGGGATTGTTGCTCTTGCGCATAATCGAATCAAGCTCTAGGAAAAGTCCCTTATGCCGCTGGCGGATGATCCTTCGTCTGTAGGCCCAATAGCTTTCGCTGCCGAACAGGAGATAGACAGCCAAACCGATACCTGGCAGAAAAATCAGGGCTAAGATCCAGCTAAAGCGCTGATTTGGCTTCTTGCGGCTGAAAAACACGAGTAGCAGCACGAACAGCAAATATGCGATGTAAAGAAGTGATAGGAGTTGTCTCACCTAAAAATCACCTTTCCACCTTCCGCCATCCAAGGGTTACTTCACAGATTAGACATGGGGCCCGCTACTCCTGCTCAATCGCATCTCCCAAAGCAGCGGCTGCGGTCCGCCTTACCATCTGTTGGCCCCAGGGAGCTTTGACTCTGCCACTATGATCCTAGCAGATGAGCTGGGGGATGTAAACACGAACTACAAGAATACTTCATAGAAATACCCCTGGGACTTACCATCCGTCACAGGGGTATCCATCATTGATCGGCTGCATCATATACCAGTCGCTCACCCTGATCCTCGATCAGGAAGAGCTTTTCCATATCATCGCTAC
>DUPN01000099.1 GCA_012838305.1 Bacillota bacterium | reverse complement strand
CAACTATGCCAGCATCTATTCCCAGGGACTGACCAAGACGGCTGAGGCTTACCGGATTATCAATGATATGCTGGAGAGAAGGATCGTCAGCGCGATTCGAACGATCGCACTTTATTCTGACCAGATCAACAACGAAACAATCTTGGATGTGGCTGACACACTGGCCGTGGACGACATCTATTTATATAATCTCGACGGAGAGATCGAGTTTTCCACGCGTGAAGTCTATTTGGGTTGGAAGGCGACGCCTGGACATCCCGTCCATGCTTTTCTGACCAGCGGTCTCACATCGTTCATCGAAGAGATCCGTCAGGATACCGAATCCGACGAGTATCACAAGTATGGCTATTATAGGTTGGAGGACGGGCGCTTGATCCAAGTGGGCATCAATGCAGCCTTAGTGCAGGGTTTTTGGCTCCCTTTGAAATCGAGCGTCTGCTTAAAGACATGGTTGGCTTTGTCGATCATGTCTATTTTGTCGAACCGGGCCCTACGGTCAGTGCTTGCTGCGATCCCAGCGTCTTTGGCTTTCATTTAGGCAATCCCGAGATCATGGAGGCCCTTGCATCGAGGAGTATCTACTCGCTCCGCCGCCATGTGGAGGGACAAAATCGGGAGATCTACGAGATCTTTATTCCCATATTTGTCGGCGACGACTATGAAGGGACTCTTGTTGTGGCTAAGACCACTGATGAGGCCGATACGCTTGCGCACACTGCTATGATTCTGAGTATCATCATAGGAGCTGTCGTCTTTTCCAGTATCATCTACATCATGATCTCCAACTACAGGCATAACAAGCGATTGGCCACACTGGCCTATAAAGATGCGTTGACCGGTCTTCCCAATAAAGCTCATTTGGAGCAGATGCTCGATCATATCCGAGTGAGGCCTTTCCAGGATAAACGAGCCATACTCATGATTCATGGGAGGAGTATCAGTGCAATCAACTCCACCTATGGGCTTGATGTGGGTGATCGGGTCATTAAGGAAGTAGCCAAGAGGCTTGAGGCCTTTGTTGCAGAGGGAAGTCAGCTTTTTCGTTTTGCCGATGATCGCTTTGTGGTTTTCGTTGACAACTATCGGAGTAAAGAGGAGCTTCGCTCGTTAGCAGAGCGGATTCTTGCGGCGCTCGAACCCCCTGTGAGTATCGTGGGCAGACCCATCGAAATTTGTATCGGTGTCGTGGAGTCTGAACCTGGACTGGGGGCTATGGAGGCACTGAGCCAGGCTTCTATGGTCATTCACCACCTCGAGCAGGGCCACGGTGATATCAAGTATGCCTTTTTCGATGCCCGCATCGAAGAAAAACTAAGGCGCGAGGAAATTATTGCCCTGGAGATGCAAGAGTTCCTGGACCAACCGCATCTGGGCACCTTCCATTTAGAATACCAGCCTAAGGTGGATCTAGCATCCAATTCGATTGTCGGATTTGAAGCTCTTTCTAGGATGACATCTCCTACGCTGGGCCGAGTGTCCCCACCTGAGTTCATTTCCATTGCAGAGCGGCAGGAGATGATTATTCCCTTCGGTTACTGGGTATTGGAAGCAGCCTGCCAGTTCATTAAGAGGATAGGTCAGCAAGGGCATAGCCAGCTCTATGTTGCGGTCAATATTTCCGTAGCGCAGCTTCTGCAGAAAGACTTCCTCAGGAAGGTAGGGGAGATTGTGGCCAAGGCCGGCATTGACCCCCACAACTTGCAGCTGGAAATCACTGAATCGGTCTTGATCGAGGATTTTGATGAGATTCGGGCCAAACTGCAGCCCCTGAAGGATCTAGGGCTCACGATTGCCCTCGATGACTTTGGAACAGGTTACTCCGCCCTGTCCCGCATGGGTGAACTACCCGTT
>DUPN01000014.1 GCA_012838305.1 Bacillota bacterium | reverse complement strand
TAACTCTCGCTGTTTAGGAACTCCTGCGTCTCTTTGGCCTTTCACTGCGACCCAAGTTCATTGTGGTGTATACAGTCTTCTAGGGACTCCGGCATCATGTTGCGGCCATCATCATTTGTGTCACTCAATCCAACCTAACGGCCACGGTTCTCAAGGAGAGAACCGCGGCCACGTTAACCTTATCCTCAATTGGTGCGGGACGACTCCCCCAAGCTATCAGTCACGCATCTGTTTCTGCACCGTGATCATCGTCTGGGGAAAGCCTGCAAAGATTTCATTAGTCTGAATAGCGAGCCCATCATCGGGAAGGGGCAGCCTCCCCTTAAGAGCAAACAGGTACCCACCCTCAGAGAAGGAAGGCTCCTTACCTAGGTGTCTTGCATAGAAGTCTGCCACCTGTTCAGGGGGGTCTGAAGCGAAGAACACATAATAGTGGTAATCATCCATGGACATGCCCTGGGAGAGCGGTGCATGGAAAGTCATGCCTGGGTAGAACGGAATGCCCAGGAACTCCTCTGTAGGCTCCTTGAAGGAGATGTCATCATCCATCCCCCACTCCCAGTCATTATCCCATTCCCAATCGTCCTCCCAGTCATCATCCCAGCCCCAATCCTCATCCCAGTCATCATCCCAGAACATATCCCGCTCAATCACCGTGGTCTCCAGGCGCAGGCGGGTTGCTCTGAAGTCCGTCTGGGTTCTCCAATCATAGCCCTCGTCTTCTACGAGTATCGAATGGGTAATCAGCTCATCTTCGTCGCTTACAATCACCCACTCAAACCACACTTGAGCCAGCCATTTGTCCGTTTCCCACTGGGGCCTCTGGCCAAAAGCCGTACGAATCCACTTACCATCCTGAATCAGAGTATCGAACTCGTACTGGTCTTCAAAGATCCGAGACGGGTAGAAGTCCGGTTCATACCATGGTCCCAGAGATTCCCCTGGGGCCAGGAAGTATGGATCCTCTCCCGGCCAGCCCAGACTAGGCTGCAGGTATTCCAGGTAGTACTGGGCCACGTCATCAAGGATGGTGTCAATTCTGTAAGCGCGTATTTCCCGGAAAACCACATCGTCGGATACGTACGTATTTTCCCGATAATACCGATCAAGATCACCATCACGTACAGCACCCGGATAAATCGGTATATCGTCCAGACTGCGAGGCAATGTGGCTGCTAAGATAGGCGCGGACAGTACAAACAGCACAAGTAGCGTCCCAGCAATCCTTCGAATCCCCATTTAGGTTCCTCCCCTTATTTTGATATGCACTGCAAATCACGCTCCACCGAGCCGATTATTATCCAGACTTGCGCGGGAATAATTCGCTCAATCCCCTGCCAATTCCTGCCTATTCCCCTCTGGGGTCTGACCCCGTTAGCCCATTGCGAAAGACGGTGATCTCCCCCTCCACAACCAGAGCCAGTTGGGCGGTGTGAGTGCCCCTCAGTGATGCAGGCAGCTCCCTGTTTGTATCCACCGTAAACTTCCCCGACCTGGCCTCGAGCTCGGTCAGGGGATAGCGCTCTTCCGCAATAAGCAAACAGATCTGCCAGGGCCCTTTGGCCAAGATACCGTTAATCTCAAGAACGAAGCCGATATCGAAATCGAGGCTAAAGGGAGGACTAAGGAGCATGCCGCGCTCACCTTGCGGCCGAATGGTTAGTGTTTGGTTTTGCTGGCTGACCGCCGCGCCCCGAGGAGTCCAGTTAGCCAGGTCATCAGCCTTGGCTCGTCCTAAAATTGAGTGCTGCACCTGAAAGTGCACCTTGTCTCTAAGCTGCACTCCGTTGGTCAAGGTGACCTCTACCTCTAGTTGATGCCAGGAACGGTCTCGAAACTTGGTTGTGTCCACGGATAGACTGTGCGGCAGACACTCGGCTCGCCAGATTCCCTCCCCGTCCAAGCGAAACATGGCTTCGGCCACCTTGTTTTCGCCTTGGAGGATCAGGTCCAGCCGGCAAATAAGCTCTCCCCCGACGCCTTCTCCCTCCTTGGGGTGGGCAAAGGCCAACATATTGACCATATAATCCACTACGACCCCACCTACAAGCATGCTGTTTTCTCTGTAAGTAGGTTGGCTGTCCGCCGGCAGAAACACAAGAACCGCACCTTGCTGTGCCTTCAGAGGGATCCCATCATGATAGAACTCTTTACTTACCAGATCATAGATCCTGGAGTTTGTGTTAACGACAGTCTCGTGATCCATTGGATTATAATACAAGAACGTTGGGTAGCTCTCGGGTGCTGCAAAGTCTGTCTGGCAGAGGTCAAGCCTGAGTACTTCCCCATCCCAACCTGCGAAGATCCCCGCTAAGAACCCCACATGGGAGCTCCCATAAAGGGCGTAATTGGTGGCAGCCCATCCTTGTTTTACGGCATCACCCGTAGCGTAGGGGCTGTAGCCATTTTCTTGTTTACGCAGTCCTTCATAGGCCATGGCGCCTCGGCTAAAGGGCAGCCACTCAGGGCTGGACTGCAGTTCAGGGCTGAGTTCATCGGGATAAAAGAGTCTGGCATTATTTATCACCTGCCAAGACCACTTGCCCAAGGCATCGGCGTAACGGGGATCATAGCGCAAAAGGGGCAAGAGCGCCGCCGCGGCCTGGAAGGTATTCATAGCAAAGGCATACCCACCCCCATCGCTTTGACTTCCCACCAAACCATGGACGTCGCAGTGCCCCCAGCGATCAGAAATTACACCCCAGCCCTTCCTTACATCGGAAGGGGCAAAACACCACTGCAAGAGCTTGTCATAGTCCAGGTGCAAATCTTGTTCCGCATTCAGGCGCACCGCGCTAGTCACTCCATAGGGCAGCAAAACCTCATAAAAAGGATTGAGATCCAGTTTTACTAGATGGAGCAGGCACTGAGTAGCCGCCTCCAAAAGCTCCTGATCCGGCCACTTCAGATAGCTCTGATAAAACAGCCAAGCCAGCCCCGCGGCCCCGTCCACCTCGCCTGCGACAGGTAAAGTGTCCACCCACTTAAGTGCTGTTTCCGTGGACCTCCTGGCTATCTCATTCATGGTCAGGGTACCCCCATCCACAAGTACGGTCTCAACATCCCCCAGTTCGGGATAGAGATCAAGGGCCATCAAAAAGAGCATGTTGGGAAAGACACTATACCAAAGGGAACTGGTGCTTCCCTGGGAGTGATTGAGGACGAGATTAAGACCATTTGCATGGTTATAGAATTCCTTGAGCATTAAGACCCAATTTTCCCTGTGCTGGTCGCTCTTGTCAATCCCCACGAGACTCGCTCCCACCACCGCGGCCATCAGGTTGATTCCCTCCTGGCTCCCGGGCTGCATGCGGAAGTCCCCCACATAAGAGGGGAGATGAAAACTTCTCTGCCTGAAGTTAAAGGGATTTTCGTCCCAGGTAATCAAGGGCAGGAAAGGCCCCTCCTGGGCAAAATCAAAGATCAGCTGATCGTAGTCTTTGGCGGTTTGCCTCCAATCCCTCACCTTCAGAAGCTGGGGGGAATCCGGCATGGTTTCGATTAAGGGAATCGCTTTCTGCACCCTTCCCCAGGCATGGGCCGGAAGGATGAGTAAGAGGCTAAGGGCAAGAATAAGGCATGTACGCAGCATTAACCCCCCTCCCTGGGGTCTGACCCCGTTTCACAAAGGGGTCAGGCACCACGCTCATTGAACTGACCATGAACATGATGCCTGACTTATTGATCCCCCTGCTGGGTACCATGTGCCTGTGTGAGCAGGGTGACCTGTTCGCTAGGTCTTACTGGTTATACGCTTGGTCAAGGAGAGCCTGGACGATGGGTGCAATGGCATCCATCTCACTCTTGGCACTGCCTGCGCCCATTGTTGCTTTGACTAGAGCTTCGTTCAGTTCATTGCCCAGACCTGGGATATTATCCCACAGTCTAGCCTTGCTGAGCATGACCTTGATGGTCTCTAGAGAATCCCAATCCCGCACGTAGGGCAGGAAGTACTCCACAAACTCGTCCTCATAGGCCTTTAGATCCCGGTATTTTCCGGTGGTTTCAAAGAGCATATCCACCAGCTCCGCCATGGCCTCCGGCTCCTGGCAAGTGATGGGCAGGACGAAGACATCAAAGCCCCACACGGGGTTGACGAAATCCTCGGCCTTGGGGCCCATAGGGAAGAAGACCCAGCCGTAGTCGAAATCCACCTGATTGGCATGGTCCGGCAGGGCATAGAGGTCCAGACGGAACATGGCTACCTTGCCCTGGTTAAACTCGGCCCGAATATCGTACTGGTCGCCAACCATGACGGCACCATGCACTTGGTCCAGCTCTTTCCACATCTCAATGGCCTCAATGGCATCGGGATCGCCCATGGCATAGCGGGCTTTTCCATCCTCAAACTTGATGATTCCGCCGCCATTGGCATAGGTGGCCATCTCTTGCTCCACCGGCCAAGGATCCAGTCTGGCACCTACACCGTAGACATCAATCACACCATCACCGTCCAGGTCCTGGGTGAGGGCAATGGCCAGCTCCTTCATGGTCTCCCAGTTCCAATCTCCTTCGTTCTGCAGCTCATTGGGGGTGGGCAGACCCGCCTCCACAAACATATCCCGGTTGTAGATCCAGCCTTGAGCGGAACCAATGTCCATGTTCCTTTGGTAGCTGCCGTTGGCCGAGATGCCGTACGCTTTACCCTGGAAGCTGGAGTACAGCTCCCGCATGTTTTTGTGAGATCCGGGCAAATTGGCGTAATAGTCCTCGCCCAGAACATCATCCAGGGGCAGAAGACCGCCATTACCTGCCAGAAGCGGAATCCAGCGATTGGAGACATAGATGATATCCCCGAGGGGATCTCCCGCCACAATGCTTGTGAGGATCTTGTTCTCCGCACCATCCCATTCAATTTGCACAAACTCGATCTTGGCATTGAAGGCTTCCTCCACCTTCTCCAGACGGCCCCGGCCTTCTCCATCCGTGAAATACTCCCGCATGCCATCCCCTGAGTGCCCTGCGATTTTGATAGTACGGCCTCCTAAATCAAAGCCTTCTGCTAAGACGGGTACACTCAAAAGCACGACAAGCAAAACCGCCACAACAACAAATCCTTTTCTCATGGCAAATCCTCCTTTTTTTCTTTTTCTTCCCATGAACCTACGACCTTCTATCAGAGCAACACCTCCTATCCGACTAAACCTGTTTTCTCAATACTCTCAATAAAGTAGCGCTGCAGAAAAGCATAAAGGACGAGTACAGGCAGAATGTAGAGAAGCATTCCCGCGTTGTTCACAAGCTGAATGTAGGTTCCTTCCACCGCTTTGTTGGCCCAAGGATAGTTAAACTGGGAGTTGATCCTGAGTAGGCCAATCTGCAGCAGATTTCGTCCCTGCATGAAGAGATCGGTGTAAAACAGATCATTCCAATGCCAAACAAAGGAAAACAAGAACACAATCATGGCAATGGGAGTGGCATTAGGGAGCATAATCGTGAAAAACGTCTTCAAATGTCCAGCACCATCCACATAGGCCGCTTCCTCCAGACTGGTAGAGAGGCCTTTGAAATAGTTGCGGGTGATAAAGATAAAGAGTCCGCTCCGTTTGGCCGTTCCCGTCAGAGCCATCAGCACTAGGGGCCAGAAACTGCCGATTAGGTTTAGGCCCGGGTCAGGCAAGAGGCCAAAGAGATTGAAGTAGCGGAAGTTCAAGAAAAGCGGCACCATCACCATCTGGGGCGGAATGACAATAGAGAGCACCACCAAGGTAAAGACTATGTTGGAACCTGGATAGCGCCAGCGGGCAAAGCCATAGCCAATGATCATGGTGGCGGCCAGTTCCAGCGTGCTCAGGAGCAGGGTGATTCCTAGAGTGTTCACCAGGGCACGGGTATAGTCCAGCATCTCCCAGGCCACTTGGACATTGATCTTCGTTAGTGTCCGGGGGATCCAGTTCACGGTCAAATCAAAGAGATCATCTGGGTGCATCAGGGCAAAGGAAATTTGGCGGAGCAGGGGATAGAGAATAATGAAGCCAATCCCCACAATCAGGCCATAACGGGTCAAATGCCACAAAAAGTCCCTCAGCTTGTTAAGTCTCATAATGCACCCCCTTGGATACAAAGAACGTGGTAAGGACCAAAACTGCCAGAATCATGGCAAAGTAGAACCAGGACATGGCCGTACTCACCCCAAAGCCCGCGCCTCCCCAGGCAGCCTCTTGAATCAGCACTAAGAGCTGGTTGTCCGGAGCGGTAAAGGAATCCACAATCGTATAAACCACATTCACCAACATCAAGGGTGAGATTAAAGGAAAGGTGATCTTCCAGAAGGATTCCCAGGCGGTAGCCCCTTCCATATCCGCCGCCTCATAGAGGGACGGTGAAATGGATTGCAGGGCGGCTAGGAAGATCAAAATCTGGATTCCGGACGATCGAATGATCACCGGCACCTCATTGATGG
>DUPN01000098.1 GCA_012838305.1 Bacillota bacterium | reverse complement strand
TTATTCGTCTTCATTTCTTACAGCCTCCTGGTTTCTATGATTTTTGTGCGTTTGATCGGCACACTCAAATCATAGCAGGAGGTTGTATTTTCCTCAATTGTCATTTACATTCATTACAGGAATGCTCATCCTATCGTATTCCTCTTCGACAGTATAAGATTGAATCCTCCAAATATCGCCCTGGGGGGTGCAGGGCTGCACCGCCACACAATGTGGCTTTTTTCACATAGATCCTATTGCCAAATTCAGTGATTCAGTGGTATGCTCAAACAGAAAAGGAGGGGATGTTTTGACCAACACAGTGTACGACATTATCATTGTCGGGGGCGGCCCCGGGGGTCTATCCGCGGCCATTTACGGCGCCCGGGCGCGACTGAAAACGCTCCTAATCGAAAAGGGCACTCTGGGAGGACAAGCCTGCACCACAGAAGAGGTGGAAAACTACCCAGGCTTTGCCCGGGGTACCACAGGTCCCGGACTGATGGGCGCCTTTGCCGACCATGCCACATCCTTTGGAGCAGAAATCCTGCGCGGCGATGTGTGCAGCGTCGATCTTAAGAACAAGGTGGTCCAGACGAAAGCGGGCCAAACCTTTCAGGGCAAGACCATTATCCTCTCCCCCGGTGCCATACCTAGGACCCTCAACATCCCAGGTGAATCAGCCTTTCGGGGTAAGGGAGTGTCCTACTGTGCCACCTGCGACGCTGATTTTTATGAAGATCTAGACGTGGCCGTCGTGGGAAACGGCGATGCGGCCATCGAAGAAGCAGGCTACCTCACGAAGTTCGCCAACAGTGTTACAATTATTGTCATCCACGATCAAGGTGTACTGGATGCAGCGCCCATGCTCCAAGAGCGTGCCTTTAGGAACCCCAAAATCAAGTGGGTCTGGAACTCTACCCTGGCCGCCATCAAGGGCGATGCTTTGGTGAACTCCATTCTGGTCAAAAACATCAAAACCAATGAGCTGACGGAAATGCCCACGGACGGCGTTTTCATCTATGTGGGAACCCTTCCCCAAACTGAGTTCCTGCAAGGTTCCGGCCTCGAGCTCGATAGCAGAGGTTACATCCTCACCGATGAGAAGATGGAGACTAACATAGACGGTGTCTACGGCGTGGGTGATGCACGGGCCAAGTATCTGCGCCAGGTCGTCACGGCCGCCAACGACGGTGCCATTGCGGCGGTGGCTGCGGAAAAATACATTATGGAAGAAGAGACGTTCAGACAATCTGTCCTGGACGAAGACTTGCCTGTGGCCGTTGTGTTCTGGTCTCCCCTAGTGGAAAAAGCCGTGGAGCTCTCGCCCCTGATCGAGAGGAGCATCCACCGCTTCTCAGGTCAACTCAAGTGGGTGAAAATCGACACCTACCGCAATGTCAGAGTAGCGCAGCGTTACGGAGTGGTAAAGAATCCTTCGATCCTGTTTTTCCAAAACGGACAAGTGGCGGCCGCCCTAGAGGACGATGCCATTACAGAAGACGCTCTGGCACAAGCTATTGCCCAGCTTCTTCAAGGGAAGGCCTAGGCGTTAAGGGCCTTTGCCCCTTGAACGCTGCCTCGCAGTCGCAGCTCCTGATCAATGCCTGAGAGAACTCTAAGCTTATGGAGGCTCCACTTTGGCTCATGGAGCAGCATCTTGTTGCCGTCCCCTGTCAAGCGATGGATCACCACCGCAGGCGGGAGCAATTCTAAGGCATCGCAGACGAGATCAATGTATGCATCCCGGGTCAGTAGAGGGAACCCCGTTTCCCGATAATAAGAGTAGAGATCGGTGTCTTTTTGGATGTGCAGCATATGGAACTTCACGCCCCAGACGCCTAGTCCAGCCACAAAGCGAACCGAGGCTAGTTGATCCTCGTTCGATTCGCCAGGGAGTCCGAAAATGAGATGGACGACCACTCGGATCTTCCGGGCATGGAGCTCCTCCACGGCCCGGCGCAAACACTGGAGATCGAAACCTCGGCGAATAAAGGCGGCGGATGAAGGCTTAATGGTCTGCAGACCCAGCTCCACCCATAGATAGGTCTTAGCGGCATAGCATTCCAGAAGGTCCAGAACACCTTGGGGCAGGCAATCGGGGCGGGTGGCGACGGCCAGCCCAACCATGTCCCGGGCAGCTAGAGCTTGGCCATAAAGCTGGTGGAGATGGTTAGGGGAAGCATACGTATTGGTGAAATTCTGGAAGTACGCAATGAATTTGCCCTGGGGCCACTTGGCGCTCAAGAGTTTTTTCTGCTGGGCGATCTGTGCCTGTATGGACAGGGAGCGCTGGGCTGCGAAGTCCCCTGCTCCCTTCTGGCCGCAGAAGATGCAGCCCTTGGTGCCCAAAGTCCCGTCCCTGTTCGGGCAGGTGAACCCTCCGTCCAAGGAGAGTTTGATGCCTTTGCTGCCAAAGGTCTTCCTTAACTCCCAATCCAGAGAATGATAGCGCTTGTCGCCCCACATCACTTTACCCTCCACACTTATTGGCCCAGAAAAATGGTCGACCAACGATGAACCTTGGTCGACCTCTGTCTTCTGTGGTAACTTAAGGATCAAGCCGCAGCCGACCCTGATCATATAGATACTTGAGAACCAGGATCGTAAAGGGCAGAATGAAAAGACCCATCACCCCAAAAATCTTTACACCGGCATACATACAAATGAGGATAACAATGGGATGGAGCCCTATTTGCTGACCCACGACCTTGGGCTCTAGAATCTGGCGAACAACGGTGATCACACCATAAAGGAGGCATAGACCTAGGCCTAAGTACAAATTCCCTTTGGCCAGATGGAATAAGGCCCAGGGTATCACCACAAAGCCGGTGCCCAGAACGGGAAAAATATCAACGACTGCGGTGAAAGCTGCGATGGTTGTGGCTCCGTCGATTCCTAGAATCGATAAGCCAATGGTCATTTCGGTAAAGGTGATCAGCATCAGAAGTGCGTAGGCCTTCGTGTATTTGACTCCAATGCCGCCGACCAAGGTTTTCAGCTCTGCAATCAGACCTCTCCTTTGGTGCGGAACCAGATTTGACAAGAACTCCGTAATAAGCTCATAATCCAACGCAAAGAAGACCGAGGAGATAATGGACAAAACAACACCCAAGAATAGCCGCGGCAGCCAGGACACGGTAGACGTAATAGCGGCGATGGCAGCGGATGAGACATCGGAGACAATCTTGCCAATGGATTGGGACATGGAGACATGAAAATCCTCCAGTAGCTGGACCAGACTGACGTCAAACCGAGCCGTCAACCCCTCGATGGAGTCAAAACCCTGCATAATCAGGGGTTCAATCTCCACCGCATAGAAGGATGGCAGCCGCTCCACAACATTCTTCAGCCAGGCGAACAAGCCCACCCCAAGCCAGAAAAGGAGAATGCCGATCACGGCATAGAACAAAAACACACACACCACCGCAAGGAGCTTCCTAGGGAGGCGAAGCTTCCTGGAGAGGAACTGGATACTCCTCTGGAGCAGGGCGGCCACCAAGAATCCCACCACAAACGGTGCCACAAGACCAAAAAGATACTTCACGACGACATAGAAAATAAGCCCCATGAGTACAACATAGCCTGTGTTGATGATAAAACCCTTGCGTCTCTCCAACGACACGATCACACCCCTTGTCTATCTTATCAAGATGCAGTGTTACTTACAATCCATTTTTTCAGGACCCTGTGGACGTGTACCTCCTGAGGCCAAAACGCCAGAACCCGTACGCTGGCGGGGCAAACAAAACCCCTCCCAAGGGCGATAACATGTACATGAAGCTCGTCTCCAAATCCAAGAGATACAGCAGGGGATAGTACTGAACAAGGGCCAGGGGCACAACAAAGGTTAGAAACTTAAGCACTCTGTCGCCGTAAATAGCATAGGGGTAGCGTCCAAACTCGCGGCCCCCATGGGTGAGGATGTTCATAAACTCCAATCCCTCAATGGTGAAAAAGCTAATCCCGGCATAGACCAACAAAAGACAAAAAAAGACGACAGTCCCGCCGCCAATCATGAGCAGCAGGGTGACCACTTTCAACCAGGTCCAACCAATGCCGCAGGTAAAGAGAGCGTAGGACAAGACAATCACCGCTTGGATGAGACGGCCAAAACGGGAGAAGTCCACTTCACTCCAGAGCACCAAGAGAATCTCGTTTCGTGGCCTCACCAAGATCCGGTCGAACTGGCCATTGGAGATCATCTGGGGAAATCGGTCAAAGGAACGGCCGAAACACTCGGCCAGAGAACTGCTCATCAGAATCGTTCCTAGGCAGACCAGGATTTGCTGGAAGGTGAATCCCTCCACCTCATGGAAACGCAGAAACATAAACCAAACGCCCAGGAGGGCCGCGAAGGATGCGGAGAATTCACCCAGAAGGGTCAGGAAGAAAGACACCTTGTACTGCATCTGGCTTTTTACATGCATACTTAAGAATTTGAGATACAGCCGCATCTTATCCCCCCTGCACCACGACTCGTCGTAAGGCGTGCTTCATTAGGAATTTCCCCAATCCCACCAAGGTGATCAGCCAGACGATTTGAAACCCGATTCCGTAAAGGGCGGCGGTCCCGCTAATATGTCCACTGTAGATGCGCAGAGGCATGTTTTGCATGGCTGCAAAGGGAAGCAGCTCGGCCACGTACCGAAAACCGGCAGGGAAAAAGGGAAGTGGAATGATGCTCCCCGCTAGAAAATCCGCCAGCATCGCAGCGATAATCCTGGCCCCAACAGGTGACAGGGTATAAAATGTAGAGATGTACACCAGCATGTTAAAGGACACAACCACACCGAGGGCAAGGAAGGTTGAAAGGAAAAAGAGCGCAAATTGCCCGCCGCTAGGTGGAAGGGACATACGCAGGGGTGGGGGGACAAGAAAGGCGACAATCAAGATGGGCATGGAGCGCAGCACTGCCTTGGCCAGGCGATTGGCCACCGAGCTTGAGAACCAGCGATTGTACAAGTCCACAGGGCGAACCAGTTCATAGGCAATGGCCCCCGATTGAATGGCGGCAAAAATCTCGTTCTCGTAAAACCAAACCATGAACATGGCCAAGAAGGCCTGTTGAATCCAAATGTAGGTGACCACTTGGCGAAACTCCATGGGAAAAGCCCCAGGGTTCACCTTGTAGAAGGCCGAAAAAGCCAAGAGTTCCATAAAGCCCCAGGCGAACTGGGTAGCGATCCCAGCTAGAGCCGCAGCTCGGTACTGTAAACTGGTGATAAAGCGTACTCGAAAGAGGGCCAGATACTCCTTCATATTGCATACTCCTTATAGAGAGCGGCCACCATTTCTTCCGCAGAGGCTCCAGCCACAGAGAGATCGAGAATTTGCACCTGACTGGCTATGTGGGCAATCAGGTCGGAGACCAAGCCCCGGGTGGGCTGCACCTTCAGAACCAGCCTGCCGTCTCTGGAATCCAGGATCTCTACCCCAGGCAGGATTGATGGCGCATTTCCCCGATACTCCAGCGTAATTGTCTTCGCTCCCGGGAATCGCTTCTTTAGGTCGTCAAGAGGGCCGTCAAACAAGATGCGCCCCTTGCCAAGGAGGATGATGCGCCTGGTGAGAGCCTCAATATCCTGCATATCATGGGTAGTGAGGATCACTGTTGTTCCCCGTTCTTGATTCAGTTTGCGAACAAACTGACGCACCGCTATTTTGGAAACGGCATCAAGGCCTATGGTGGGTTCATCCAAAAAGAGGATCTGAGGCGAGTGCAGCAAGGAAGCGGCGAGCTCACAGCGCATCCTTTGTCCCAGACTGAGACTGCGGGTGGGTGTCTTGAGCACTTCGCTCAAATCGAGGAGAGGGACCAGTTCATCTAGGTTCCGTCGGAATTCCTTTGCGTCAACGCGATAGACTTCCCGCAGCAGCTCGAAACTGTCGCAAACCGGCACGTCCCACCACAATTGGCTGCGCTGCCCGAAAACGACCCCAATTTCCGAGACATGACGCAAACGATCCTGCCAGGGAATACGACCATGAATCAGGCAAGTACCGCTGCTTGGCGTGAGGATCCCACACATGATCTTGATGGTAGTACTCTTACCGGCCCCATTCGGCCCAATATAACCTACCATCTCACCTGGCCCGATGGTGAAGCTCACATCGCGCAGAGCATGAACGGTCTCGTAGTCCCTGGAAAAAAGGGCTTTCACAGCCCGGCCCAAACCCGCTTGACGCTTCGCGATACGAAATGTTTTGCTGATGTTCTGCAATTGGATCATGTGGCACGCTCCCTGCGAAACGAATGGAATTGGAGAAGTTTTTTCGAAACCTAATAAACTTATGCTCTCCTCGAAGGATATATAAAGTGAAAGCATCAAGACACATTGAGAGAGGAAGATGAAAATGCGTAGATCCTACCGAAAAATGGGCGTTATCACCCTTCTGATTCTGGGGCTAATTTCCAGTGCTGCCCTCTCGGCAAAGGCCCAGGGCGGCCCAGCGCAGCCAGGCAGCATCCAGGTCAGCGGAAGTGCGGTTGTCACAGGGACTCCAGATGTCGCCTATATTACCTTGGGTGTAGAGACAAAAGACGCATCGGCTCAAGTCGCGGCAGAGAACAACGCCAAGGGCATGGCCAGCGTGTTCAAGGCCCTGAAAGAACTGGGAATCTCCGAACAGCAGCTGAACACAAGCGGCTACAATATCTATAGTTCCTCGCAAGTTCTTTACCGGGGAACGGATGATGAAGTGACCGTAACTACCTACTATGTGCAGAATCGGATCAACATTACCACCAAGGATCTGGACGCGGTGGGGCAGATCATTGATGTAGCGATCAGGGCCGGGGCAAACCAGGTCCAGGGAATCCGTTTCGATATCGCGGATAAACAGTCTCTGCAGCTGCAAGCTCTAGAGCTCGCCGTTCAGCAAGGGATGACCAAGGCCAAAGTTATGGCTGAAAGTGCGGGGCTGCTCTTAGGAGGGCTGACCACCATGAGTGAAAGCTATGGTTCCTATGCACCTATGGTGACTACCATGGCCCTCAGGGCTGATTCTGCGCCGGCTACCCCCATCAGTCCAGGGGATGTGGAAGTCAGTGCCACAGTCAACATGAATTTCTGGTACTAGGAGGAAGAGACAACGAGGAGAGCGCCTTCAGCTCTCCTTTTCCTTTTCCTCCGGAGCAAGAATGTCTCCGTAGTCCCTTTCCAATGCAGCCGCCGCCTCTTGGGGAAAGAGCAGCTTGCTGAATAGATAGCCCTGGAGATAGTCGCTGCCCGCCGCTTTCAATTGGTGGGCTTGTTCGGCTGTCTCCACCTGTTCCGCCACAACCTTCATACCTAGACCGTGGGCGATGGAGATCAGGCCCTGCATGAATCCGGGGTTATCCAGCATATTCTGTGTCAGAACTCCATGGATCTTCAGGTAATCGACGGGGATTTTGGTGAGATAATTGACGAAAGAATAGCCTGTTCCGTAGTTGTCCAGAGATAGCGCCAAGCCCAATGAACGAATTTGATGCATAATATCGATGGCCTCTAAGGGGTCGCCGAGCATCACGTCCTCGGTGATCTCCAGCTGAACTAGGCTGGGATCCACACCCGTTTCCTCCAGCTGCCCCTGAAGGTATGGAGTGAGACCTCGATCATAGAACTGCTTTGTTGAGATGTTCAGGGAGATGGGTTTGGGATCGATGCCCTCTTGTATCCAGGCTGCCAGCTGCCGGGTAACCTCTCGGATCACCCAATACCCTATGGAGTAAATCAGATCCGACTCTTCTGCGATGGAAATCAAGACACTCGGAGAAACAAGGGAGCCTTGCACACGGACAAAGGCCTCGAAGGAGGCGATTTTCCCACTCTGAGCGTCCACAACAGGCTGGTAGACTAAGTAGAAGCTTTCAGACTGGACTGCCTCAGCCACAATATGCTCCGCTCGCACCCGCTCACTGAAAGTGGCGGCCATCCGATCATCGAAAAGGCAAACTCGTCCTTTCCCCTCTCTCTTAGCATGATGTAAGGCAATATCCGCTTTGATCAAAACCTGATCAAGTGTGGTGCCGTCCTGGGGAAAGCGTGCCCCTCCCACGCTGAAGCCAATTCTGCTGCCCCATCCCTCTGCCGAAGCCAGGAGCTTTAACTTGCGGTTCACGCCGTTGAAATTGTCCTGGGTTCTCGCCAGCTCCCTTTGATCGGTAATTACCAGTGCAAATTCATCGCCGCCAAAGCGGTACAAAGTGCTTCCGGGAGGCTTCTCCCGCTGCAGAAGTGCAGCTGCGGATACCAAAACCCCGTCGCCAAAGCTGTGTCCCTGGGTATCATTGATGTTCTTGAAATCATCGATGTCCAGCAGGAAAAGAGCCCCAGAACCCTTTATTCTAAGAGCGTTCTCCAAGTCCTCCTGGAACTTCCTCCGATTGTACAATTTGGTCAAGTAGTCATACTCAGCCAGAAACTGAATTCGCTCCTCGCTTTCCTTGATCACCCTTAACTGACCCTGGAGGACCCGTTCATTCTCCTCCCGCTGCGCATAGGCCTGAGAAAGCTCCTTCCTTTGATGGAGTATGCGCTCGTGGCGTTCCTGGGCCGTCTGGAGACTAAGATTCAAGGCCTCCCGAAACGATCGCAGCGGTTTTTGGGGGTCCACGTGTAAACGATAGGCCACATCTCTCTCCAGCGAAATCGCCAGGATCTCCTGGCCTAATTCCCGAACCGGAAAAAGAATATGCCTGCGCAGAACCACAATGAGGACTGCCGCACCGAGGATCAGGTTCATGGCAAAAACCCCCGCAATCCAGCGTTCCTGTCTGCGGAGGGAGACGAGGCTGCTGTCAGGTACGAAGGCGGCCGCAACAAGGTCTGTAGTCCCCACTCTATCCCAGTGGAGATAGCCAGAAACATCATCCAGGAGAAGTTCGGTTATTCTGGGCGCCCCGTTCAGGCGGGAGAAATCCAGATTCAACCCGCCATGATCTTCGAAAATAGGACGGCCATCGAGGAAAAAGAAATACTTGTAGCCATAGAGTTCTTCCAAAGAGGAGACTCGTTCAGCCAGCGACATGTCAATCCGTACTACAGCAAGTGGCTCCTGGTCAGGTCCGTAGACGGGTTTGGACACGCTGAGCAGCCCCTGATCATCCTGGATGCTCGTGGTATACACCGGTCCACCAGCGTCTTGGCCAAGTGTGAAGCTCTGTACGCCGATGTCAAGATAGGCCGGATTGTGCTTTTTGAGTTCCACTAAGAATTGCCGGACTTTCTCTCCATCGGGTTCCACTTGCAGATAGTATCCAGCTGTGTTCAAAGTCTGTTCTACCAAGGCAAACGATGCATCAATCGCACCGAGTGCGTGCTCCAGCTCAGCCTCGACCCTTTGCTCCAGTTCGCGGCGAATAGGGGCTTCCATTTGCCGAAATCCCACAAACGCATTGACCCCTGCAACCAATGCAAAGATAGCTCCAAGTAGGTAGATGTTCCTGGTGAACAGCCTCATGCCGAACCCCCTCGTCAGCTGCGGTGTTTGATAAAGGTATCGTTTTTGAGTTCGTCAAAGGCCAGTTGAAGCTCTTCTCGGGTGTTCATGACGATAGGTCCACCCCAAGCAATGGGTTCGTGCAAAGGCTTGGCTGCAAGCAGAATAAAGCGAAGATCTTCCCCTGCCGCCTTGACCCAAAACGTGTCGCCCTCTCCGAACAAGACCGCCTGTTTAGCGGCGATCGGCTCCTCCCCTGTGGGCTGGAAAAGGGCCTGTCCCTGAAAGATGTAGACGAACAAAGTATCCTCGCCTGGCGTTTTGAAGGACCACTCTTTGTCAGCTTCGAGCTCTACGTCCAGGTAGGTAGCTTGGACATACTTGGGCTGGAACGCACCTGGGGTGCCCAGGCAACCTCCGGAAATGACCCGAATCGTGGCCCCCTGCTCCTGGATTTGGGGAACCTGATCCGCAGTTATGTCCCCATAACTTGGTTCGGTCATTTTGTCGCCTTTGGGCAAATTCAGCCACAGCTGCGCCCCGAGGATGCGTTCTTGCGCCTGGGGCATCTCCTGGTGAATGATCCCAGATCCAGCCGTCATCCACTGGCATTCACCGTCGCGGATGGTGCCCCGATTACCGAGGCTGTCCCCATGTACAATCTCACCATGAATCAAATAGGTGATGGTCTCAATACCGCGATGGGGATGCCAGGGAAATCCCTTGATATAGTCTGCTGGGTTGGTGGAATCAAAGGCATCCAGCATCAAGAAGGGATCGAAGTCCTCTGTCTCATCCCGGGTAAAGACCCTGACCAAGTGCACACCTGCACCATCAATAGAAGCACGGCCAGTCAACACCTTGCGTACTGTGCGTAAACTCATCGAATCATTCCTTTCACTTGGAGGTACGTACCGAGCTCTGGTAATCCTTCTTGCGCCGCGGCAGGTCTGCCAATCAAGTAGCCTTGGAGATAGTCACATCCGGCCTGCACCGCCCAGTGGGCCTGTTCCGGGGTTTCCACACCTTCCACCACCACGTCCATCCCTAAACCGTGGGCGATGGTAATGAGGCCCTCCATGACCGGCAGAGTCTCAGGCAGTCCCTGGGTCATGCTGACATCCAACTTAATGCGGTCCACAGGGATATCCATGATGTACTTCATGGATAGATAACCTGTCCCAAAATCATCCAAGGCAATTTTGACGCCCAGTGCGCGCAGGCGTTCGATAATCGCCGCCGCTGCTTCGGCGCTTTCAATCAGGACAGTCTCGGTGATCTCCATCTCAATCAGGCTGGGATCGAGATTATGGAGCTCCAGGGTATCCCGGAGAAAGTCCACCAGACCCGTATCGTAAAACTGCCTGGGGGAAAGGTTAATGGAGATGGGTTTAAGGGCCTGGCCGGCCTGCTCCCAGGAGACCAGCTGCCCAATGGCGGTCCTAATCACCCAGCGTCCTATGGGCTGGATCAAGTCGAACTCCTCCGCAACGCCGATAAACACCGCTGGGGACAGATCATGGCCTTCCAAACGAAGCAGTGCCTCCAGGTAAGCGAGGGCTCCTGTGTCGGCGTGCACGATTGGCTGATAGACCAAGCGAAACCCATCGCTTTCAAGCGCCTTGCGTAGAATGCGCTCTGTATACACCCGCTGTTCAAAGTCCTCAGCCATGCGCCCTTCGAACAGATGGCAGCGATTACGCCCCATACTTTTGGCACTGTACATCGCGATTTCCGCCTTAATCAGAAGCTCCTCGGCGGTGGTACCATCATGGGGATAGCGGACAGCCCCCATGCTGGCTGTAAAGCGATTACGCCGCCCATCGATGGTGTGCGCTTGACGGATCGCACGGGAGAGCTGATCCACCACGGACCTTAGTTCCTCCCCTTCCACCGCCCCTTCCAAAATGACCAGGAACTCATCACCAGCAAAGCGATAGGCCTGAGACCCTTGGGCCAGATTGCGCTGGAGCACCCCCGACAGATGCCGCAGGACAGCGTCACCATAGACGTGTCCAAAGGTATCGTTGATGTTCTTGAAGCCATCAACATCTAACAGCAAGAGGGCGCCTGTCCGCCCCTCCTCCAGCAAGGTATCGAGATCCTCTACGAACCTTCGGCGATTGGGAAGACCCGTTAGTGCATCGTGATCGGCTAAGAGGAGAATCTGGTCCTCGTGTTCCTTGATCGCTTGGTATTGCTCCCGCAACTGCTCCTCGTTAGCCACCAACTGCCTGTAAGCAGCAGTCAACTCCTCTTGCTGGGCGACAATGCGCTCAAAATAGGCCTGGGCATCGTCGAGGAAGTTGTTGATTACGATCCGCAATGGTGCAAAGGGATCCTTAGCTCGAGCAGGCAGGCGATAACGGACATCTTCATCCAGGGAAATCGCCATGATCTCACGATCCAGCTGGTGCATGGGCCCGGTAATAAACCGCCGTTGAAACCACAGGATCACCAGCATGAGCAGGGCCAGGGAAAGCAAGGCTGCCCTGAGGATCTCCACCACCACAACCCGATAGTCCAGAAAGTCTCGAATGGGGGCAAAAAGCCCCAAAACGATACGCGAATCGCCTGCTGTTTGCCACCGGAGATAACCTTCTTGTCCTTGAAAATCGGTATAAAGAATACCCTCGGCCTCTGTCAGCAACTGTCCCCTCATTTCCTGCTCTAGATCCAGCT
>DUPN01000097.1 GCA_012838305.1 Bacillota bacterium | reverse complement strand
GCGGCCCATGCGAGCTTCGGTTTGGATATTGGAAGGGCGCCAGAATTGGCTTGTTTACCTACCAGACGTCTGGCGCGGGTGGAATCGTGGATGTAGGATCTTTTCGCTACGATCACGACGGTCCGCCTTATGCAAATCTCGATAGTCGCTAGGGAGCATCCCGGTGTATTTCCGAAATACCTGTCCGAAGTAGGCCGCGTTGTCCCCTAAGCCAACTTGCTGGGCTACTTCGTACATTTTAACACTGGCGGACATGGAAATCAGTTGTTTTGCCTTCTCCATGCGCAACATAAGCAAGTAATCGGAGAAGCGGATTCCACACTCTTTCTTAAAGAGCCTTCCTAGGTAATCAGGGCTGAGGAAGAGGATGTTTGTGGCGATATGCTGGAGCGAAAGGGACTGATCATTTAGGTGTTCTCGAACGTATTGCATGGTATCCCGTACAGCCTTGGAGTACCGGGCTGTGGAAGCATCAATCAGGGGAATTTCCCCTGGCGTTTCAGGCGATAAATGGCGGATGGCTGCACATGCTTCGTCATACAGCTGAGGCAAGTCGTCCAGGAAGCCAACCCCGCTCATGGCCGCCCTGACAGTGCTGATGCCCTCAACTTTTGCCGCTTGGCCAATCCAGCTGACCGTCTCCTTCACCTTGTGCTCCGCTTCCGCCTGGTAGATAAGGACAATACCCTCACGGAGCATGGTACTAAGGTTCCACCCTAGGGATGCACTATGTTTTTGGACATGTGTGCGCAGTGCAGGCAGCAGAGGATAATCGTCTGGATCGGAAACGGAAAAGAGCAGCAGCTGGTAACTCTGGGCTTCACTTAGGGTTTTGGCTATAAGGTCGCGTCCCTTCGCACCATCTAACAGGAAGTCCCGGAGAAGCTGTTCCTGGGCCGGCGGTGTCAGGATGTCTACATATTCCTTGAGATGAAGCTGGGAATCGATTATTGCTTGGCGTTGTTCCAGTTTCTCTAGGACTTTTTTTACTGCCTGGGTGATCTCCTGTGCATCGCAGGGCTTGAGTATGTAGTTGTGCACATTGTAGGCGATGGCCTTGCGGGCATAGTCGAATTCGTCATGACCGGAAATAATGATGAACTCCGGTCCGTGATCGGTCTTGTGGGTGCGGGCTATCACCTCCAGTCCGGTCATTTCCGGCATCACGATATCGATCAGGGCGATGGTGGGTTTTTCTGTTTGAATCATCTCAAAGGCTTCTTGGCCATCCGTAGCTAACAACACCTGGGATATCCCTAGGGATTCCCAATCGATGGAGTTGGCAATTCCTTCTCGGATCGTGCGTTCATCATCCGCAATCAGTAGCGTCTTCATGACTCTCCTCCTCACAAGGCAGCACAATCGTCACCTTCGTTCCCTGGGGCTCTTTGTTCGTCAGACGAATTCCGAAATTCTCACCAAAGGACATGGTGAGACGTTGGTTGATATTTCGTAAACCCATACTCTTGCCGTCTGTGAGCAACTCTCCGCGCAGCACTTTTTCCACTATGTGCAGGTCTGTGCCATATCCATTATCCTCCACGTAGATCTCCAGGCGCTTGTTAACGAGCCCGGAACTGATCTTGATTTTGCACACCTGGGAGTAGCGCTCCAGATTGTGCACGATACAATTTTCCACAATAGGTTGGAGGGTCAAGCGGGGAATGGGGCATTGACGGGCCCATTCATCCATCACTATCTCAAATTCAAGTCTTTCCTCAAAACGAATCCTTTGGATGGCAACGTAATCTTCCACCAGATCCAATTCCTCTTGGACCGTAACCATATCCGGCCCTTTGATCGAGCTTCGAAAAAGCCGGGAGAGGGATCGCACCATCACCGAGATCTCTTCGTTGCCGCTTTGGATCGCCTTCCAGTTGACTGTATCCAGGGTATTGTATAAGAAATGGGGATTGATCTGCTGCCGGAGCATATTGTACTTCATTTTGGCGATCATCAATTGCTTTGAGTAGACTTCATTGATGAGGTAGTCGATCTCTTTCACCATGCGGGAAAATCCCTCGGTAAGCTGGACGACCTCTGTGATGGCTAGATTTGATTGGGGAATCTGATCGTTTAGCGCCAGGGCATAGTTCCCATCTTGAACGGTTTTCATGGCCTTGGTCAAATGGGCGATGGGGCGGTTGATGGCGTTGGCAAAGTGGTAGCCGATGGCAGCGAGGATGATCACGATGATCAAGAGCGTTACGCCGTAGATGATGTTAGCATTTCGAATACTTACGAGCAGATCCCGTGTGGGCAGCAAATAGATCAGCTTCCAGCCGTTGCTGCCTAATTGTTGGGTGGACATATAGTAGGATTTGCCCTCGAGCCTGATGGTCCCATTCCTTGTGTGTTTGTCCAAGGACTGCAGGATCTCCCCCTGGGATATGGCTATCCCATTGCGGGTGAGCACCTGGTCCTCTGTTACGCAGATAATTTCCGGATCATACTGGGAGGCAACAACGGGCGTGTGGTTGAGGAAATGCTCTGCATTCACGTTAATGATCAAGGTTCCTAGAGCTTGGAACTTGTTGCCCGAAATGTCTCGGATCAGGCGATAGAGAGTTACAGTGTTCTCGCCAACCGAGTTGGCTGTCCAGCCCACGGAGCCGTTTTTGCCCGCGGCGTCTTGGAGCACTTCCGCCAGTTCGGTACTTTGTTGATGCACCAGATGCATCGAGCCCACGTCAACCCGGGTTCCATCGAGGAAGACAAAGCTCATGGAGACCACGCCTCGATTTCGTATCCAACGTGTAAAGAGCTGGGTATATAAATTATTGGTGGCATTGTATTGTTCATAGGTATTGATGGCATTGATATACATCAATAGATTGTCTTGGATATCCCTGTTTGCTAGGACCTCAAAGGACAGGTCTTCAATCTCTGCCAGCCTGGAGTTGGCAATCACGGCATATAGGTTGAGAACCTCGGTGGACTCGCTGTAGACCCGCGCGGTGTAAATGCGGTAAAGGTTAAACATAAATCCGATGGTAACGATGGTGATGATCACGGCCACTAGGATCAGCAGACCGGAATAACTCTTGCGGAGCGGAATCGTCTTCATGGCCTCGCCTCGCTCTTACTTGATGTGGCTCTTGCGGTACTTGATCGGTGAAAGCCCTGTCATTTGCTTAAAGGTTCGTCCGAAATGGGTGTGGCTGGAGAAGCCCACCTGTAAGGCCACATCG
>DUPN01000096.1 GCA_012838305.1 Bacillota bacterium | reverse complement strand
GTAGGCTTAGGAACGGTGCCCGGCTTCGATTTGCCTTATCTGCCGCCCAGATTTGACAAGAGCGAGGAAGGGATGACCGCAGAATGTTTCAAAGAAGAACTTCTGGATGGGGGATGCCGCGCCTTGGTTCTGGCGCAAGTGCTTAAATTGGAGTTGCCCGAAGGGATGTCAGCGGAGCTGGTGAGAACTTTGGTCTCCCTTGATGATGATTGGGGTATTTCCTTCGGACAGGCCGTATTGGACAGCAACTCCATGCCCATGTCCTGGAAGACGTCTGCGGCCAAGGCGCTGATTGACAGAGGAGTCTACCGAGCGGATGAGCCCATTTCTATGATGGTCGATGGGATGAGCCGCACTGTTCAGATTACAGAACAGCGGGTGGGGCCAGCCTCCCCCGAAGAACTGGCAGAGCTGGAGAATGTGCGCAAGTTGCTCATCGATGAGCGTTATGACGAGGCTTTGGAACGTCTGGAGTCCGATTTTGAAGAAGGAAGTCTACCCTTAGAGGGGATCGAACTTTTAGGGAAACTCTATGGTACCCTAGGCGATCACAAACAAGCTCAGGCCATGGTAGAAATCATGCTCCACGTCGCAAAGAACGCAGGCAGCATGAACGAGGTGCGCATCCCGGTTACGGACATCTATTTCCGCCTAGGTGATTATGATCAGGCGGCAGAACACTTTGATCAGATCGTGTATGAGGATCTGCCAGAAGCGCTGAAAGAGCGATATTCATACATCCAAAAGTTTCTTGAGGAAGCCCTGGAATAAGCTGGGTGACTTCAGGTCATGTTCCTGCGGAGATTCAGAAGAGCCAGCCCCACGAGGTTGTGGGCCGGCTCTTTTCTGATCCAGGCAGGAGCCAACGCAGGTTACTTCACCGAACTCACAATGCCTTCCGCAAAACTCTTTTGCAGCAACAAGAAGACGATAATGGTCGGTAAGACACTAATGGCCACGGCCAGCATCAACATACCATAGTTTGTGGTATAGCCTGCAATCAGATTGGAGATCAAAAGGGGCATGGTGATACTGTCGGAACTCTGCATAATGATCAGGGGCCATAGATAGTTGTTCCAGGCAGCCATAAAGGTGATGATGGCGCCCGTTGCATATGTGGAGCGCATCACGGGAATATACATTTTAAGAAAGATCCCCAGCTCGTTCAGGCCCTCGATCCGGGCGGACTCAATGATCTCCGTCGGGAAATAGCGGGCACTTTGTCTGAAGAGAAAGATCAAAAATGCCGTGGAGATGGTTGGCAGTACAAAAGCGGCGGTCGTGTTGAGCAAGTTCAGTCGGCCAACCATAATGAATAAGGGGATCATGATGGCAGCAAAGGGAATCATCATGGATAGGAGCAGAATACGCATGAGGATATCCTTGCCCCTATCATGATAAATCTCAAAGCCATAACCAGCGATGGAGCAGACGAAAAGGCTGGCAATGGTGGCCACGGAGGCATTGCGAAAGGAGTTCCACAAAGCCCTGGTTATACTTGTGGTGGCGTGCAGCTCCCTTAGATTCTCCAAGAGATGGGTGCCCGGGAGGATTCGTCCCGTAATGACATCCACCGAAGAGTTGGTGGCAGAAACAAACATCCACAGCAGAGGAAACAGAGATAAGAACGCCGCAACCGATAGCACCAGATATTTTCCGGCCCGAGCCGCCCGTCGAAGCGTCATCGCTGATCACCTACCCTCATCTGCGCAAATGCAAGAATAGCGACCAAAAGGAAGACAACAAAGGAAATGGCCGCGGCATAGCCAAAGCGAGGAGAATACTGAAACGAGAGACGATAAATGTACTGTGAAACTGACAAGGTGGCATTGGAGGGACCACCATTGGTCAAATTCATGGTCTCATCAAATAATTGCAGGGTTCCATTGGTGGATAAAATGGTCGTTACCAAGATAATTGGCTTGAGGAGGGGGACGGTGATGCGCGTAAAGCGCGCAACACTGGAAGCACCGTCTATGATCGCGGCCTCATAGATAGCTGAGTCAATGTTTTGCAGGCCAGCTAGGTAGAAAATCATGTTATACCCAGTCCAACGCCAGGTTAGGGCAAGAATGATCACAAG
>DUPN01000095.1 GCA_012838305.1 Bacillota bacterium | reverse complement strand
TGTGGTCTGTCCACATCATGGGCAACACGGTGCGATGCGACGATTCTCCCGGATTGATCCACCAAGACACCCTTGGTCGATGATGTGCCTATGTCTACCCCAATCAGAAACAACTGCCATCCTCCTTACCTTGGATACCCATTTACTGCCTTAGTCAGTATGCGCCGGTTTGGCCGGCTCAGCCCACCTCTGACGAATAAGATCCACGTCGCCAACTACAGGCGTTCCCCACTTGGCTCCCGTGTATGCGCCGGGTTCAACGTTAAAAATGGAACCGTACTGGAATACTGCAATGCCTGGTGTACCGACTTCACGGGCAATATCAATGAGTTCAGCTACATACTCCATGTCTGGAGCCTTAGGAAGGAAGTTGGCGTTCTCGCCAGCTAAGGGGTGCGGAACCCCAAGTGCGGATATCCCGGGATAAAGCTTCGTTCCAGGGGGAGTAATCGCTTGTAGGCGCTCCACCGTCTGTCGATAGTATGCCGGTGAATACCAGTAGACCATGGGACACACGAAATCAAGGAACTGTGAGAACCCCACCCAGTCACAATATACTTGGTTGGCAGCGACTCGCGGATTGGGGAAAACAGCAGCCGACAATTTGATTTTTGGGGACTTAGCCTTGACCAAGTTATGGAAATATTCCACCGTATCATGAACGTTCTGGTTGTAGTAATTGATTACTGCCCCAACCCTATCCAAAGAGGCTCCAAGTTCTTCCGCATCAAGCGAGTCAAAATCCTTACCAGCCAGCAGATCAACCGTTTGATCGACCGTTAAGCCAAACCGTTCTTTGATGTTTTTCTTGCAGTTATCACAGAAGCATGCCGAACGGGGATAGCGAATGAAGTCAATATTGATTCCATCGATCGAAGGATACTTATCAATAACTTCTTCCATAAGAGAACCAAGATACTCCCGGTACCCCACGTGACTTGCACATACAAACTCGCTTCGGCGCCCTTGCCGGTCCACGACAGCCCACTCAGGATGCTCTGCCAATGGCGGTTTCTTGCCCCGTACCTCTTTAGCACCAATGTCGCCTTCCGTAAATGTCGAAAAGTAGGCGTGTACTTCAATTCCAGCATCATGAGCCATTTTTATTACATCACCAAAGCTATCATATTCGTAACAGGCCTCATGGCTTAAGCCAATCTCGCTGGGATACCAAAGTGCCGGTGCAGTATCGGTCATCCGGGCCTTCACAAGCCAAAGAAGCATGTTTGCTCCAATGCTCTTGGCATTGTCAACAATTTGCTGAACGTCCTTCGGACCATAACCTCCCTTCAAAATTCCATCTTGTTGCGATTCGACCCACAGTGCGCGACCTTCTTTGAGCGCCATACAATTGCCAACCCCTTTCTAGAAACATTGGTCGTGTTGTTTGATCCGCGTTTCGGCGTGTATGTTTAACTCAAACCTACTACAATCACCTCTTTCCGCCCAACTGCTCCCATTTCCAATTCCTGGGGAATACCATAACGTCATACGTATTACTTTTACACTTTTGTAGTTTCCTGTTTCCCTCCAGTTGTCCTGCTGTATTCTTGTGAACTTTGGGTTAATTTTTAACCAATGTGAAGTCAAGTGGATGATCTTTTTGTGATTCGCAAAGAAACTGTAATGGACCCAGGGTACCTAGCATTGAGTAGTCTACCGTACCACCGTATAGCCAGCTCCGTAAAAGATAGGCGCGATAACTGCATTTTATAACGCAAGCGTCAAAGTAACCACACTTATAGACCCCTCAGCAGTGATGAGATAATATGGTTTGTGTTTCTCGGGTGGTTTGCTTGCACTTGACAAATGGTTCGCGCCTACCAGCCCGCTAGCGGACTCTCACCGCCAAGTATCGCGCCATGCATGGCACACCCACCAAAAACACCGGCAATGTAGACTATCTTTGCCGGTGTTCTTGGGATAGGTGCCAGGCGTTTGGATTGCCACAACATGCACCTAGCAGAAAACGGAATCCTGGATCGTACAAATCGTCTAGTGAATGTTCACGGAGACCTGACGATATGGAAGCTAATGACATCGCTACGATGGAACGTTCGAGAATACCATACCGGTCCCCCCTCGGGTCCATAATTCGTGTGTTCCAACAGCATTACAAGATGTCCTGATGGGATTTGCAGTTTCTCACTTACCATGGAATCAGCAGTATAAGGATGAAGATAAGCTAACGATTGGTGTATTGGGCCGTGTTTCGTAGAGAGATACGAAAGTAGTGATTCACCTAGTTTATCTTCGTCCTTTTCGGTAATGAACTCAACTGGGATAAAGTTGATGTCGTAACACAAACGGATGTCGTCTGCCGTACGGACGCGTTCGAATACTGTTACTTCAGTGCCAACCTTGATGTCAAGCATCTTAGCGATCAGACTATTCGCTGGCTCCCGCCGCCAATGCCTGCACAGGGTCCCTGGCTTCATACCCGAACTTTCAATCGTTTGTGTCAAAGAATCCAGTTTCTCTAGCCCTGCATCGAGATTTCTCCTCTTGGCTAAGACAATTGTGCCAACTCTTCGCTGCCTAGATATATATCCTTCTGCCTCTAAGCGCTGGAGTGCTTCTCGCAAGGCAGTACGGCTAACCCCCAACAACTCAGCGAATTCCGTTTCAGGGGGGAGTTTGCTCCCTACTATGTCCTCCGCACCAATGTAACTGAGTATCTGCTCATAGGCCCGCGATGGAACTGATTTCCCATCTCCAACTGGCGTCCAATTTTTCACCGCTCACACCTCCCTTGCCAATTTGCTTATTATCGTTAATACTATCACAAGTGAAAGAATCCTTCTAGCGAAAACAGATAACACGTGAAGGCTTGCGGTTCTGATGCCTACGCGCGGGAATGCTTCGTGCTTGTTACAAGTTTCTCCATCTTCTCATTCATTTTGGGCAAAAGCGTCTCCATAGACTCGTAACCACCGTTGTGGCATTGCCAACCTGCCGCCATCAACCTCGTAGACACTGACACCTGTGTAATTCCCAGTGAGGACGTAATCTCCTCCTAGGTGTGACCCGTTTCCAACATGTGAATAGCCTCAAGTTGCTCCTTGGACCGCCTTCCCTGCAATTTAGAGACCAGATCACCAATACTAAGGCGGATCTGCGACACGGAGTAGACAAAACTAGACGATCTGCCGCCTTCTTGGTGTCGTCGGCATGTTACCTAACAAAACCAATTAACCCCACAAGGTTAATTGTAACAATTTAACCGTGGGGGGTTATAGAATGGACAGTTAACCTTGTAGAGTTAAGCAAAATGAGGGTCACCGTTAACGCCAACTCCCCAGACGGTCTACTTTCTCCAATAAGTCGGCGTATTCAGCATACTCTACAGTAGCATAATGGGCAAGACGATTTCGCAGGGAATGCGCTACTACCAGAGCAGACTCAAAGATCTGTTCTTCTTTCAGCTTCTGGGCGTGATGGAACAACAGAGAGCGCAAAAAGGCTGGTTCTGCATCCAAGGGCCCCTCAGATTTTCTTCCCCCCTGCTCCTCCTGGTTCGGTAGGGGCCAGCTCATCCATTCTGTGCCGTAATTTCGCATCAAAGCATTGATCACAAGTAAGCGCAACTGATTGATCACTGGCAGAACAACCTTCAGCTGGGCACGCCAGACCCGATGTTCAAAAATTCCCTTCTCGTCGAGTATGGTCAATACCCAAACAGGCACTTCCCATCCATATTCAGAAGAGTAGTCTATCAACCCCAAACTCCACAGATTTCGAATGGGATGAGTATCGTCCAAACTCTCTAGGGATGCGAACCACTGTTGATCAACGAACGGTTGGATGCCTGTGCTGATCAGATCCCCACGGGACCAACCTGTTTGCTCCCCAACTCTCTGCACACGTCCATAGATGTCCGAGGTGTTCCCCACGACGGCTTCTCCCAGTTCCTCGGCCAGACTACTATCCGCTCCTGCCAAGGAAGCCAACACAGCTGATCTCCAAACCTGTTCACCTGGTCTGGACCTACCTTCCATCCTTTGGTAATAGGTCTCCGCTTCAGCATGACTACAAAGCCTGTACCAATAGCGAACTCGGAAACCAAGCTTCGGTTTGAGCCCCTGCAGCATAGGATCTCTCGCCTGGGCAACTACACAAAAGGTTGGAGTATCAAACCTGTCGTCGATTCGAAGCTCAGTAATCTCGAGGATGCATTCTATCCACCGCCTTCGCCGCTCCTCGGGCGCATCGGCAAACCCGCGGAGAAACACTACTTCAGGAAGCCCTCCATGGCGAATTAGATTTCCAACTGTCCTAGGGGCATAGTTGTCCTTCCACACAACTCCAAATACTTCACTAAGGGTTCTTACTGGAGACTCCTCTTCGCAATCCATAAGAGCTAGGCTTTCACTGTTTAAATAGGGATGCGTACTTAACTCTTCTCCCACAATGTACTCTACTTCGGAAACACTTACCGATGCAGGAAGCAGCAAAACATTGGCTATGTTCTTCATTAAGTCATTGACGATCTCAGCAGCAACTCTCTTTTGGCTTCGCAACAGAATCATGCTGAGAACACCTTCTGGATAGTGGGGTTGACAACCACGGCATCTCCAAGGATACGAACGAGACTGAATTGTTGAAGAAAGTCTAAGGCGCGGGTGCATTGCTCAAGTGTCAATCCCATCGGAGGCTCGATCAACTCTGGCCCTATCAATTCGACAGGACACTTGGGATTCTTCACTAAAAAATGCAAAACGACCGACAGGCTATTGTCCTCAGGCAACTCCAGCTGTCTAAGGAAACTCTGGCGAAACTCATCGTCGGTATGGAGCAGTGTTTCTATTTGTTTAGCTCCTTTCTGAGAATTGTCGTCCGACCCGCAGCGACTGATAATCTCGTTCAGCAACCATGGCCAGCCTCCACTGATCTCTAACATAGTCTTACGGATTTGATCATTGTTCAACTTGTCAAGCCCATCCAAACGTTGCCCGATTCCCCATGCGTTCCAGGTTTTTACTCGCATCATTGCGCCTTGGGAATTCAATTCTTCCAAAAACTCAGGAACCAAACGTAACGCATGCCAATAGACTGGGGGATTGAGGACAAAGAAGAAGGAGACACCGTCTGGATTCTTGCTGCTTACACTCCGCTGAAAGAACTCCCAAGCCGCACAGATGGCTTCAAACGGATTGGCCTCGACTTTGTCCACGATCTGATACAGAACAAGGTTGTCGTAGTCTCGTTTCTTGGCCCGAACGCACTCCTTCTCGATAAACTTGTTCATCGATGCAGCCGTATCCACCCCAACTTTCACCCGCCGCACACCTGTCTTTTTCTGGTCAGAATAGAGACTCTTTATGCTCTCTTCGATGTGCTCAAAGCCCAAAGCTTGTGATACAATCACTACACGAAAATCGTTACGTAGATCAATGTTGCGCGCCTGCTCGAAAGTGAAAGCGCTATAGACCTGACCTTTGGCATTGATCAGATGATGGAAGCCGTCGGGCTCTGCCTCCACTCTTGCTGGTTTGTCCACAAACTCATACAAGCGATTTAGAATGTCCTCTTCTGTCCCCAGTAAGCGCACTAGGTTTGGGCTCTTGAGTCGATACTTGCCTTGACCCTTAATTAGGACTCCAAGGCCCGACAGCTCTTGCAGCAAACCTCTAAACTCGTCGTTTGTCATCGTCTCAAATTCCGCAAGCCAGTACTCCCGAGTAAGACCAAATAGCTCGGCCACGCTAAACTCTCGTCCGAAACTATCTCTGTCCTGGGCTTGAGCGACAATCATTGCCCAGGTTATCACTTGATAACGCCGATCCAAAGCTAGCGTCCACTCAAAACGCTCTCGAATACCGTCCCGCACTTCCTCCTGCATATAAATGGAGTCTACATCCTCTTTTGTGATTGGCAGAGGCTTATGTGGTATGGGGAACACTGGGTTTTTGGCATAAAGACGCTCGAGCAGATGATAGCAGAAGACCTGAATCAGCCCAGGGTGGTAGTTGGTAAAGGACAAGATCCGGTAGACGCACGAATCATCCAGTTGGAACCCTAGAGCTTGCAGAGGCTCGCGTACAAGGGCTGTTGCGGCACGAACTTCCAAAGGACCTACTAGAATAGGGGTTCCAAAGTGGGCTAAGGGCTGGTTTGGCAGGCTCTGGAAGCGCTGGACATGTTGCAGCCCGGCAAAAATGACTTTGAAACGATGGTCGCTGTCCGTCATAAGTCTCCGCAATGTGGTAACCGTCCTAAATCCATCCAACGCATCTTGGTTCAAAAAACCGTCCGCCTCATCGAGCATAAGAATGATCTGTAAATCCTGTTCCTTCCTCAGTAGGCAACCAATCGCAGTAATGATTTGATCGTCGCTGGCAGGGCGCTCGGAGACCAAGCCTTGATCTGAAAGGAGTCCCCAAAAACGCGTCCAGATTCTGGAGGGTTTTTCGTGGGAATAACTGTCGCCAAGGGTCTTGACATCTTCCACCCAAGCGTATTGGTGGCGCTTGGGGTTATGGGCTTGCCGTCTGACCTGTCGCAATAGGGCCGATTTCCCCATCTGCCTGCCACCATAGATGAGACAGGAACCATCTTTACGCTGCAGCTCCTGCACAGCACCTTCACGACCGTAAAATATCTCCGGAGGTACATTACGAGGAGTGTAGGGGATGAGGGTACCATATGGAACCGAACTACGGAGAAATGCACCTAGCCGCGCATCTCGTTCACCTGTCAAGAAGAGTAACAAAGCCTCATCCAAAATAGCCATTGGTAGTCTTCCTTGTCGTGTCATATAGGTTATGTGCTTTCGGACAGACTCTGCCAATCTTCCAAAGTAAAGCAGAATTGTACTTTGAGCGCCCAGCTTCGCCCGGTAAATGGCCGATACGATGTTATCTGCTCCCGACCGCTCCCAGACCATCAGTACATTGAACGCGGGTCTAGCTAGGGAACCAAAATGCGGAAACGGTCGTGCCTGTTCGCTGGCTTCCATCTTCAGGGGGAGGTGTAGGAAGTTGCTGCTGGCACTGCTATAGAGCTTTTCTTCTACAGGAGTTGAGATGGTAAAGCCTAGATAGGTGAAAAGATCGATGATGCTTTGGCCAAACAACGCCTCATCCCTCTTGGCCAGATTCGTCCATGCATCAACTGCGCTTATTGCCTGATTAAGCTGTTCGGGTGGAATGCCACCATAATTTAGCGTCATCCACGACTTCCGTTCACTCATTGCAGTTCTAGCACTTCCCAATTGTCCTTTCCCGTTTTCTTCCAAGGCCTGCCGAAAAGAGAAAAACTCTCCCAAATAGTCTCGGGATTGATGACGCCATTCGCCAAAGCGGAGCTCCTGTTTCTTTTCCAGATGTTCTCGCACCTTAGCTAGGTACTCGTCGACCACACGGGTATCTCGTTCGTTAATGGCCCCTTTGACGAAGTCCTGAAAAGCGGAGGCTTCCTCTGGAGTGGCAATTTCCTCAAGCCTGGGGCTGTAATCTTGCCAAATTCCCTTGAGATGGTCAATCCTGCGATCGGCGGCCGCGCTCAATTCGCGATCAACACGTCTGAGGGTGGAAAACTTTCGCGGAAAGTGCAGAGCGGTGAGAGGATCGATGCTCTCTACCAGAACCAGCAGTTCAACACGTTCTTCCTCACTTATTACGCCGTTGACCAAAGCGCGTTCAACATTCTCCACCGTCTGTTGGCAGTGCAGATCCAGTGTATCACGGGAGCCTTGTAGTTGTCTCACAGCCGTAGTTCGCAGATCATCTCTAGTTGTCTCTTCCACATCCAATCCCGCAAGGATTACTTCGAAGAAGCGATAATCTTGTTTATCCAACCAAGCATGGAAGATGTCACTTTCCAATTGATGCCACGTCTGATTGGGCTCCTTTAGGCAGGCGAGGAGCAGGTCCCAATCAGATCCCGTGGGAAGACCATTATCGAGCAACTCAAGTTCGGGATACCGTAACAGTCGCTTGGCCAAAACCTCTTCTATGGTATTACTATCCTGCCAGGACCAGATGTCACTGGTCTCCCCTCCCAGATCGGACCCGTTAATGTAATCCAAAAGCAGTTGAAGATTGGCGCCAATAAAGCGCAGACCCACTGCTTCTGCACCTCGTGAAGAATTGCGTGTTTCATCGAGTTCCGATAAGGTCGGCGCAAGACAGGACTTCAAGTCGCCAATAAGTTGTTCAATGGGCTGCTGTTTCCACGCGTCCGAACCAGACCTAGCACTGTCGACTAAAGTAATCCAATCACCAGTGGCCTCCACTACCTCGTTAACGCTGCGGACGATTCGACCATGTTCATTGGCGCTTAAGCTACGCTCTCTACGGGGAAGGACCTGATCGCTGAGAGATTGAATATGCTCTTCAATATGATCGCGGGTGGACCACGTATCCAGTACGCCTCGGATCTCGTCGATCTCCTCCCGGCAATCTGCTCCTACTTTCTCCAGAGCTAGGCGCAGTGAAGACTTCTCTCCAAATACTTTGTTCCAAATCTTGTTGACTGCAGGAAACCCAAAACGCCGCTCGACATAGGTGTTGATCACATTCTGGCACTTTCGAGCTGCGTCCTTTACAGCTTTCTCGTGCTCGTCACGATTGGAAATCATCAAAAGATCGCGCTTACTAAGGGCGATTCCACGATAAGAGAACTCCCGGATCACCGAGATCGTTTTCTGCAGGTTCGGCAACTGCTCTTGATCGAACAGCCAACCAAAACTACCACTGTTGGGAACAAACACTGTTCCAATCAGGCCCACTCCTAAGGCTGCCAATTCGATAAACCGACCTTGCCCTTGATAGTCGTATTTCAGGGGATATGTAAATCCACTAGCAAGACCGAAACCGGGCCTCAGTAAATAGCGGGAACCCTGCATCGCCAAGATGAGGGGAGAAGGCACGGAACTTTCCAGGTTGCTTTGCTCCAAAGCTTTCGCTCTCCAATACGCCCCGGCCAAGTCACCGACCTCGATCATCTCCAATACTGGGTCATGTTGCTCAAGGGTTTCTTGCGGATCCGGTTCAGCCTTGCTCTGCTGCTTTTGGCCTCTGTCTACTGCAGTTCTTCGGGTTTTGCGAGGTTTGTGAATTTGTTTCTGCGGCTTCTCCTTTGATCGTTCGCTTTTTGCCTCCCGTTCATCGCAAGAGACTGTCTCCGGTTCTTTCTCTGCCGGCGGGGTAAGGACATCCTTGCTCGCTTGGTCGTCTTCTGCGCCTTCTGTCTCATCTTTTTGGGAATCAGCTGGTTGGGCGTCAGTTTCTGGATCAGGTTGGTCAAAACAAGCACTCAACAGATCGTAACGAGTCATGATCTCTTCTTCTACCCCACTTAACTTCTCGTGCAGTTCTCTCCGTTCCACTAGCGTTTTTGGTGTTTCTTGACTTAGGTCCTTGTGATGAAGAAGGAGCGCCTCTAGTTCTGGAAGGCTCTCCAGTACAAAGTTCTCTTTTCCGGGGATAATGTTCTCAGGGCGCCACGGGGCCAGTGATGTCTGGAAGTAGTCTTGCAGGTGCTGCCCGCATTCCGAGTGCATTTGACATAATGCTGCGCGAATTCGTTCTTGTGTTTCTCTGGCACCCATTTTGAGAGTGTGCAAGTCCTGCACAGCCGCGACAAACTCATCGATACGAGACCAAAAAGGATCATCAGCCGGCACAGAGGCCAGGTCCTCCAAGACTAAGTCCATGGTTTGTTTCTCGATATCGCCAGGGGCATCTTGTGGTTCTTCCTGGGGTTCTTCTTGTAGTTCTTCCTGGGGTTGTTCTTGTGGTTCTTCCTGGGGTTGTTCTTGTAGTTCTTCTTGTGGTTCTTCTTGTAGTCTGTCCAGTAATTCTTCCAGTATTTCCTGTAGTTTTTCTAGTTGTTTTCCCTGTAAGCTGCCGAGCGGCAGTGCAAGGAGGGAGCCAATGGTCAAAGCGAGGCGTTCCTCTCCCCAGTCCTTCTGCACAGTCTCCTCCACCCGATCTCTAATTGCATTGATGTACCTAACATAGTCGTCCGTGCTCTCCGGTAGCACCCAGGGGTTTTCCGAGAAATCGGCTGCAATAATGCGTTGAATTTCTCGAACAGGCTCCGGATCAAGCTTAGGAAGAAACAACAAAAAGTAAACGAAGGGTGCAGTTTGTTTACTAATGATCTCCATACATCCCTTCAACAACATTGGGAGGGGCGCTTTACTCCCAGGCCTGAATCCAGGTGTTGAGATCCAATTCGTGCAGATCTGATAGAAACTATGTAGATCGGAGTTCTTGTCCTGCCCTACCACAATCATTTCCTTGATTAGTTGATTTAGAGTGGGGTTTGATACCATAGACCGTAGTTGCGCAAAAGCCTGTTGTAATGATATAGACATTTTAGACCTCCGTTTCCAAACATGTATATTTCACACCATTTTTCCGTCTACTCTCTATTTGTTTCGACAAATAAATCGGGAATCCTGTATTCGTTTCAAAGATTTGGTTATCTCTGGCTGAGACACAGGTACAGCGTCGCCAAAGTCCATCCCTACGTCTCCCATTGGATCCTTCCAAACAGGAAAACGCAAGACCCCCGAGAGAAGTCTCCGTTTTCTCAGGGGTCCAGCATGAACTATGATGGAATGGGACAGAAGAGGTAACAGCTCGCAGCACACGTATCCCAACCGAATCTATGTTGTTTGTATGCACGCCGCATATAGTTAACTAGGCGCGTCATCTTCCTGGCAGAGCAGGCCCTACCTTCGTTGTTGTTCCTATCACAGGGAGCAGGGGGTTTCTTTTTGAGGAAGCTCCTCTTAAAAGCGCAGCAAACAACCCAAGAGTCTCAAATCTATGGGAGAACTAAGAAACGAACTACCAAGCTATGCGGGCGCGATTGATGTTGACCAAGACCGGGTCAGACCCCTTCACTCCGTCGGCCCATGGCCTTGATACCGAAGAACATGAGTACAGGGAATACAATGCCCATGAGCAGACCTACCCTCAGTCCCACCTGCTCCAAACCAACTCCCCGAGCCAACCCAATACTCTCTACGAAAGCAGAACGCTGGCTCAGATCAGAGATAAAGCCTGTAAGCCAAGGCCCAATCGAGCCGCCTAGGTCACCACAGATGGCCAGGATGCCAAACATAGCCGTTCCGCCCTTGGGAAAGCGAGCAGAGGTGAGACTGAACGTACCCGGCCACATCAGACTGACCGACAAGCCACAGAAGGCTGCCCCCAAGAGTGCTAGAAGGGGAATGCTGGAAAACACAGCCGCAAGATAACAGACAATGCAGAGCAGACTTCCTGCCTGTAACGTCCTCTGCAAGTTGATCTGCTGACCCCATAAACCATAGATTGTCCTTCCAATGCCCATAAACAAAGCAAACAGGGCCGGCCCCACCAAATCTCCTACCAGTTTGGGAACCCCCAGGCCGACCTCTGCAAAGAGGCTCGACCACTGGGACATGGTCAGTTCAGAAGCTCCAGCGGCCAGCATGAGCACAAGAGCCAGGCGGAACCCGGGGGAACGAAGCAGCTGTGGAATGGGTAGCTCCTCCCCTTCGGGTACTAGGGATAGTAAGGGAACGCGCCTGAACTTGAATATGTTGTATAAGGGTATCACGGCCCAGATCATGGGCAGAAGGTACCAAATCTCTGTTCCGAAAACCCAAACACAAGCAGTGGTAAGAACAACCACAACCATCTGTCCCCAGCAATAGAAGGAATGGAGTAAACTCATGGTCGCAGCTTTAGCCTTTGTGGGTAAAGACTCTGCAATGGGGCTGATGATAACCTCCGTGATCCCCCCGCCCCACGCGGAGATGACAACCGCTATAGTAAGGGCTAATAAGATGTTGGACATGATCAAGGGCAGCAAACCAAGGCAGAAGATGCCTACAAAACACATGACATGTGCTATCACGGCCGCAACACGATAGCCGATGCGATCAACATACTTAACTGCAACAATGTCGGACACGATCTGGGTACCAAAGTTTAAGAGCACCAAACGGCCGAGCATCTCAAAGGATAACCCGAATTGGTCATGGAACACAACAAAAAACAAAGGTGCCAGATTGTTGTTAATGGCCTGAGTGATGTAACCTAGATAACATGCATACAGCGTTTGTTTGTACTCGCTCGGCAAGAAGCATCCTCCTAAGAACCCTACATTCTACTTTGTATAGGTTCTCTCTACCCTCGCAAAGCCCCTCTTTCATACCTCAGGTTGCTCCTCATACCTAGACATTTGGTGCCTAGGGGCTAATACATTTCTTTCGGCCCCTTGCTGCGCTTCTTCCGCGAGATGATCGATGACATCGAAGTGCACTTTCTCCGGGGCAGCTGCGATATAGTCAAGCCCGTATGTATCCAGAGCCAGGTAAGTAAGGATAAACTCTTCAATTTGGCTTCCGCCTCCTGAGCCGCAGCCGCTCACTGGCATGGCAACTCTCATGGCTCTCCCGTTCCTTCGTCCCCATAGAAATCCCAGAACTCAGTCCCCAAACTAGGCTCCGCAACACCTCTTGTACTTCTTACCACTACCGCAGGGACAGGGCGAGTTTCTCTGGATTTTCTTGAGACGATGTACAGACTGGTTGGCAAAGCTCTCCTCCGCACTCATCCCCTCTGTGTCTTGAAAAGACGCCCACCAATGCATTTCTTCGATCACATCTTCAATATATCGCACCCGCTGCCCATGGTCGCCTTGATAGGACTCTAAGAATTCGTCGAAATCTCCGAAGATAATCTGATCAACTCGACCTTCGTCATGCAAGTTCCTGATATCCTCAAGCATCTCGACGAGCTGGCACTCAATCACAATGTCCTGAACAAGGCCGGTGAAGGTTTCCTCCATCTCTTGTTCAGAACTCCGACGATCAATAAGCTTCCTTAAGTAAGCTACCAGATACTCCTTGGTAATCTCCCCGTCGAGATAGAGCTGACCCAGGACGTCTAGAACCGATCCCCTGACGAATACGTCCACAAAGGGATTTTCGATCACGCCTTGAAGTAAGTTCAGATCTCCGTCATAGGTGCTATAGAGAATGTTCTGCAAGCTCTCTGTAAGCGTATCGCCCAGCATGAAGTCCACATCATCTGGGGGCAACGAGATCAGCTCCAAGATTTTGGGGAAAGCTTTCTTTTCCCGAAACTGGGCCAATAGATACAGGCTATAAAGATGGAGCATGTAATCCTCATCTTCGGTGGCGATTTCCGGATCCTGCAAGACTTCGTCCAAAGTACGGAGCAAAAGCGGGATGGCCTCATCCTTTCTAGCAACCAATCTCTCCAGCGCCTTCCTGGGAAACCTACCTTTGTGATACCTCAGTTCATCGATGACTTTGTGCATATCGTCCCTCCTCTTCCATACGCTCGAACAGCCAACCTACAAAGAATTCGTTGAGCTGGGGTCAGACCCCGATCACATAGTAGAAGTATTTTTCACTACTGTGCTCACAATCAGCTACTCGCCTCTATCTTGCTGCAAGGAAACGTAAACCAGCCTTCTGCAGGACTCTCCCGGATCTCGCTAAGGTATATGTATCCAATCGCTTCGGATAATTCCTTCCAGACGAGTGCCCAGTGATAGTCATCGAGTTGGGAATACTCGCTAATCCATACTAGACGCAAAGACAGAGTTTCCTCCATGCTCTGGTGGGGTTCCCATCCTCCAAACGTACTGTTTTCTGGATCGCGGGTTATACCGACCTTGATCTCAACATGGCACACATGCTCAGTATACTTCGGGCCTCAAGGATCTAAAAGCCTAGCATCCGTATTTTACTCCTAAAAATCTTAGCTCCGAAGGCTCTTGTTTATTATTCCACTCCCCCCATACAATCTCCTATAGAATGCAAATTGGGCGTGACAACCATCTAGGCACCCCCTTGGCCTGCACCCGCCTGCCCCAGCTATCGCTCACGATGGCTAAAAGAGACAACGAAAGGATCCTAGGAGCTGCTCTAGCTCCTGCTTCGTTCTCAGTCCAGTACCACGCGGAAAGCACTCGAAACTTGGGGTCAGACCCCACCTGCGAAAAACGCAAAGGTGCAGGTAAATCGTTACAATAACTTAATAATTAATCCAAAGGATTTATTACTTTCTTGCTTGAACCTTTAATGGAATGTGACAAACAACACAAAGATCATAACATACCTGGATACAAGTACTTTTTTAGACCCCTTTTTCCCTTTTTGATAGCAACGATTACAACTTCAGTCAATCCATCAAGCTAAGGGTTAAAGTTAACTCGCACCAATTACCCTATGCAACTCAACTTCCTGTATCATTTAGCAAGATAGCGATACAGTCTGCAACACGAAGAGAAGTGTATGGGGCATCGGAGGTGATCGGCAGAGATACGTTGAAGCAGTTGTCAGGATGGAACAGGGTTTAAGTACATGGAGGAGAGAACCAAGACAAGGAGGAAAAAACAAGAATGAAAAAGCTTTCTTTACTGCTATTTTTGCTTGGTGTAATCTTGGTTTGTGGAGTCGGAGTTTATGCCGCAGCCCAGTATCAAGAAGCTCCTGAACTGGCAGCATTGGTCGAGGCCGGTCAGCTGCCCCCGGTAGAAGAGAGACTTCCTGCCGAACCACTGGTTGTCAAGCCAGTGGATTCCATTGGTAAATACGGCGGCACCTGGCGTCGTGCTTTTACCGGAATCAATGACTTTCACGCCTTCGGACGACAAGTGTATGACGCCATGCTGCGCTGGCCCCGCGATCCTAAAGATCCCATCGAGCCCGGTCTAGCCAAAGAATGGGAATGGAGCGACGGCGGAAAAGTCTTGACGCTGCACTTACGCGAGGGAATGAAGTGGTCCGACGGACATCCCTTCACCACAGCAGATATCACCTTCTGGTGGGAGAATATCGAGCTTGACACGAACATAACAGCAACACCTCATGCCGAATGGGTCATTGAGGGAGAACCCATGCAAGTAGAGGTTGTGGATGATTACACAATCCGTCTGAAGTTCCCCAAACCCAATGGTTTGGCTGAGACGGTAGGGTTGGCGTTCCACGGCAACCAGTGGCCTTTAGGCTTTGAACGCTTCGGCTTCTTTGCCCCCCGTCACTATCTAGAGCAATTCCACCCCGCCCATAATCCGGATGCCACCTATGAGCTGTTTGAAGAAAAAGCATCGGATTACAACACCGAACGGCCCGTAATGACCGCTTGGAAAATCACCGAATGGGGACCTGGCGCCACGCGCTTAGTGGCCACTCGCAACCCCTACTACTGGAAAGTTGATCCAGAAGGAAATCAGCTACCTTATATCGACGAGATCGTGTTGACTCTGTTTGAAGAAGTGGAAGCTTTGAACCTGCGCGCCATTGAAGGTGGGATTGACTTCCAATTCCGCCGGATGAGCCTCTCCAACTACCCGTCCTTTGTCATGAACAAAGAACGTTACGAGTATGAGGTCCTCCTATGGCCAGACGCAGTTCCCTCCAAGCTCTGCTACTACTTCAACCAGTCCATTGCCGATCCAGGATTGCGGGAAATCTTCCAGAATCCCGACTTCCGCAGAGCCATGTCTGTGGCCATCAACCGGGAAGAGATCAATGAAGTGTCCTATTTAGGTCTAGGTACACCGCGAGCCTTTGTCGTTGTTCCAGACTCGCCTTACTATGAGCCAGAGTTCGAGCAGCTCTGGGCCCAGTATGATCCTGATCTGGCCAACGAACTTCTGGACAAGATCGGCCTCAAGAAGGGTGCTGACGGTTTTCGCACCCGGCCGGACGGCTCCCGACTGGAAATCACCCTCGAAGGTATGGAATGGGATAAGGCTACCACAGATGAAATGGAACTCGTGGCTGCAGCCTGGAATGCCGTTGGTGTAAGAACCACAATGAAGACCCTATCCAGAGAGCTCTACTGGACCCGTGCCTGCGGCAATGAAGTCCAAGTCGCAACCTGGACAGAAAGCCGAGCGATTGATCCCATGGTTGATCCGCTGTGGGTCTTCCCTTACGATGAGCGCTCCTGGCTTGCACCGGCCTATGGCAACTGGTATTACAGCGGTGGTCAGTTTGGCGACGAACCGCCCCAGTACCTCAAAGATATGATGACACTGTATGACGAGTACAAGACAACGGTTGATCGTGACGAACAGACTCGCATCGCCAAAGAACTGCTCCGCAAAAACGCAGAAGAGGTCTTCGTGATCGGAACCGTTGGTTTGACACCCAATGTGGTTGTGGTGAAGAACGACTTCCGCAATGTACCGGAAACGTTCACCACAGACTGGATCTACATGGCTCCAGGAACTTTAGATCCCTGTCATTTCTACTTTGATCGGTAAGAACGAAGGATAAATAAACCAGAGGTCGAGGCACCGACCAAATCGTATCGGCCTCTGGTTTTAGCCTTGGTAGTTCAGTGCTGAAAGAAATGGAAATGTGGTAAGTTAGGTGTACTGCCCTAGGGCCTCCTCTTTCACCTGGTCTCCCAGCTCAGGGCAGAAATCACGAGCCAGCCCTAGGGTGGTCACGCCTGCTAATCGCAACTGGATTGGCAGGCCTGATTTTACTATCTTGGACTCAACATTCTTTTTATCATACAGCAACGCTTTGGAACGGTCTATTTTTGGCTAAGGAAAGAACGATAGGAGTGATGAATCATGCTTCCATACATAGTAAAGCGTGTTTTGGGGATGATTCCGTCGCTGATCATAATCTCCTTTATCACCTTTTTTGTGATCCAACTTCCCCCTGGTGACTTTGTGACCAGTGTCCAATCACAGGTGGCCTCATCCGGCGGTGGT
This sequence comes from Bacillota bacterium, assembly GCA_012838305.1. Taxonomy (GTDB): domain Bacteria; phylum Bacillota; class Limnochordia; order Darwinibacteriales; family Darwinibacteriaceae; genus UBA5420. The sequence goes on along the minus strand of DUPN01000095.1, from coordinate 15,098 downwards.
ATGGATGCGACCACAGTTGAGGCGCTGCGGGTGCGCTACGGCTTGGATCAACCCCAGGTGGTACAGTATTGGCGATGGATAAAAGGATTCCCCACCGGCGATTTTGGCTATTCCTTAGAATGGAGCGCTCCAGTTTGGGATGTCATTGCCACCCGGATGGGTTGGACACTGCTACTTTCCGGTTTGGCCCTGGTCTTTATGTGGGTGGTTTCCATCCCCATTGGGGTTTATTCCGCCACGCATCAATATTCTATTGGTGATAATATCTTTTCCTTTCTTGGATTCTTAGGCTTATCCATTCCCGACTTTCTGCTATCCCTGATCTGGTTGGTGGTGGGCACCTTGGTTTTAGGAATACCCGCCTACGGTCTCTTCTCCCCGGAGATGGCCGACGCTCCCTGGAGTCTGGCCAAGTTCCTGGACTTACTGAAGCATCTTTGGGCGCCGGTGATCATTATGGGTATTATTGGTACCGCAGAGTTAATCCGCATTATGCGCGGAAGCCTCTTAGATGTTCTAAACCAGCAATATGTAACAACGGCTCGGGCCAAGGGGCTGCATGAGAAGAAGGTCATTAAGAAATACGCGGTGCGCATGGCGATCAATCCCCTCATCAGTGTGCTGGGGATGCAGATACCCAAGATGATCTCCAGTTCCATCATTGTTGGACTGGTGCTCTCCATCCCAACTGTGGGACCGATCTTTTTGCGGTCTTTGATCTCCCAGGATATGTACTTGGCCGGAGTCATCCTCCTGTTTATGGCCGTGATGTTGCTTGTCAGCAATCTTCTGGCGGATCTGGTCTTAGCCTGGATAGACCCGCGGATCCGCTACGAGTAGAGAGGGATGAGCGAAGTGCAAGATTTCAAAGGGACAGCTCAACGAATCACAGACTTATACAATCAGCAAGACCTCTCCGATGAGTCCATTGCCCAACAGATGCTCCAATCGGAACAGACGGCAGAAGCCACCTCTCAATGGCGTTTGATGTGGCGTAAATTTAAGCGCAACCGCACCGCTGTAATCGGTGGTGTCGTGGTCTTGCTTTTTTATCTCACTGCCCTATTTGGCGATTTTGTCGCCCCTTACAGTTTAGAAGATAGAATGACCCAGTACTCCTATTTGCCGCCGCAAAAAATACGCTTTATTGCGGACGGACGCTTTCAGCCCCATGTCTATGGCCTCAAAAGCGGGCGTGATCCACTCACCTTACAGCGCACCTATGTGCCCGATCCAGAGCACAAGATCCCTATCCGCTTCTTTGTGGAAGGTTCTCCGTACAAGCTGATGGGACTGTTCCCCACCAATCGACATCTTTTCGGCGTTGAAGAGGGGATCGTCAGTATCTTGGGAACCGATGGACAGGGACGGGATATGTTTTCTCGGATCATTAAGGGCAGCCAGATATCTCTCACAGTTGGCCTAGTGGGAGTCGCTCTCAGTTTACTGATCGGAGCGGTTCTAGGTGTGGCCTCCGGCTATTACGGCGGTTGGGTAGATAATCTGGTGCAAAGGGGGATCGAAATTGTGCGGTCCTTCCCCCCCATCCCGCTCTGGATGGCGTTAACAGCCGCCTTGCCCCAGCATTGGCCCCCGCTTCTGACCTACTTTGTCATTACTGTGATCTTGTCCCTGATCGGGTGGACTTGGCTGGCCCGTCAGCTACGGGGTAAAGTGCTGGCCATCCGGGAAGAAGACTTTATCATGGCCGCTCGGCTGGCTGGGGCCAGCGATCGCTGGATCATCTTCCGGCATCTGATCCCCGCCACCTTCAGCCATATTGTTGTGATCTCAACGCTCTCTATGCCGTCTATGATCTTGGCGGAATCATCCCTAAGCTTTTTAGGCTTAGGAATTCGTCCTCCCTTGACCAGTTGGGGAGTCTTGCTCAAACAGGCCCAAAACACCCAGGTTCTCTTGCTGTATCCCTGGCTGATGATTCCTGGTTTCTTTGTGGCCATTTCCATTTTGGCTTTTAATTTCATGGGTGACGGCTTGCGAGATGCTGCCGACCCCTATACAGTGTAGGAGATTATGATGAAAAACGAAGAGAAGAACTATCTATTGACCATTAAGGACTTAGTCGTCCACTTTCATACCTTGGAAGGAATTGTGCGGGCCCTCGAGGGTGTCTCGCTGCACTTAGAACAGGGGAAAACCTTGGGTCTCGTGGGCGAATCCGGATGTGGGAAAAGCGTTACCGCCCATTCCATTTTGAGGCTGCTGCCCCCTAAGCTCTGCAAGATCAAGGGCGGGGAGATTCTTTTCAGACAGCGGGACAGCGCAGAACCTATTGACCTGGCCAAGGTCGATCCGCAAAGTGATCTGATCCGCTCCATTCGAGGGCATGAGATCGCCATGATCTTTCAGGAACCCATGACCAGTCTGGCACCCATTTATACGGTGGGTGATCAGATCATGGAGGCGATTATGCTGCATCGTCAAGTGAGTCCGGAACAAGCGCGGGAGTCCGCCATGGAAATGCTGAAGGCTGTTGCCTTGGCCGAGAATGTGGTGGACGAATACCCCTACCGGCTTTCAGGGGGGCAAAGGCAAAGGGCCATGACTGCCATGGCCTTGTCATGCAACCCTTCGTTATTGATTGCCGATGAACCCACCACAGCCCTGGATGTGACCATTCAGGCCCAAATCCTGGAGCTTCTAATGTCCCTGCAGAAAGAGTTCAATATGGCCATTTTGATGATCACCCATAACTTGGGAGTGATCGCGGAAATGGCCGACGAAGTGGCCGTGATGTACCTGGGAAGAGTGGTGGAAAGCGGAGCAATTGAACAGGTCCTAGGGAATCCCCTGCACCCTTACACCATTGGACTGCTCAAGTCCTTACCTAAGATGGGTGACCAAACCAACAGACGGCTGGCTCCCATACCGGGCAGCGTCCCCGATCCTTTAGCCAAGGTTGAAGGGTGTCCCTTCCATCTGCGTTGTCCGGTGTACAAACAAAAAGGGTGTGACGGAAAAGAGCTGCCGTCGGTCGTGGAACCCGAACCGGGTCATTTGGTCCGGTGCGTTCTCTATTATTGATAGAAAGGTGAACCCCTTATGACCGAGGATACCATAATTCTGGAAGTCAATAAGCTGACCAAACACTTTCCCATTTACCGCGGATTTTTGCGAAAAGTCGTGGGCAGTGTCCAAGCACTCAATGACGTTAGCTTTTCCGTAAAAAAGCAAGAGACACTGGGCATTGTGGGTGAATCCGGCTGTGGGAAAACCACTCTGGCCCGGGTGATGCTGCGTGCCTACGAACCCACCAGCGGAGAGGTGCTGTTTAACCAAGACGGCGAGATGATCAACGTCTTTTCTTTAAAAAAGGCGGAGCTGAAGAGACTGCGTCGGAACATCCAGATCATTTTCCAAGATCCCCTCTCCTCCCTGAATCCACGGAAGACAGTGCTGGAGATCATTGGAGAACCCCTGCTGATTCATGGGGTGGCACACGGGCAAGAGCTAAAGTCCAGAGTGTGTGAACTGCTGAAGATGGTAGGTCTCAGTGTGAACCATTTGGACCGATACCCCAATGCCTTTTCAGGCGGGCAGAGACAACGGATCGCCATTGCCCGGGCCCTGGCCCTCCAGCCGCAAGTGGTGCTGTGTGATGAACCAGTGAGCGCACTCGATGTTTCCATCCAGGCGCAGATCATCAACTTGCTGCAAGACTTGCAGAAGGATCTGGGATTGACCTATCTGTTTATCTCCCATGACCTCTCTGTGGTGGAGCATATCAGTGACCGGGTGGCTGTGATGTACTTGGGAAGCATTGTGGAACTGGCCCCATCGTCGCCGCTCTACCAAAGGCCCAGGCACCCTTATACGGAAGCTCTGCTTTCGGCCACGCCAACGATTGACCCTGCTACCCGTAAAAAACGCATTATTCTGCCTGGAGAACTCCCGAATCCATCGAATCCACCCCCGGGATGCAAGTTCCATACGCGCTGCACCTATGCCCAAGATGTCTGCAAGACGACAGTGCCTGCTTGGGAAGAGATCTCACCCGGGCACTGGACCGCGTGTCATCGGGCCAAAGAATTAGAGCTACGAGGCGTCGGAGAACTGAAGTCGAGTGGATAGAGGACTGTTTTCCAAAACGAAGGACCGATCGGGAGAACAGAATAACGAAACGATGTGGGCTGCCAGGAAGCCCGCTTAAAAAAAGGAGTGGAGTAATGAGCCGCAAGGGATTTGACTACACAATACGGGATGCACAAGAAACACATGTTGAACCCATTCCTGTGGAGAAGTTTGACCTTGAGGAATACCACCAGTACGAACTGGCCTTAAGGGAAAAGTGCCGGAAATTTTGGAGCAGCGACCAAGGTGTAGCTGTCTACCGTCGTTTTCGAGCTCCAGGCGTGTTTGCTTCGGCCTGCCGAAACATGAAGACCTCCCTCGAATTGCAGTTAGGCGCTCTCAAGGAAAGTATGAAATACAAGGCGGACATCCCCAACTTCCTGGAGCCCTGGTATGGAATCGGCACCGTCACTGGCGCCTTCGGCCTAGAGTACATTTGGCACGAGAATCAGGCTCCTGCCACCAAACCGCGCTTCTCCTCCATTGCAGAGGCCTTAAGCGTAGATCCTCCGCCAGTAGAAGAAACGGAGATCGGCGGACATATCCTGAACATGATCGAGTACTTCCTGGACAAGACAAAGGGAAAAATCCCTATGTCCTTCACCGATACACAGTCACCGATCAACAATGCGTCCTACCTCATTTCCATTGATCAACTATTTTTGGAAATGTATGACAACCCCGAAGCATATACCAAACTGCTCTCGGTTATCTCCCAGCTCTTAGTGGACTTCTCCCGCAAGCAGCAAACCCTAATTGGTGATGCTTTGGTCTATCCGGGGCATGGTTTTGCCAGCAGCAGAGTGTTCCAGGGAATCGGCATGAGTGACGACAACACCTTGATGATCTCCGATGCGTTCTTCACCCGCCTCGAGGTTCCCCACCGGGAAAAAGTGGGTTCGGCCTTTAACGGCTGTGCTTTCCACTCCTGCGGAAATTGGACCGGCAAGATTCAGGCCGTGAAAGCCATCAGCAATCTGGTCATGGTGGATGGGGCCTATTCCGACGAGACGGATCCCGACCCCAATCCAACAGAGCCCTTTAGAGAGGCCTTTTGTAACACGGGCATTGTGCTCAATGCTCGAATCGTAGGGGATGCTGATCTAGTAGCAGAAAAGGTGAAAGAACTGTGGAGCCCGGGGATGAAACTGATCGTGGTCACCTATTGCCAAGACCCGAAGGAGCAGGCCAAAGCCTATGATCGTATCCATGAAATATGCAGCTAAAAACGTGCTGGGATGGGAGGAGTAGACGTGACCGGGAAGGAAAGGATACTGGCCGTCCTGAGTGGAGCGATACCGGATAGGGTGCCCATCGGCCTCTTTGTTCAAGAAGAGTACCTGGGCTGGTTTTTCCCTGAGAAGAAGAAAGTCGACAGAGTAACAGATGCCGCCGAGTGCGCCCAGATCCTTGGCTTCGATCTGTTGGCCAGGGATCGCAGCTTCGAGATTCCCCCTTTTATGCAGAGAAGTTATACGAACTGGGAAGTCTCCCAAAGAAGGACAATGGAGAAAGGCAATATCTACCAGATCACGGAAGTGACCACACCTGGGGGAGTTCTCAAACAGGTCGAGGCCGGGCCCTATGACGAGCGAATTGTTTCTGGCATTCACTTTGCCACCATTGAATATCTGATTAAAGACGAACAGGATTTGGAACTCTTCCAAAAATACGTACCGAGGGTGGATCGGGAAACAAGGGAGAGAATGAAAGAACGGGCCCGCTTTTCCCAGGAGTTCATCGGTGATCTTGGAATTTCTTCCCCTTGGACTTGGGGAGGCGTGTTCAATCAGGCAGCCACCTATCGCGACATTCAGAATCTCTTGATGGACGCCTATCTGGACCCCGATTTTTACCAGGCCTATATGGAAACGATCGCGGACTTCATCGTCGCATATAATGAGGCCTTGGCGGATACGGAGTTTCACTGTATCGGCATGCAAGGCAATATTGCCAATTCTGCCATCGTTGGCCCGGATTTTTTCGATCAATACATTCTGCCCTTTGAAAAAAGGCTGATAGATACGGTCAAAGCAGCGGGTAAGTTTGTTCTTTATCACAACTGCGGCAATGCCCGGCTCTTGCAGGCAAGTTACCTGAAAATGGGGATTGATATTTGGGAGACCGTGGCCGCACCTCCCCAAGGGGATAATGACCTAAAAACAGCCAAAGAGTTCTTTGGCGATAAGCTCACCCTGTCCGGGAATCTCGATCAGGTGGACTTCTTGAAACGAGCCTCTTTGGAGGAGATTGACCAGGAAGTCACGAAGCTGATGCAAACCGGTAAACCGGGCGGACGCTACATCTTCGCCACCTCCGACTATTTGGAGAAGAATACGCCCTTGGAGAATGTGAAAAAGGTAATCGAGGTAGCCAAAAGGGAAGGCAAGTACTAGCAGTCCAACTCAAGGGGGGATAGACATGGCACAGCTTCCAGTGACTTTTGTGTTTCACCCAGAATGGTGGCATCGCAATTATGGCCTCAGCTTTGAACGAGACTTCTTTTATGACGCCGCAACCAGGGTTGAGGTTGATCTCAGGATGCGGCAGATCCTGCAGGAGCGTTTTGCTCAGTATGGATTGGAACAAGAAGAAAACCCAAAGCCCAGACCCTGTATTGGGGCGGTCCATTTGGCCGCAGGTTACATCATTTCCGAACTATTCGGCTGCAAAGTGGAGTTTAGTGAGGGTGCCTCACCCCAGGTGATTCCCAAAAACATATCGGATCAAGAAGCGGATGCTCTTAAACCAGTGAATCTGGCGGAGAGTGCTGTTTTTCAAGAACTCAAAGAGATGATTGAGGAGCTCAAGCAGAGGTTTGGTTATGTAGTGGGCGATATTAACTGGCAAGGCGTGCTCAATGTGGCCCTTGATTTGCGCGGCCAACAGATACTCATTGACATGATTCTAGAACCGGAAAGGGCGCAGAGGATTTTCGGGGCCATCACAGAGACCATCAGAGAGTTTGTCACGTACATCAGGCAGGAAACAGGGACAACCTCCATCTCGGTGAACCGCAGCGTCAAGCTTGTCGAGCCTGCGATCAATTTGCATTCCAACTGTTCGGTGACGATGATCTCTGCAGATACCTACCGCGAAATGCTTCTTACCCACGACCGCCAACTCGCCCAAAGCCTCAAGCCATATGGCATTCATCACTGCGGCAACAACATGCACCTTTATGCTGCCGCCTATAGCGAAGTTCCCCATGTCTGCTTTTTTGATGTGGGCTGGGGTTCGGATATTGCCCTTTGCCGCAAGGTGCTCCCGCAGGCGTTTTTGAACCTGCGATATGATCCGGTCAAGATCAGAGACGCTTCGCCCGAGGAGATCAGATCGGATCTTCTGCGTATGCTTGCAGCCTCGGGCAGCCTCGAGAAGACTGGTGTCTGCTGTATCAATATGGGACATGATGTGCCCGATGAGAATATTTCCGCTTTACTTGAGACCGTGTCGGAAGTGCGAGGGGGTCTGACCCTGTGACTGGGTAGTCATGGGGTCTGACCCCCCTCACTCAAACAACTCCATCAGAACTCGACCATCCACTGTCTCTGGGATATCAAAGCCCATCATATGCAGCACTGTCGGTACAATATCGATGGTGCGAATATTGCTGTCTGCCTCGATCACCAAGCCCTCTTTGATGCCTGGCCCTTTCATGATCAAAGGAACAGATTGTTGGAAGATACTGGCATGCCCACCCATTTCCACTGAAGCCAAGCCGTAACCATCAGCCAGGTTGACCCACAGATCGGCCACTGCAGGGTGCATGCCTTCCCGGGCGATCCTTTCCCGATCCCACACAGAATGGACTCCCTCGATCGATGCGAGACGCCGAATAAGTATCTCTTCCTGCTCTGAAATAATGGGACTCCGATAGACGATGGCCGCCCCGGTAACCATATGGAACCACAACAAATCCGTGTCGAGATCAGGCACCATTCCGCTACTAAGATATTGCATCTTCAGCCCCGGAATAGCGAGAGCATTGGTGAGCGCATCCCCTAGGCGCTTACCTTCTTCGATATGGGTCATGCCATGATCCGCGGTCAGAATGACTAAGGAGTTTTCGTAGATCCCTAAATCCTTCATGGTTTCAATCAGCTTCCCAAAGTTACGATCCACCCGTTTCATGGAGCCGGCGATCTCCTGGCTCTGCGCGCCCCTTTGGTGCCCTACAGCATCAGGCGTTTGCTCGATAAAGACCAAAAGATCCGGCAATTCACTCTTGAGCCGACTGTTCACCGTGTTCCAGCCCCCTGTGATCTGCACATCGGCCCCCTGATCCATCATAAAATGGTTGATGGATACTGTAAAAAGTCCTTCCGCTTGAAACAGTTCCCCAATATTGGGGACAGATACATCCCGGGGACTCTCCCGGCGTACATTCAGCACCGGATCGTAGTACACATTGTTGGGTACACCGTGGGTTTTGGGGTAACTGCCGGTAATAATCGAAGTCATGGCAGCGGTGGTAGCGGCGGGCATAATTGTCTCGGCCTCCTTAACCCACACTCCCTCTTGGGCAAAGGCCTCCATGTTGGGCAAGCCAAAGGAAAAATAGTGCGGATCGAAACCGTCCACAATGATCAGCACCACATGTTCCGGGGCCTGCGCCGCGCTGTTCGCTTCGTCCAGATAGACCGGGAAGGGTTCAAAGCCCAAAAGGCGGGCGATCTTCCTCGAGACATCGGTCAGGTGCTGCGTTCCGGCGAAGATCTCTTCACCCGGGCCATAGGCATAGACAGGTACCATGGTTCCAGTATGGTCCGTACTGAGCCAGGCATGGTTGACCCTGGCTCCATCGGGAGAACCGCCTGTGATACCGAGTCCTCCCGTTTCATGATCCGCAGTGACAACAACCAAGGTATCATCCCTCGAGCGGGCGTAGTTTAGGGCAACTCCCACTGCTTGATCAAAGGCAATGGTGTCACCTAACATTTGCTCCGTGTTGTTGTAGTGGTTGGCGGTATCAATGGTAGAACCTTCCACCAGCAGGAAGAACCCTTGCGGATATGCGTCCAATAGTTCAAGAGCTGTTTCGGTCATCTCAGCCAAAGACGGCTCTGTTGGAAAGCGCTCTCGGTCATGGCTTAGATTGCCGGTGGAAAAGAGACCGAGCAGATTTTGGCTTTCTCCTGGCTCAAGTGCGAGGAGCTGATCCCTGTGGTCGATGTAAAGATAGCCTAGCTCGATGGCTCTGTTAAGCAGACTGCCTGCCCGGGGCTTGCGGGTAAAAGGATGGGCTCCAAAGGTCTCTGAACCGCCGCCTAGCAAGACATTCACCCCGGAATGGATGATCTTCTCCGCAATCTCATCATCAAAGGTGCGGCTCACGGCCTGGACCAAGAAGGAAGCAGGAGTGGCATCGGTTAGGTCTTTTGTCACCGCCACGCCTGTACCCATGCCCCGATCCCGAGCTAAGAGCATAAGGCTCATCAAGGGGCGATTATCCGAGTCGGTACCAATCCGTCCATTGCTGGTGCGCATGCCTGTAGCCAAGGCAGTGGCTCCCGCCGCAGAGTCTGTGACCAAATTGGAAGCAGAGTGCGTCTTAGCTAAGCCAATTGTCTTGATCGTGTCGAGATGCAAGATTCCATCGGGCGATTCCGCCTCGATGCGCGCCGCAGTGATCTGTGCGATTCCCATACCGTCCCCAATGAGTAAAATGACATTTCTAACCGCCGGAGTCCCAGCCTGTGCAGCCATGGCCCAAACGAGCACCAGGACCAAAGCTAGAAGCAGTACACTTCGCTTGTTTCGTCGGGATAAGACCATCTACCTTCCTCCCTTCGGGACCTACTCCTTAAGTCCCGACATGGTGATTCCTTCCGTAAAATAGCGCTGGTTAAAGATGAAGAGCATGACGACGGGCAAAATGGCCATGGCGGAAGCTGCGTAGACCAGATTTGGAAAAGACGAATATTGGCCATTGAAAAGAGGAATGGCCAGAGACAAGGTGCGGAGGCGATCGGTGTTCACGACCAGTAAGGGCCACATATAAGAGTTCCAGTTCCCGGTAAACGTGAAGATCGTCAATGTGGCTAAAGCGGGTTTAGTCAAGGGCATGATGATTCTGTAGAAAATGCCGAACTCACTGCTCCCATCGATCCTGGCTGCATCCAAGAGGTCGTTGGGGATGGTCAGGCAAAACTGGCGCATCATAAAGATCCCAAAGGCACTGGAAAGATTGACAATAATCAGTCCCGTGTAGGTGTTCACTAAGCCGGCCCGGTAGGCCATGGTATAAAGGGGAACAATGGTCACGGGATAGGGAATCATCATGGTGGCCAGAATCAGCCAGAAGATGACCCCGCGCCCTGCAAAACGATATTTTGCAAAACCAAAGCCGGCCATGGAGGCTGTCATCACCGTGATGATGGTGGGAATCACCGAGGTGATAATGGTATTTAGATAGTAACGGCCAAAGGAGAGCCTAGAAAAGACTTCCTTGTAGTTCGCTAAGGTCGGGTCTTCGGGAATAAAGGTAGGGGGAAACTTCATTACTTCCCGGGCGGTCTTAAACGAACCCAGAACCATCCATAAAAAGGGAATTAGCATAACAAAGCCGACACTGATCAGGGCAACGTAAGTGAGTGCTTTCAAAATATGCCTAGTCTGCATCGTAAGAGACCCCCTTGCCCAGAAACTTCCAGTCTACAAACGTAATCACCAAGGTGATCGCAAAGAGAACCACAGACACGGCCGCAGCGTAGCCCATCCTCAAATCGGTAAAGGCAGTCTTGAAAATGTAAAAGACAATGGTGGTGGTACTATCCAAAGGTCCACCCTGGGTCATAATGTTCATCTGGGAAAAAGCCCTCAAAGCTCCCATGGTGGTCGTAATGATCACAAAGAGCGTTGTGGGCCTAAGCAAAGGTAGGGTAATATAGCGAAAGCGCTGCCAATAACCGGCTCCATCAATGTCGGCTGCCTCGTAATAACTGCGAGAAATGCCCTGGAGAGCGGCTAAATAGATAATCATATTGCTGCCCACCGAAAGCCAAATCCCCATCACCACCAAGCTGCCTAGGGCGGTATCGGGGTTGTTGAGCCAATTGCGGGGCGGCATTCCCAAAAGACGGACGATATAATTCAAGATGCCAGTGCGCCGGTCGTAGATCCACATCCAGATCACAGAAGCTACGGCAATGGGAGTCACCATGGGTAGGTAGTAGACGGTACGGAAAAACGTGATTCCCCGGACCTTGGTGTTGAGTAGCAGGGCCAAAAGCAACGAACAGATGACGACTCCCGGGATAAGCCAAAGGGCATAGCGAAACGTGTTGCTTAAGGATGTCTGAAACAAGGTGTCGGTCAAAAGCCTTTCGTAGTTGCGCAGACCAACCCAGTCAAACTTGGGAGTAATAATGGACCAGTTGGTAAAGGAAAGACCGATACCAATGGCCGCGGGAATAAAGGTGACCATCAGGTAAAACAGTACACCGGGCAGGATAAAGACATAGGGTGCAATCTTGCGTTGAAATCTATACCACATTTTCTCCCCACCTTCACCATGGTAGAAAAAAGGGAGGGCCCCTCCATCGGAGAGACTCCCCCCTGATAGGTTCTACAGTTCGTCCAGAATGACTTCCCGATACACTTTTTCCGTTTCCTGGACAAACCACTCAAATGCCTCATCAACACTTTCCCCAGCAATGGTTACTCGGTTGATGGCATCGCGGATGGCCTTATCCATCTGGGAAAGGGCCTCAAATGGGTAGGGAACCGCCGATTCCAGCGAAGCTAGAGGTGCCGCCAAAAGCGGTTCATATTCCAAAAGCTCCGGGTCATTGATCAGAGCCGCTCTGCTGGGCAATTCACCTGTTTCGATGGTCCATTTCCGCTGCGCTTCAGCGGAGGTCAGAAACTCGATCCAGCGGCTGGCCAAATCCAGATCATCCGTGCCTGCGCTGGCCACATAGGCCCAGTTGGTCATGACACTGGTCCTTGGCTCTCCTGCTTTGTAAGCCGCCACCTCCGCGATTCCGATGGGCAAATCGGGATGCGTGTTTCTGAAGCTTCCCAGCATGGCTGGATGGGCATAGACCATCCCCAATTCCTGTTCTCTAAAGGCTGTCCAGCGGGAACCAAAATCAGGGTCTTCCACACCGTACTTGGCAATCCAATCTACCGCGAACTCGAAACCTTCGCGCCCTTGGGGGTTGTCAAAGAGGACTTTACCATCTTCATCCTGGAACTCCGTGCCAGTCTGTGCCATCAGGGTGTAAATCACAGGGCCGTAACTGCCATGGGCCAGGCCCATGCGATACATCACACCGTCCTCGATATCCGCGATCAAAAGGGCGGTTTCGATTAGCTCCTCCCAGGTGGAAGGAACTTCGGTGATGCCGAGTTCGGCGAAGATCTCGGTGTTGTAAAACAGGACAATAGTCTGCACGTCTGTGGGCAGGCCATAGAACGTACCATCTTCCACGAGAAAGCCATAGGAACCGGGCACAAACTCTTCCAAGGCCCGGGCATGGTCAATGTTGAGCGCCTGGATCACTTCATATTCCTTATAGCGAGGTACATCGCCGGACCGCAATTGGAACACGTCGGGGCCCGATCCAGCGGCCAGTGCAGGTAACAATTTGGTGTAGTAGTCGGCCAAGGGAATGCTCTCGAACTCAATGGTAACCCCTGGGTTCTGTGCTTCAAACTCACGGGCAAAAAACTCAATCATCTCGTTACGGGCGGGAGAATGATGCTGCCAGTGCACAATGGTCTGAGCAAAAACCGCAGAACCTGAAGCCAAGACAAGGACAAGAACCAACCAAAGACAATGTTTAGTCAACTTCATTTCATTGGACCTCCTCTTTTTTCCATCAGAAATGTTCGACAAAAAACTTACCTGGACTGGCCTCCCTTCTGGGGTCAGACCCCACTTTCTTTTACTATGGTAGAAAGTAGACATTGATTTAACATAAAGGGTCATTTCGGTATTATTCTAGCACAGATGATGGAAGTACGCAAGCCCTTGACTCTGACGTCATTAAGGGTCAGAAAGTATTGACAGATGCCTCTTGTAGAGGTAAACTCTAAGTGATCTTCTTAACATAATTTGCTCCAGACTTTATCCGGGTACAAAATAAACTATTGGGAGGGTTTAGTATGATCAGAGTAGGCCTGATTGGTGCGGGAACCATGGGCCGGGTACATGCTGCAGCCTACAGACAACTGGAAGCGGCACATTTAGCCATGATTTGCGATCGAGTTGTTGAAAAAGGGCACCAATTGGCAGGCACAGGGGTAAGGGCAGTTCAGGATTACCGCGAGGTCCTGGAGAATCCAAATATCGATTTGGTGGATGTCTGCCTCCCCACCTACCTCCATAGGGAAGTGGTGACAGCAGCCGCGGCAGCCGGTAAGCATGTCTTTTGCGAAAAGCCTATCGCACTGAGCGTGGAAGATGCCCAGGAAATGATGCAAATCTGCCAAAAAGCCGGCGTAAAACTGGGGATAGGCCACGTTGTCCGCTTTTTCCCCGATTACTCTAAAGCAAAGGTTCTAGTAGAAAGCGGTCGCGTGGGTGATCCCAAGGTGGTCAGAACCAGCCGTGGTGGTTCCTTTCCCCGCTGGTCCCAGGACAATTGGTTCGCCGACTATGCCAAGAGCGGTGGACCCATCGTTGATTTGATCATTCATGACATCGACTGGCTGCTCTGGATGTTTGGCCCGGTCAAAAGGGTTTTTGCCAAGAGCGTCCGTAAGGAAGAATCGAAAGAGCAGCTCCTGGACCACGCTCTTGTCACCTTGCGCTTCGAGAACGGAATCATTGCCCACCTCGAGGGAAGTTGGGCTCAACCGGAAGGTACTCCCTTCGCCACATCCTTTGAGATCGCAGGCACGAAGGGATTGTATCAGTATTCCAAAAAGCGATCCACACCCCTGCTGGTTCGAACGGCCAAAGGAGAGAACCAGGCCCAAAGTGTGCCGGAGAGCCCCTTAGCCCTAGACCCTTACACCGCGCAGCTTGAGGCTTTTCTTGAGGCCATTATGGAAGACTCTGAGGTGCCTGTTTCAGGCCTGGAGGCCGCACGTGCCCTGGAGGTTGCTTTAGCAGCACGCCGCTCCGCTGATACAGGTGAAGTAGTTCATTTGGGAGGTGACCACAATGCTTAGAATTGGATTGATTAGCCTCGCCCACATGCATGGGCTAAGTTACTGCAGAGCGGTTCAATCGTTGTCCGATGCTCAACTGGTTGGCCTTTATGACCGGGACAGCGAACGCCGCCAAAAATATGCGCAGGAGTTCAACGTGACCGGCTTTGAGACCCTTGATGAGCTCTTAGGGCAAGTGGATGCAGTCATGATCTGTTCCGAAAACGCATTGCACGCAGAGTATACATTGGCTGCAGCGCAAGCCGGAAAGCATGTACTCTGCGAGAAGCCCTTAGCGACCAACCTCGATGATGCCTGGGAGATGGTTCGCGTTTGCCAAGAGCAGGGAGTTCTTTTGCAGACGGCCTTTCCGATCCGTTTTTCTACCCCGGTTGTACGGGCTAAAGAGGTGATTGAAAGCGGCGCCATTGGCAAGGTGGTGGCGATCAATGGTACTAACCATGGCCGCATGCCTCCGGGCTGGTTCCTGGATCCAGAATTGTCCGGGGGCGGAGCCGTGTTCGATCATACCGTGCATGTCACCGATATTATGCGTTGGTATTTGAACAGCGAAGTGAAGGAAGTCTATGCGGAAGTGGATAGCGCTTTGCACGAAGATATCACAATTGACGATATTGGCATGATCACCATGGAATTTGAGGACGGAACCATCGCCACCTTGGATCCCAGTTGGTCCAGGCCCAAGACCTTTCCCACCTGGGGTGATGTGACTTTGCAGGTGGTTGGCACCTTGGGTACTTTAGATGTCGATGCCTTTGCCCAAGCGGGCGAACTCTTTTCCGATGAAGTGGGTCACAGTCAATACTACTTCTGGGGCGATGATGCGGATCAGGCCATGGTGCAGGATTTTGTGGATTGTATTCGCCAGCAGAAAGAGCCGC
>DUPN01000094.1 GCA_012838305.1 Bacillota bacterium | reverse complement strand
GCTGATCCGAGACCGGATCGATTCCGGCCTTATCGTCCCTTTCCTGCTGCTCCGCCACCAAAACCGCGCTCTGAAGGATTACCACTGGCACTGGTTTAACCTGGCCGGCTACGACGATCGGCAGGGAGGACTTAAGGTCAAGGTCGTCACCTACGGCAGTTTTCGCTGGCTGGATTTCCGAGAACTCTGGGATACCGGGCACCAGCGCAAAGACGGATTTATCCGCGTTTTTGCCCCTGGAATGGGTTAGAAGGAGGGAAAGGATGGCCATTTTAGATCAAGTGAAAAATGGACTGATTGTATCTTGCCAAGCCCTGGACGAGGAGCCTCTCCATGGCCCCATGCTTATGGCGGCTATGGCTAGAGCTGCAGCGTTGGGGGGAGCAGTGGCGATCCGTACCAATGGTTATCAGGAAGTGGAAGTGATCAAGAAAATCACAGGTTTGCCCGTAATCGGCATTAAGAAGGTCGTGAACAGCGAGGGGGAGATGTGCATTACCCCGACCTTTGCCCATGCCAAGGCTCTGGCTCTGGCCGGTGCAGAGATCGTTGCAGTGGATGTACGTTGGAACAGGCCCTTTGGAGAACCTTTGGAAGAGCTTTTGCCAAAGATCCGGCAGAAGCTTGGTGTTGCCGTCTTGGCCGATTGCCAGACCCTTGATGACGCCCAAAATGCACAAAGAGTTGGGGTCGACGCTGTGGCGCCAACCTTTGGCTTTGGGACGAACAGCATTGGAACTCATCCGGATTTTGCGCTCCTAGAAGAGATGATCAAGCTCGGATTGCCGGTAATTGCTGAAGGCGGTTTTTGGGAGCCCCAGCAGGTAGTGCAAGCGTTTGAACTTGGCTCCTGGTCTGTGGTTGTTGGTAGTGCCATCACCAGGCCTCTGGAGATTACAAAGCGCTTTGTTCAGGCCCTAAAAGCAGCAAAGATTGCCCCGGATGTAGCCAGGACAACACGGCCATAAAGATGCTGGACAAAGGGCGCTTTCGCTGAACGTCCTCTTTAGTCGCCCATACCAAACATACGTTCTTTCAGGTCCAGATAATATAGGTAGTCATCGGGATCCACATTGGGGGGACAACGGTGGTCGCAAAAGGGAATATATCCTCCCCTGGCCACAAGGGGAGCTATGGATTCCAAGTATTCCTTGATACTCTCTTTGCCATTTCCCAGCGCCATTTTGTCCACTCCGCCCATGATGCGCAGTTCTGCACCAAACTCCTTGATTAACTCCGCAGGATGCGTGCAGCTGTTTACCTCGTAGGGAAACAGGCAGTTTACTCCGCCCTCCAAAAAGTAGGGGAGAATGGGCCTGACATCACCGTCGCAGTCAATGTACCAGATGTCGATTCCTGCCTTCTTCAGCCTGCTGTGAATGCGCTTATAGCGGGGAACCACCACATCCCGGAAGAACGTAACCGAGACGATGGGGCCGCTGTTGTAACAGATATCTTCCCAGCCCGATGCAAAGTCAAAATCGAAATGGTCCAGCACTTGTTCCAGGAAATCCTCCACCAGCAAGCAGCATGTCTCGACCATATCTTCCACCATATCAGGATAGTCATAGCAGGCGTAGGCCAGTCCCTCGAAGGTCAGCATATCTCGGATCTTGCCGATCATGGAGCCGCAATCAACGCCGAGTGGGTAATCCCGATCAGCAGGATGGATCCGCTTTAGTGCTGCAATATCAACTTTGCGCCCGGGATCATCTCTGCGAAATCGCTCCTGCTTAACTTTTTTCCAGTCCTGCGGTGTTACTACGGTGGGCTTGATAAAGTGCGGTATCGTGTCGTGCCCGTCCTTGGGCACCTCAGCCAGCAATCCGTCTGCATTCATGACGATGTTCGTTGTGGCCGTCTCGTCCACGATCGTTTCGGGGAAAGGCGGACTCATCCACACATTCCCAGAGATTGCATCAATCGGATCGAAGCTGAAAAAACGATCCGCTTCCCGATTGTTGGTGATTCTGTTCTCCCGAAAGATGGGCCATGTCTGGAAATTCTCGTCCCAGTATCCAAACTCCATATTGAAGCATCGATCCACAGGCTGGTAATGCATCTGCCTTCTAAAACGTTCCCGAGCAGTCATTGTTCCCTTCCAAGGGCTTCGAATAGGCTTGATGTCCATTTGTGCTACCCCCTGCGAGCTATTCACCTTTGGGTTAGCTTCAACGGCCATCCCGAATTTCCTTTACGACTTCTCCCTACGATGCTTCGCTGTTTGATTCATACCATAGTTTCTCCGAGACCGTAGCGTGCTTGGGTTGTGAAGGAACAGGGCGAGCGTGAGAGAATTAATTAACGACCAAGGACTGGAGGGCGTAGCAATGGGACGATATCCACAAAAGGGCGATGGACATGGAAGTTTGTTCAACATTCAGAGGCTGATTAACTGCTTTCCCCATGTCATTGAAACGGAGCTCAAGCAGGGGTTAGAGCTTTCTAGGGATGAAAGATTCTCCTGGGTCTCTCCCCTTAAGTACGATGATTACGCGGAATACAGGGATCAGGATTTCATCCAGCGGGTGACGGACAAAGAGCTAAAGGTACCCTTAAAGCAGTTTTGGCCAAGATACGGTCCCCAATGGGATGCTCTGGGAAAAACGAATCAGGACAAGATTTTCTTGGTAGAGGCTAAAGCCAACATCCCCGAGATTCTTTCATCTCCCCTAGGTGCAAAAAGCGAGGCATCGGTGGCCCTGATCCACGCCTCTTTGGACGAAACAAAGAGCTACCTAAACTCGAAGTCTCAAGCAGACTGGACCACCCTTTTTTATCAATACTGCAATCGCCTAGCCCACCTCTATTTTCTTCGGGTTAAGAACAACCTACTTGCCTACCTGCTATTTGTGTACTTCATCGGAGATGGCAGCGTGGAAGGACCCGCCTCCAAAGAAGAATGGCTCGGTGCTCTCCAGGTGATGAAACTGCTTCTTGGCCTTGACAAGAAGCATAAACTCAGCCCATATGTCATCGATGTGTTTATCGATGTTTCGAATCCAAGGCACTTTCTTATCGATCCCAAGGTGTGAACAAACAGAAGGGGTTATGGGTATGGTTGTGGTTAGGACCGTGATCGAATACAATGAAAACGGGTTTTTGGCTCATGTGGAGAATTATTGTGGTGCCTATACCCGCGGGAAGACGAGGGCCGAGGCCCTAGGAAAACTCAGAGGGGAAATTGCGTGCTACACCTTGTGGGCCACTGGAGAGTATTTGCTGGCTGATGAGCCCCTTGAAATCAAGGTTGTGCAGGAGAAGCTGTCTTACTTACAGATTTGTGACGCTGATACTGAGGTCCTGTTCTCGACCGAAAAATTGCCGTTGAGTCAAGAGGAATATGCGAGCCTAAAGTCACTGGTCATCCGATCAGCGAGGGATTTCGAGCAACTGTATCTTTCTATCCCAGACAAGACTCAAACTGCATTGAGGCCAAGACAGACGTTCTATGGTCCGATGCCCAGGACAGCACAGGAAATGTACAGGCACACAAATAGCGTCACAAGCTATTACCTTGGCGAAATTGGCGTGAAGGCGAAAAACCTGGCGAATGTAGTGGAAAACCGCAGCAATGCATTGGAGTTGATCGAGTCATGACCGCATTCATGCCAAGGCCATGTACAGGATGGGTGTTCGTATTTGGGGACAACAGGCCATAGAAGACCCGTATTTTTTCTGTATGTAGCTAGTTGAGACTCAATGGGGGCTTTCTGTGTACAAGAAGTGGTTAGCCGTAGTATTGGGAGTACTCGCAATGGCCTGTGCAGCCTTCTTCGGCTACACGTATCTCCAAGGTGACAGGGTGATCACTGTGAGCGATCTATCCCTGGTAGAACCGGGGCTGAATCTGAGGTCCCTGCATCAACAGGGATGTACTGGCAAGGGCATCCATGTGGCCATCATTGATGGGCCCCTAATACAATGATTGTTTGGTCCACTATGCAGAGGTGGGGGCTGTGGACGACTATCTCTGTTACGGTACATCTGTCGCCAGTGTGCTGGTGTTACGTGGCCTCACCTGAAGGCAGGGATAGCTATGTCTATGAGCTCGACGGCGGATTGAGCTGGGCCACGCCAATGTTAACGGGCTTGGCAGGAATGGCCTCTCAGATCAACGGGGATCTTGCGCACGATGCTCTCTTGCAGCTCTTGGTCCATTCCATCGTCACAAACGAAAAAGGGCTGACTGTAATTGATTTCGTTAGCCAGGGAAACCTTAGAGTAGGGCCAACTTAATCGGAAAAAGGTGTTTGGGGGTGTCTGCCGAAGAAACTTTAGGGGTCATTTATGTCGAAGAAAAAATGTGGGGGAGAAGGTATGGAAACGACAAAGGTAGCAATCATTGGTGTCGGGGACATCAGCGGCATTTACTTGGAGAATCTGACCAAGATATTCAGGCAGATTGAAGTTGTTGGCGTATGTGATCTTGTGCGGGAAAAGGCAGAAAAAGCCCAGGCCAAATACGGTATTGCCAAGATCTACGAAACAATGCATGATGCCTTTGCCGATGATCAGGTGGAGATCATCGTCAATCTGACGCGGCCCTATGAGCACTTTGAAGTGACCAAGGGGGCGCTGGAAGCAGGCAAGCATGTTTACTCAGAAAAGCCCCTGGGGGCCAGCGGGGAAGAGGGACAAGAACTGATAGCCTTAGCGGCCCAAAAAGGCCTGCAGATCGGCGGGGCACCCGATACCTTTTTAGGTGCATCGATCCAAACCTGCCGCAAACTCATTGACGATGGGTTTATCGGAGACGTGCTCGGCTTTAACGCCTCCATGATCTGTCGCGGCCATGAGAGCTGGCATCCTGATCCAGCCTTTTACTACCAGTTTGGCGGCGGTCCCATGCTGGATATGGGCCCTTACTATCTCACTACACTTGTCAACCTTGTGGGCCGAGTGAGTGGGGTTACCAGCGTTGTTCGCACTTCGTTTAAGCAGAGACTGATTACCAGCCAGCCCCGTTCTGGTACCCTGGTGGATGTGGAAGTACCTACGTACATTACGGGGATTCTCGAGATGGATAACGGTGCCTTGGGGAATATCTTTACCACCTTTGATGTGGTTTACAAGGAACAGGCGCGTTTTGAGATCTATGGATCCGAGGGCACGCTGATCGTTCCAGATCCAAACTGTTTTGGCAACCCCATTTACTTGCTTCGGCCAGAGACGGGGGAGTGGAGAGAAATGCCTCTGTTATTTGATTATCAGGAGAACTCAAGGGGTCTGGGCCTAGCTGATATGGCTGCCGCCATGAAGGGTGGGCGCCCGATCCGAGCCAATATGGAGCAGCTTTACCATGTGCTGGACGTGATGACAGCTTTTAAGCGAAGTAGTGATAAAAAAGCGCGAGAGGAGATCCATTCGCCCTTTGAGCGGCAAGCGCCCATGGAAAAGGCTAAGGTCATAGGCATTGTAGAGAACTAGTGCGTAGCATCTATCTAAGATTTTGACTTCAGACAAGGAGAATTACTATGCCTGAATATACGGCGGAAGAACTAAGACGTCTTGATCAAGAGG
>DUPN01000093.1 GCA_012838305.1 Bacillota bacterium | reverse complement strand
TTCCGTCTGCATCGCCACTTTATCTTGGCAGTTTGGCCAAAAATGCACCTCCGAAGGCTCGATCTTGTCCCTAGCATGCGGGGTGCATTTCCTACAAGGGTCATTTTTTGGACCATCATGTCTGCACATCTATCCCAGACAAAGCAGGTCTTGTTCCTCAGAGGTTCTACGAAGGAATTGCAGCAAGTCAGTCCACGCTCTTTCTTTAGCTCAACAGAACCCTCTCATCCGCCAGCTCGAGATCGGCAGCTGGCTGCACTGTCTGAAAGCTAGCGTTTCCCTTCTCATACCAGGTACCGTAACTGCGAGTCTGTATCAAGGAGATATGTGCCAAGTCCCTTTAGGGTCGATCCGTTCGGGGATTTCGGAAAACCAACGCTCAACAGCACTCTATGTAGAGTTATGCCCATCAGTGACCAAGACAGGGGGTTCCTCTCTATAAAGACGAATCTTACTTCTCTGTTCTGGCAGGCTCAATATCTAGGCCTGCATTTCAGATCGAATAAACTCCCGGACTGGAGAGAAGAGCGGCCCGATCACGTTCCCAAGCCAGCACCTCCCCCTGTTCCATGTTTTCCCCCTGGGCATGGCAGGAACCATGAGCATAAAAACCGCTGTTTGTGGGGTACGATCCCCAGCTAGAACTCAGTCCGGCAGGACCATCTCCTTTAGTTCTGGAACCAGACGCTGACTGGATCCTTCCTCCCTACCCTTGCGGCCCCTTCTTACCCATTTGCCTGCGGACCATGTACAGCTTCGTGCAGCAGACGACGAGTCCAAGTGCGGCTGACAGGCTAGATTAGCACGAGTGGAAAGTGGTGCTCACGGCCACAGCTCCAAGGCTTTGTACTCCATCATGTCCTCAAAGCCTAGGTGCCTTGCCAAGTTCCTTTTCCCGCATCCCAGGGTATGATCCTGCCATGCTCCATACACTTGATCATGAAAGCCGCACTGGCAAGGGCAGCAAATCCTGGCCTGCGCTGCCCTTCCATCTGTTGCGACGATTGTATCAAGCCTGAAGCCCCAGCCCGTATTGCCCCTTCCCACTGATAGAGAAATCCGTAGGACTTGTCGATATACTCTTCTGCATTTCTGTCGTGGCGCTCCCCAGGTAGCTTGCTGCGTAATTCCCCAAGGTCTTCTGCGCTGATCGGGGTAACATGACCATTGTAGACGTCCTCTAATATCCAGTATACGACTCGCCCCCAGACTCTCAAAAGGAAAAGAACAGCCCACAGTCTCTTGCAGTTTGGCACCATAAATCTGTGCCAAGACTTCGTTCCAACCCTCCGCATAAGCAAGAATCCCAGGCTGAAACGGACATGCTCTCACCAGCTCCAGGGCATCTCTGCGGCTAGGATTACCGGCACAAACCACAAGTCCCCCAGAGAACAAAACAGCCACCGCAGGATGGGCTAGTGAGTCTGTACGTATCGCACAAAACCGTCCCAGGTGACCGCTTCTAGATGGGGACATCCTCAAAGAGCGGGTAAATATCTCTCCTTTGGCCCTCCGGGACTAGAATCATCGGATACCCCCTAAAGCCTATTGGATTTGCGTTCTTCTAACGCATGTGATTCTAGGATGGTGTTTAGGACTAGGGTGTAACGGACCTTCCCAGTGTTTCATCTCGTAAACAGGTCCGGTTATCGGAACAAACAGGAATCGGCAAGTGCATGCCGAAATGCCCCCTAAGGGAGGGAAAACAATGAAGACAGCGCGGATCGGAGTACTTGTCGTACTTATCTCACTGGCCCTTTTTGCCTTTGGAGAGGAGGGCTTGGCCAATGAGCTCTTTACTGCAGTTCAAGCAGGCGAGATCACCAAAGTAAATGAACTGATAACCCAAGGAGCCCAGGTGAACCTGAGGGAAGACGGAAAGACGGCCTTGATGTATGCGGCCCAGTACAACCAATCCCCTGAGATTATTGAGGCTCTGGTCACAGCAGGTGCCCTTGTCGATGCAAGAGACCGGCTCAAACAGACGCCACTCATGTACGCGGCCGCCTACAACGAGAACCCTGCCATCAGCGAAGCCTTGATCCGGGCAGGAGCGCGTATCGATGCCAAGGGCGATCGCGGCTGGACACCTCTGATGTATGCAGTCCAGAACGCGGCAAGCACAGATATCATTCGACTCTTTCTGACAGAAGAAACCGACGTGAACTCACGAGACGATCAGGACAAGACCGTACTGATGCTGGCTGCGGGCTCTAATATCAATCCAGAAGTCATCCAGATCCTCCTCCAGGCTGGAGCAGACTTGAAGGCCAGGGACGGAGATGGACGGACGCCCCTAATGTATGCCGCCGAGAAAAACCCGAACCCGGAAATCGTGGCCACCCTAATTCAGGCAAAGGCCAGTGTTAACAGCAGGGACTTGGAGGGAATCACGCCCTTAATGCTGGCAGCAGCAAACAGCAGCGCTCCAGGGAGCATTAAGAAGCTGATAGAAGCCGGTGCAGCCATTAACGCCAAGGACGGGACAGGCCGGACCGTCTTGATGTATGCTGCCAGGGTCCAGACAGCTGCGATCATCGAGTACCTTCTGCAGGCTGGAGCTGATCCGGGAGAAAGAGATCCGCAAAACCGCACAGTCCTCATGTATGCGGCAGAACAGAACCAGAATCCAGAGATCATTGAGATCCTGGTAGCAGCTGGAGTCCCCATCAACGCCAAGGATCAAGATGGGATCACCGCCCTGATGTCTGCTGCCCGTTATAACGAGGAGCCCCGCATCGTGGAAACGCTTTTGTCCCTAGAAGCCGATGCTTCGGCCAAGTCGCGGTTAGGGCAAACAGCCTTTGAGTTCGCCCAGTACAATTACGGGCTGATCGACACCGAGGCCTATTGGCTGCTGAACGATGCTCGTTTTTGACTGGGAGTCCGACACTGCGAACGAAGATCCCAATCGCCATCCACCGAGCATAGCCGTCAAAGACCTAGTCTGCCAGATCTCCAAGTCTTGCCTGAGAGGGACGATGGTTGACGAGAAACGATGCTGGAGGCCTTTGGATAATCAAGAAGTCAAGCGGCTGAGTGGACCCCGGAGATCACGGGGCCTACTTAGTCCTCTGACCTACTGTACACCTATATCTGGAACAGCGGGTTATCACGGACAAAGGCAAGCTGATCAGCAGTCTGGCATCATTCGAGAATCCACCGGTGCTCAGCTCGCCCCACCAAACCGTCGACTAAAACGAAAAGCTCAATAGAATCGACTGCACTGAAGTCACCATCAACGAACAGTTCATACGTAACGTTATAGAGAGTGATGCCCAAAAGAGTCCTTTCGGTTACCGGATAGGGAACGGTAAACACCTCCCAATCCCGATAGACCTTCCCGGTGGAATCTCTGACAATAAACTCTATGCTGTCGTCCTGCAAGTCTCTGCGATTGCTGCTCCCCAAGACTGTCATGATGCTAGTTCCATCTGCAGGATCAACATAGTAATCGTCGTAAAACTCTTTTTCTGCTTGATCGAAATCCCGGAAGTAGTAATCTGCATTAGCCATTCTCTCGACCCACAGCACCCTAGGCGTGTAGAGGCGGCTTGCAGTGGTCACAAATGGTCCCTCCGAAATCACTTCAGCCATGGCCTTTTCCCGCATGGTATCGTTTAGCTTCTCCCAACCGTGCTGGGTTGCATACTCAATGTAGTAGTCCCGTACCTGCTCGACCGGCTTGAGCGTTATCTCCGTGTGTTGCTGCGCCCGAACAATACCTGGCCCAACGTCAGCAAATCCACTCCCTACCACCAAGGTCAAAGCTACCAATACACCCACAACTGCCTTTTTCAACACCGAAAAGACCCCTTCCCCGCCTCGCAGTCCTAGACGCGAACAGCGCTCAGCTCAAGGCGCAAGACTAAATTCCAAAAAAACCTACCCTAAACAAAGACGTATAGCTCTTTTCCCAGTTTTTCTCCACCAAGCTGGGAAGTCCTGCCCAAAGTGGAAATCCACGGAACGAGCACCACAGACACTACACCGACCAGGGGTCAGACCCCGCGGAAGATAAGGGGGAAGACAAAGACCACAATCCCCATCCACAGAGCATACACCGTCAAGTACCGAGTCTGCCAAATCTCGATCCCTTGAAATTCAATTTTGCCCATGAAGTAGCGGACATAGAGCACCAGCAGGACGGCGAGATTGATCAAGAGCAGCACGTTCTCACCCAGGGCAGCTAGTTTGTTAGGGGTAATCCCGTATTCCGAGAGCCGAAACAAGATGGCCGAGAGGGCCACGCCGTCAACGATGATCGCCGCTGCAATCAAGGCCACATTGAGGTAGTCAGAAACTGTCCGCTTGTCATGGATGTTCTTGGCGGAGATTGTGTACAAGACCAGCCCCAGCACCACAACGAGCATCAGATCAAACCCTATCAAGAACTCCCTTTCCGTAAAGGGACTGCTTCCTGTGACAATCATTACGACCAAAAAAGCCAGCATGGTCAGGAGAAACAAGGGGCTAAAGATCTTGGCCAGTATGGGAGCGAAGTTTTCCACAATGCTCTTTTTGGCTTCCACCAGATACACCGTGAGCATGGCGACAGCACAGCCGCCGTAGATCAGCAAATAGTTCTCTACAAAGGGTTCCAGATCAATGGAGATAGATTGAAAGATGAACATCGTGAACATGATCAGGACCATCAGTCCGAGCAGGAGCAAACTGCCGTAAATCACACTTTCCCCTGTGAAGCGCAGGAAATCCATGCGGGCCCTGCTCGTCTTCCAGTCCCGTCCCATATAAGCGAGGCCTGTAACCAACCAGAGCAAGATAGGAAGATGGATGGCTGTCAAGGTTTCAGTGTGCCTTGGTTCATAGGAGGGGTAGAAATTAACGACCACCAAACTGAAGGCAAAAATCCCCGCAAGAACCCAGCGCAGCTTAGCGCTGCCGCCATGTTTGACGGTGAGAAACAAAGCGACCAAGGGCAGAATATAGAAGCTGAGGTTCTTGAAATAGGTTAGGCTTCCGATTTCGATGCCAAAGAAAGTGGGTATTCTGGCAGCAGTCCCGGCCAGCAAGGAGAAGAGGATCACCAGCACGATTTGGCGCCGGCTGCGTGATTTGGCCAGCGGATCCCCGGGGTCCAGAAGCAAATACTTCCAAAGACTTTCGCTGTTTACTTTGGAGTACTCCTCCGAAATCAGGCTGACACTGCCTAAGCGCTTCACGCTGATCAAAAAAGCCTCTTCTTCATTAAGACCGCTCTGTGTCAGATCATCGATTTGATCACGCAGGTGGCTCTCCAGTTCAAGTAAATCCGTTTCCTCTAACGCCCCCCGGGCCCGCAGATAATCAGACCAGGACTGCACATTCGCCTCTAAATCAAACATCGGGATTCGCCCTTCTTTCATCATTGTCCTCAATTGTCTGTGACAAGACTGCATACACCAGTTCCCATTGTTTCCTGTGCTCCTGCAACTCCAGGAGGCCGGCTTCTTTCAGCCTGTAGTACTTGCGTTTCCGTCCAGCCTGGGATTTGCGCCAATACGACTCAACCAAACCGTTTCTCTCCAACCTGTGCAGCACAGGATAGAGCATGCCTTCGGTCCAGACGAGCTCATTGTCGGATACCTCCTTGATCTGCTTAATGATCTCGTAACCGTAGCTATCCTGCCCCTTCAGGATGGCCAAAATGAGGGGAGTGGCTGAGGCTGCAATTAGATCCTTTGATACATCCATAGGAACCTCCGATCCCATACATAGAACTGCTATGTATTACCAAAATCATACCTAGATTTTCTAGGTATGTCAAGATGCTGTTGGCGTTGGTGCTCGACTTTTTTGAGGAAGTTAGGCTTACACTCAAAACGGCCCAGGCGAGTTCAGCGAGGGATAGCCAGCGGTCACTTCACGGGAGCAAAAAAGAGGCACC
>DUPN01000092.1 GCA_012838305.1 Bacillota bacterium | reverse complement strand
TAACACAAGGTGTTTTGTCGATTGTCTTGTCGATTGTTTTGTCGTTGATTTCTTCACTGTCTTCCTCCATCAGTCATGTATTCCTTAGGACAATCAAGTTTTCGGCACAATGGAAATGAAACCCTCCTTGATCCGGAATCGGATTTCATCCCCCAGAGGGCTTGTCCCGCTAACTAATGTTTGGACAGATGTCGCTCCGCTTCTTCCTGGACTCATCGATGGCTGATCACAGATGATGCGATGCATGGTATAATAAGCAAAACATGCTCTGCAGAGAGGAGAGATGGTGTTGGGGGATTTCATCCGGCGGCTGGTGCGTCTACTATGGGGTCTCTTCCTCTATGCTCTGGGCATTTCGCTGACAGTCAATGCCCACATCGGGTATGCTCCTTGGGACACATTTCATGCCGGTATCGCCAACGTTGCCAACATAAGCTTTGGTACCGCCTCCATTGTGGTGGGGCTGGTGATCATTGCCATCACACTCTTGCTCCAGGAAAAGATTGGTTTGGGGAGTATTCTGAACATGTTTGCAATTGGCTTCTTCCTAGATGTGATCCTGGGCCTAGAAATCCTCCCTGTGGCTCGCAATTTCCTGACGGGCCTGTTCATGCTCATCATGGGACTTTTTGTGATCGCCCTTGGTTCCTATTTCTATATGGACTCAGGCTTTGGGGCGGGACCCCGTGACAGCCTCATGGTGGCCCTAACCAGAAGAACAAAACTGCCCATCGGCTTTTGCCGCGGAGCAATCGAGCTGACCGCCCTGCTGTGCGGATGGCGGCTCGGAGGCATGGTGGGCTTAGGGACAGTGATCTGTGGACTGTTGACGGGCTTCTGTGTTCAATTGACTTTCAAATTGCTCAAGTTTGAGGCGACAGGCGTTGAACATCAAACATTGGCGGAGACATTCGAAACGCTACGTTCTTAAGCGCAGAGAGGAGATTTTTCATGAAGAGAGCTTGGGGTTTGTTCTTGCTGCTAACTGTTGTTGTGCTGTTGACGGGTTGTTTGCCAGGTGATGGAAGGAACACACCGGAGGACCCTGCTGGGTTTTTGTGGGGAATTTGGCATGGTTGGATGGCTCCCCTTTCCCTCGTTCTGGGACTGTTTCGGGATCACATTCGTGTCTATGAGGTAGCCAATACCGGCTGGTGGTACGATTTAGGCTTCTATGCGGCAGTAATTAGTGGCTTTGGCGGCCTCTCCCTGGTCCGCAAGAAGGAAAAATAGATGGTCAATGGATGCTCCGCCTGCTTGTACCGGAAAGCAGTTTGCCCCTCTGCTCAATTAGGTGCTGTGCTGTGCGAGAGGCTATTGCCATCACAGTCTCTGTAGGATTTGCACCACCCGAAGTAACAAAGACGCTGGCATCGCAGATAAATAGATTGGGAATGTCATGACTTTGACAAAACCCCGTTATAACCGATTCTTTCGGATCATGACCCATACGGCAGCCACCCATCAGATGGGCGGAGTCTGGCACCACAAAGGCGCGTTGGCCGCCTGCTGCCTCGAAAATCTGGTTGCAGGTTTCGATCCCGTGGGCGATCAGTTTCTGGTCATTTTCCCCATAGCTAAAACTTACTTGAGCCCGCGGAATCCCGTATTCGTCCTTTTCATCACTAAGGGAGACAGAGTTGTTCACATTGGGCAATACCTCACCCACCACTGTGATCCGGGCATAGTGATTCCATTCCAACATGATCTCCCGCAGCCGTTTCCCCCAAATTCCCCCATTTGTTGCTAACATGGACGCCATGGCCACGGGTCGGCTTCCGTGAGCGTTAAGGGAATACCCTCGCACAAACCCCCGGCCCGGGTCGGTCTCATAGAAGTCTTGACTCACAGCCATAACAGGTGTCCCCTTGTAGAGCCTAATCTCCTGATCGAATTTGCCATGGACATCATGTCCACTATGGGGCATAACGTACTTCCCCACCAGACCGCTGCTGTTGGCCAAGCCGTCGGGGTACTGCGGACAGGCTGAATTCAAGAGCAGCCGGGGAGTCTCAATTACAAAGGCGGAGACAATCACAATTTTCGCCTTCTGCTCGTAGTTCTTTCCATCATGGTTAAACTCAACGCCTGTCACCCGCCCCTGCCTATTCACTAGGATCCGAGTTACCATGGAGTCGCTGAGCACTTCAGCCCCTGCTTGGATCGCCCTTGGGATATGGTGGATCAAAGTGGAAAACTTAGCATTGGGCAGGCAGCCCTGGTTGCAGAAGCCACGATTAATGCAAGGGGGACGTCCATCAAAAGGCGCCGATAGGATGGCCAAAGGGGCTACAGTGCTCCGAATCCCCAAGGCTTCACAGCCCTGGCGAAAGATCTGGGAGTTGGCGCTGATGGGTTCCCTCTCGGGATATGGATAAGGACCATGAAAGGAACCCCAAGGGAAGTCCTTGGGCCCGCTGACTTTAATGTCCTTTTCTACCTTGGCATAATAGGGTTCTAAATCCTGGTAAGAGATGGGCCAATCCTCAGCAACCCCATCTAGAGTACGGACTCTAAAGTCGCTTTCGTGGAACCGATAGAAGACTCCCGTGAAGTGGACGGTGCCTCCGCCTACCCCCCGACCACAGTTGTTGGCCCCGAGTTGCAGGGCGTCGCCGCCTGTGGAGAGGCGGGTATCGTTCCAGGCTAAGGTTCTGGCATGAAGCTCGTCACTGGCAAAATCCTCCTGCGGATTCCAGAACGGACCTGCTTCAATCCCCACCACATTGAAGCCGGCTCCTGCCAGCTCACTGAGGAGCACTCCACCTGCCGCTCCTAGTCCCACCACAACTGCGTCCACTTCTTGCTTCACAAATTTCCGGTTCTTCATGTGGGGATAGCGTTCCCCATTGTAATGATCGCAGTTATGCATGGGATGGCCCCCTCTTCGGCTCCCACGGATCGGTGACTCCGAGCCCTATGCGCACATAGCCCCGGGGATAGGACGGCCCGCCGTAGCCCATCTCTGACCAGGTCCAAGGATGCGAATAATAGGCCTCGATAACCAATCCAACGAGCTTCTTGAACAGATCCTTTTGCAGGGAGTGATCCCACCCCTTGATCGTCTCCAGGCTACCGGTCTGCAAGGAATTGATGATCTGAAATTGCTGATCCTGTTCCAGTTGGAGAAAGGCCTGG
Source organism: Bacillota bacterium (assembly GCA_012838305.1). Lineage (GTDB taxonomy): Bacteria > Bacillota > Limnochordia > Darwinibacteriales > Darwinibacteriaceae > UBA5420. The sequence continues at coordinate 75,968 of DUPN01000092.1, read as the reverse complement.
CCATATTGGTTCTTTGACCAAGCGTCCAACATTTTTAGGCCCCCTCGAATCAGCTCTCTTTGGGGCGGCGTATTCGGCTTGCGCTGAGCCTCCCCCGTAGGACTGGCGAGCTGCTGGTCTACATGGGCTGTAATCCAGGTCAAAACCTCATCTCGACAGTCGTAGGTCAAATGCTCGGCGAGGGTCTTGATCATCGTTTGCTCCCAGTGGGAGCAAACCTTATACTGAAACGGTCCAAGTCGCTTGTTAACAATCTGACGCGTTACGGCATCCCATTCATCTTGCAGAGCCAAAACATCATAGCCAGGGTAGAGCCCCTGTCCCTTTCTGTCCATAGCCTCAACTCCAGTAGGTGGCCAAGAGACCCAAGACACTTGTTGCCGTGATCATCAAGGGCAACACCACAGGCGGCCCCACCAAGAAGTTCTGCAAGCGGTAGCCGTCTACCCTTTTTCCTACCCCTTGTAAATGAAAGTAAAAACCGGTGAGACCTCCTAGGATATCTCCTAGACAGAGGATGATGAACAGAGTTCGCAGCCAGCTGAGGTTCCACAGACTAAAAAGCAGTGCGTTCAAAGCGATCGTCGGTAAGGCCAGCACTGGAACCCATTGGGACCAATGCCTAAAGTTCTGTCGATAGTGCAGCAAAGTCACCTGTACCCAGATCAGGAGAAAAACAGGCAAGGTAAACAGGATCACCACTCGTTCAAAGGGCCAACCATTCCAGCCCATACCATCACGCTCCCTAGGTTGATCCCGATTATTTTACCCAGCTCACGAAAAAAACTCTCGTTGAGGGCAAACCGGCAGGATTATCCATTAACTGACAGACCTAATCAACAAATGGAAATTGCAGCGGATATTGACATCCCGGTTTTGACAAAAGGAGGCTAGAAAGTGTCGAAAAAGAGTATACGGTCCGTGGTCGTCTGGCTGTTTATTCTAACACTGGTTTTGTCGGGTTGTACGGGGGGAAAGAAGCCACCCATCGGCTTCAAGCCAGGTAGCCCCGCCTTGTACAAGGTGGGAGATGGGTCTTTCTACATGCGCTACGCCCCCGCGGGAACGTTTGTATCTGACGATCCCGCCATTACAGCGTCGGAGGAACTCCCCGGTGCGGTGGAAGTAAGCGAACCCTTTTGGATGGCCGAAACAGAGGTAACGTATGCCCTGTGGAAGGAGGTCTACGATTGGGCCACCCACCCAGACAGGGGCGAGCAAAGATATACGTTCCGAAGTCCAGGACAGATGGGAAGCCGTGACACAGAATCCGCAGTGGAGCCCACCCCCGAACACCCGGTGACTGGCCTTACCTGGTTTGACACCCTAGTGTGGTGTAACGCTTTAACCGAGTGTTACCATGCTGAACACGGTCAGGATCTAGTCTGTGTCTACCGAGCCGACAACGGAAGTCCGATTCGCGATGCGTCAGATGACTTCTCGGTGCTTCCGGATCTGGCGGCGAATGGCTTCCGCCTGCCTTCCAGCGCTGAGTGGCAGCTGGCCGCCCGCTACCAAACGAACGGAGCATGGACTCCGGGCAGTCATGCCAGCGGCGATACGACCGGCCCCTGTTGGACAGAAGATGGAATGGGAGTCTCCACAGCTTTCCGTGATTATCTCTGGGATTGGACGAACAGCGGCATGTCTACCCAGCCCGTGGGTACAAAAGACGCCAACGCTCTAGGCATACACGACATGTCCGGAAACATAGCGGAATGGTGCTTTGATGATTTTCCCAGTACGGGCTGGTTCAAGGTGCTGCGAGGTGGAAGTTACTGGAGTGACGACCCCAAGACCCTGCAGCTCGGCATGGTCGCGCAACGAGGGCCGTTCATCGACTGGGATGATCAGGGTTTCCGGTTTGCCAAAACTCTATAGATGCTGAGCAGGTAACAAAGAAACACGCCGCTTAGAAGGTTAGGCGGCGTGTTTGTCCTGCTGTCTCAAGGTTAGGCATCATAGGTTGAGGCCGAGGTGCTTCCCCCCTGCCCTGTCCAGTTCGTGTGGAAAAACTCGCCTCGGGGCCGGTCGACCCGCTCATAGGTATGAGCCCCGAAGTAATCCCTTTGCGCCTGCAGTAAGTTCGCGGGCAGCCGGGGATTGCGGTAACCGTCATAGTAGCTTAGGGCTGCGCTCAGGGCCGGCACCGGAATTCCGTGGATCATGGCGGCAGCACACACTCTTCTCCAACCCCCTTGTGCAGCGGCGATCTTCTCTTTGAAGAAGGGATCCAACAGCAAATTGGCGAGATCGGGGTTTTGGTCGAAGGCTTTCTTGATGTCCCCTAGGAAAGCGGAGCGAATAATGCAGCCTCCCCGCCACATCAGGGCTATCCCTCCATAATTCAGATCCCAACCATGACTGCCCGCGGCCGCCCGCATCAAGGAGTATCCTTGAGCATAGGAGACAATCTTGGCTGCATACAGTGCTTGCTGTATGTCTCGGATAAACCCTTGCTTATCTCCGTCAAAGCTGGGCTGGGGTCCTGACAGAACCCTGGAGGCGGCAACTCGTTCTTCTTTCAGCGCGGACAAGAAGCGCGAGAAGACAGCCTCTCCAATCAAAGTCAGAGGAACACCTTCATCCAAAGCGGAGACTGCTGTCCATTTGCCGGTGCCTTTTTGCCCGGCGGTATCTAGGATCTTCTCCACCAAAGGAGATCCGTCTTCGTCTTTGTAGGCTAGTATATCTCGGGTAATCTCGATCAGATAGCTGTCAAGCTCGCCCTCGTTCCACTCTTTGAAAACCTCATGCATGGCATCGGAGCTCATACCCAAAAGAACCTTCATGAGGTGGTAAGCCTCACAGATCAGCTGCATATCACCATATTCAATGCCATTGTGTACCATCTTAACGAAATGGCCTGCACCATCCTGTCCCACCCACTCACAGCAGGGACTGCCGTCTTCCACCTTGGCTGCAATGGCCTGGAAAATGGGCTTAATATGCGGCCAGGCCGCTGGCGAGCCCCCTGGCATCAGGCTTGGTCCCAAGAGTGCGCCTTCTTCCCCTCCGGATACTCCCGTGCCGACATAAAGCAAACCCTTTTCCTCGACATAACGGGTTCTGCGGATGGTATCGGGGAAGTGGGAATTGCCCCCGTCGATGATAATGTCTCCCTCCTCCAGGAGTGGAATTAACTGCTCGATGAGGCTATCCACAGGCTGTCCCGCTTTGACCATCAGCATGACCTTGCGGGGCTTTTTGAGGCTCTGCACCAGTTCCTCCAAGGAGTAGGTGCCAATGATCTTTTTCTCTTTGGCTCTACTTTCCACAAAGTCTTTGACTCGAGCTAGCGTGCGATTGTAAACCGCAACAGAATAGCCCTCACTTTCCATGTTCATGACCAGGTTTTCGCCCATTACCGCTAAACCAATGAGACCAATGTCCGCCTTTGACATCTGCATTCTCTCCTTCTCTGACTATCTTTGCACCCTGGCGTTACCTTGCCAAATGCTCCACACCTGCTGCTCATCGACGGGTTGGGCATAGTCTGTCAAGAAGGTGGTGGCCATGGCTCCAGTGGCCCAGGCAAACTGAATCCACTTCTCTGGCTCCCAACCCCGTAATAGACCGTAGAGTAAACCGCCCACAAATCCGTCACCGCCGCCAATGCGGTCCAAAACGGTGATCGGACGCGGCTCGACCACATGCCACTGCTCTCCAGCTAAGAGGATGGCCCCCCATAAATGGGAATTGACATCAACAACCTCCCGCAGCGTATTGGCAAACACAGAGGTATTGGGAAATGCCTCTTTCACCCGGCCAATCATCTCCTGGAAACCGCGAATATCTGCGTTAATGTCTGTACCCCCTGCCTGGGGACCCTTAATCCCCAAACTGAGCTGATAGTCTTCTTCATTGCCGATGAGAACATCACTCAGGCTGGCAATCTCCGTAAACACCCCGTGCAGCTCGTCTTCCCTATTCTCCCAAAATGAAGCGCGATAGTTGAGATCAAAGGAAACCCGTGTTCCATACTTCTTCGCGGCCCGGGCCAACTCCAGGCAAAAGGTACTTGTCTCCGGTGATAGGGCAGCAATGAGGCCGGAGAGATGGATCAGCTGCACCCCTTCTTGGCCGAAAATCCTCTCCAAATCAAAGTCCTTGACATTCAGGGTTCGCCCCACTTCTCCAGCCCTGTCATTGTGCACTCTAGGCCCCCGGGAACCATAGCCGCTATCTGCTATGTTAAACTGATGGCGATAGCCCCAGGGTCCACCCTGGTCTACCTCAGGGCCTTCATAGTCCATATGTCTGCTGGCCAGATTGTCCTTGATTAGCCGGGCAATGGGACTTCCCTTCACAAAGGCTGTCAATACTTTCACCGGTAGGCCGAGGTATGAAGAAATACTGGCCACATTGGTCTCAGCGCTGGTGACATGCATCATAAAGGTGTCGCTGGAGTACACAGGCTGTCGATTCACCGGCGTAATGCGAACTCCCATACTAGTGGGCACCAGCAAAGCATAGGTACAATCCTCACGCAATTGTAGACTCATTCATGTATCCCCCTCTGTGTTTTAATCGCAGCAAAAGTCTTTTTGCAAGGCCCAAAGACCTAAAGCCGGATTGCTGATATAGAAAACCTCTTCCCCGCGAATACTGTTGTAACCTTCCTTAAGCTCAGCCAGACTATACCGTTCAGCAGCCTTGGCAAAGGGCAGGTAGTCATAATTGACTCCCCGGATCTCCTCTTCGCTGAGATGCTCCACGGCGTAAGTGATCCTAAAGCGCCCCTCTGACGAACCGTGAATGAGGTGAGCGGCCACGGATAAATTGTTGGCCAGCTCCGTCTTGCTTTCAACGAAGCCTAAAATCTCCTGACTGGTCCTGTACCCAAAGGCACGAATCAAGCGGTCGATCTCCGGATCTTCGCCAAAGCTCTTGACTCCCGGTGCCAAAACCACTAATTCTCCTTGGTCGGCCATGGCCATTCTTGTACGATAGACCGCCTTGTTCCCCAACCAGGTACTCCGGAATTCTCTGGGATCCAGGTAGACAATGACCTTCTGAAATGGCTTTTTGAGAAGATCGAGGTTACAGACTTGGCTTCTGGCTACCGCCTGGGTAAAGACATTCCGCTCTGTGCCTAAGAATAAACCCTGCAGGGTTGTGATTTGGTCTTTAGTCTGGGTAACAGTGAGGACGTAGGCCAAGGGCAAGTCGGCTAAAAAGTTCTCCTCTATGTAGTCGAATACTTGCCGTACAGGTGAATGATCCCTCCCCATCATCCGTTCCATGCCATAGACTGCGCCGAGGAAGTGGGATTTGTCAATAATGTCCTTACCACCGCATCCCACCACAACATTTTTCGTGTAATTGGCCATTCCCACCACTTCATGGGGTACAACCTGGCCGATGGACAAAATCAGATCGTATTGCCCCTGGATGAGCTCTCGATTAATGTCAACGGAAATCGAGTAATCCAAGAGTCCTCCGGAAACGTCGTGAATCACACTCTCCGGTACCACCCCTACCGTTTCCACATCCGTGCGCCAGTGATGATCAAGGTAAATCTCCGACGGTAGATCGGCGCCAAATATCCTCTGTTTCTCCTCAAGGGTCATCGGCACATGGGTTCCTAAGGCGGGCAAAATCCTGACCACAGCAGGCTGAAGCAAGTGATAGAGCATATTGGTGATGGGTCCGGCCATACTGTGAGCCCTGGTGCCGTCGGGCGGAATGAGCAAGACTCGCTGCAAAGGCTGTTCAAACGTGGCAAGCCACGCGGCCAGCTCCCTTTGGACGGTTCCTAAGTCAATGGGACCCTGTGTAAGTGAACGACTATTCATGTAGATTGCACCACCTTATCCTAGACTCCCGAGAATGCCGAGAATCCACCGTCTACCGGCACAACCGTGCCGGTGACAAAGCGACTGGCATCGGATACCAGCCAAATCGCCGTGCCCACCAAATCGGAAGGTTCACCAAAACGCCCCATGGGCGTATGTTCCAAGATTGTACGGCCCCGAGGGGTCAGTTCTCCGGACCTCTCATCCGTCAGCAAAAAGCGATTCTGCTCCGTTAGGAAAAAGCCCGGTGCCATAGCATTGACCCGTATGTTGGCAGAATAATGCTTGTTGAAATGAACGGCCAGCCACTGGGTGAGGTTGTTTACCGCGGCTTTAGCGGCACTATATCCCACTACATTGGTGAGGGGCTGCAGCGCGGCCATGGAGGAGATGTTCAAAATGACACCTTCCTTTTTCTCCGCAAGGACTTCTCCAAACATCTGGGTTGGAAGCAGTGTGCCCATGAAATTCAAGCGCACAACCCAGTCCAGTTCCCCTTCGAGTAAATCGAAAAGCGGAAGTTCTGGACTTGTGGTAGCTTGCTTGCTGTTCCCTCCTGCCCCATTCACCAAAATATCCACGGTTCCGTAATGAGCCAGGACTTCATTGCGAGCCCGCAGCAGATCGTCTCGGTTGAGAACATCAGCTAAAACGCCAATGGCTTCTCCCCCTTCTTGTCGAATCTCCGCTACAACTCGATCTCGCCTAGCAGCATCCCTTCCGAGCACCGCCACCTTCGCTCCTGCCCTGGCCAGACCGCGGGAAAGCTCACTTCCTAAGACACCCGTTCCACCCGTGATAACAACCACTTTGTTCTGCAGATTAAACACGCTGAGCATATCTGCCCCCCTATTCCATGTTTTAGTTGCATAGCGCAATTAAATCATCAAAGAATCTTGGTTCAAAAGTTCACGAGCACTGCAAACCGTTTGAAACCATCATAGCCCCCTTCGACACATTCGCGTCCCAATCCTTCCTGGTCTCCCTTACTTCATCATATGACGAATCACTGTGACGTCCGTCTCACGCATACCTTCCGACGCAATCTTGCGCACTACATCAATGGTCTCTTCCACATCAGCCTTGACAATGCCATCACCATCGGCAAACCTAGACGCATCAAGAGCCATGGTGAGTGCCACAATAGCCGCGTCCACAGCTGAGGCGATTTTGGCAGCGCAAGATGCCTTGGCCCCGTCACACAAAATGCCCGCCACATTCGCCAGGGCATTGGTAATGGTGCTAGAGACCTGCTCATAATCGCCACCCAGCAAATAGGCAATGCCCGCGCCGGAACCGCAGGCCGCGCTCACCGCTCCGCAATAGGCGGAAAGGCTGTCCATGCCAGTCTTCTGGTGGATGGCAACCAGATTGCTCACGCAGAGGGCTCGAAGCAGCTTCTCCTCGGGCAAGTGGTGATGCTGGGCGTAGACAATGACAGGGATCGAGGCCGCAATACCTTGGTTCCCACTTCCAGAGTTGATTACAACGGGCAGTTGGCAACCATCCATGCGAGCATCGGAGGCCGCGGCCGCTAAGGCACGAGCCACGTTGCCCACAGCATCTCCGAAATGCTCTATAAGGGTCCGGCCCACATTACTGCCATAGTCCCCCGCCAGCCCTTGCTCCGCAATAGCCGTGTTGTACTCTATTTGGGGCCTAAGAATGGGCTCCACATCCTCGATGTGAACAGAGTCAGCGAAGGATAAAATGTCATCGACATTAAGCAGCGAACGATCCGCCTTTAGGCGCCGTTCATCGGCGCCGGTCACTTGACCCAAGAGCACTTGGCCGTCCTTTTCGATCCGCACGAAGTTTGTATGCGTATCTACAATCTCAACCAAAGCATGGCTCTGGCTCCCCGTGCCTGCTAGGACGAGATGCAGTTTGGCCCCACTGTCCAAAAGCTCAACGCTGCACCGGGCAGCGTCTTCCATGAGCATCTCCGTATTCCGTATATCCCCATCGGTGACGGAACTGAGCACAGCGAGTCCTAGGTCTGGATCTCCACCCGTTATCCCCAGCCAGATCGCGGCTGCAATTCCTTTCAGACCTCTAGAATGGGGAATCGTTACGGACTTAGTATTCTTAATTAAGTTTCCGCTCAGCTTGACTGTGATCGTCTGCGGGACCTCGCCGAGGACCTGACGAAGCTTAGCTCCGGCCAAGGCAAGACACGCCGGCTCGGTGCAGCCTACAGCGGGCACCAGTTCCTCCCGCAAGATAGCGATATAATTCTCATACTTTGACACCTCAATACGCATACGTCACCTCGTGGCGTTTAGGGTTGATGCTCCTATAATTCTACTATACTCCTCCCCTTTTCGACCTCCTGCCGCAAACCAGGCTACAGGCATAAAAAACAAAGGAGCTCCGTTCCCTTAAGCTCCTCTGTTTGCCTTTCTCTACTTCGAACCTTGCACACGATGGGGTCTATCCTTGTTTTTTGTGCCAGGTTCTGCTATGTTGACCTATCTCCGCTTGAACCAAGGCTTCTTCCCTCACCTAGGGGCCCCCTTGCCTAGGCACCTCACCACAACATTTTCCCTCCCCCCCACATAAACTTGCGGGAGCTCTTTAAGCGAATTGTATATCACTACGTCAGATTTGTCAAATAATTACGGGCAAAATTTAACGCTGCTCCGCTACATACAGATGTCCTGTTGTTTGCAGGTTTTCCGAGAACAATGCCAGTTCTATGTATTTCACAAGCAAATCGTCATACAGTAACTCCGGAGAGAGGAGCAGCTTCTGCGACTGCAGAGGAAGCAGCGGTACACGCTTGGTCCAGTCGCTAAGACCACGACGGTCCTGTCCAAGCTGATCGAGTTCCCATTCTTCTAGGACATGCTTGTACCTCTGCTCTTCAGGGCTCCGAAGTAGGCGGCGAGTAAACAAAAAGTACAGGAACCGCTGCATTTGCAGATAGTTTTCCAAAGGCCTGAGTCTAGATCCCAGAGACGACCAGAGACGCTGTTCGCCCACAACAAGGCCAAAGGCAGTCAATAGTTCAGGCCACGAGACATGCAGGGTAGAGGGCACCCTCTTGAGCAAACCACGGGGCTCAATTTGATTGAGGTGGGTGCTAGCCTTCTTTAGGTCTGACAAAATCCGTTGGTCCGGTTTGCCCTCTCGCACCTGGCGATCGCCATACCTGTGAATGAGATGAATGAGGGTTTTCAACTGGGCCTGGAGTCCATAGTCTTTTAAGCAGCATCTCTGGTTTTGCCGCCTGAAGTGCAGCTCCTCCACTAAACCGTACAGTTCGGCAAAACCTGCTTGTCGCGCCAAGTCTACCAAGGATTTCCACCTGTGATTGATTTCGATGCATCATCCCCCCTTTCGTGCGTAGTAAATAGAGTATTCTTTGCTTTTCTGATTTTTCCTGCTACAAGATTTGCTTCTTCTCGGCACAAGGGAAAACTCTGCCTTTCAAGAAAGTAAGCATAACAGTTCTCTGGAACTGACACCATCAGTCCCAAGTACAAAGGAGGTACCTTATGTTCATTGAATGGATGAAAGAAACCCGCAGCTACCGTAGATTTGAGCAAGACCCGGCACCCAGCATGGATCAATTGGAGAGCCTAATTGACTTAGCCAGGTTGGCCCCATCGGCCTCCAACAGACAACCGCTCAAATACATTTTGGTTAGGGACCCGGAGGTCCTGCCGCAAGTGTTTTCTCATCTGTCCTGGGCCGGTTATCTCAAGGATTGGCCTGGCCCGGATCCCGACGAACGACCCACCGCATACATCATTATCCTGAGCGATCCCGCCAAGTCCAAGGGTCCAGGAATTGACATTGGTCTCGCGGCCCAAAGTATTCTCCTGGGCGCTCGTGAGCTGGGTTTTGGCGCTTGTCTTTTGGGTTCCATCGATCGTCCGCGGCTGCGTGAAGCCCTCGCCATTGCGGAACATCTAGAAATTCAGCTTGTAGTGGCCTTAGGTGCTCCTGGTGAAGAGATTCGACTGACTACAGCCAAGAGCGATGATGATATTCGCTATTGGAGAGACGACCGCGGCGTCCATTATGTTCCCAAGCGTTCCAGGAAAGACCTGATCGAGAAGGTCTTCTGATTAGGAGACCCCCTTTGGGCCGTCCCATCCGTTAGCACCAGTATCAAGGACGATCTGGCTGTGCCCCGGAATGTCAAACGCTGCAAAATAGCGCTCTTCCAGGGGAATCCACTCCTGCAAAAACCGTTTTAACATGGCGGGGCCATTGCGCTGTAAAAGCCGGCTGCGCTGCAAATTGGGGCTCACCTTCAAAAAAACTCTTAGGTCATGGTCACCGACGAAGGCAGGATGGTGGCTGTAACAGCCTTCCACGACGGTGAGCTGATGGGGGCTGATAGTGTGAGTTCTGGTCAGCTCATCTCTCTGGCAGTCATAGACCCGATAGCTAAAGGGACGGCCACCTCTTAGCTTTTCCAACACTTCGGCTTGAAAGCGCTCATGGTCAATATTACCTCCGGGCGCTTCGAGACGTTTTTCTGTGCGCTGCTCGGGTCGGAGGAAAAAGTGATCCATGGCGATCACAGGACAGCCGTAAACATCGTGCAGGCGTTGACCTAAGGAGCTTTTCCCCGAACCGCTTGGCCCATCAATTGCCACCGTGATCCGTTCGGTCTGGCGCAGCAGCTCTTCCACCGCTTTGAAAATTGGATAATACAAAGCGAAATCACTACGCACTACCCTATAACTCGGGGCATATTCTTCCTTATAACGGGTGCTATGGCTGATGAGTGGATACCCAGCCTGCTGATATCCTGCGAGGAAGGAGTCTAGCGAATCGTCGGGACATAGCTCCCTTAAGACTTCTAGTTTCTGCTCAAAACCCCTGACGCTGCCGCGCGGTACGGCGGCTGTGACAACAAAGAATCGATGCACCGTCTCTAGGGGCAGTGTATCACCTAACGCCCCTAGATGAAGGCGATCAAGGCCGTTGCCAATAGGCTCAAAGAGCTGGGAACCGCTGGAACGCAGCTGACTTACTTCTTGCTTCAAACGGGCTAGACTTGCCGCCTCATCCTGGATGAAGTGACCATTGCCAAATTCATTCTGATAGATCAATTTCGCCAAGTCCACTGGCTCTAAGAGGGGATATCGTTTACGATGTGCACGGACAATACTTCTTAGTTCGTCCAAACCCAGCTCTCCCTTCGGTACGCCTAACTTCAGAGATTTCTGTTCAGTTCAGCCTTGAGGCGGAACAATAAACAGACCCGAGGCGAATTGCCCCATGCTTCCTATCTTGCTATACTAAAGAAAAAAAGGAGGTTCAAGCCATGGAACCCAAACATCTTGGTGCCTTAGCTTTGATTCTCTTCGGAGGTTACTTTCTATTCGGCAATCTCGGAATTCTGCGCAGTTCCCATATCTTTTGGCCCCTCGTCCTGATTGCCCTGGGACTAGTCGCTCTCTACCAAGCGAACTCGAAACCAAAACGCACAGTCAATGATCGTGGTGAAGTGATCTACGAAATAGATGGCGATTCACCGCTGATCAAGACCTTAGTCGCCATACCCATCATTTTGATCGTATTGATTGCCGGCTTGATTATGTTGGGTTTGCTAGGTCCGATTTTCATCCTCTCCCTAGCCTTTATTCCCGTCGTGCTGTTCTTTAAATTGGGATGGGCCTTTCTGCGCTTGCTCTTCCCCATCTTCCTCGGCGCCGCTCCCCTACTACTACTCCTTTGGATCCTTATGATCCTCTTCTAGCTGCCCGATTCACAAAAAAACCCGCTGAAACGCCGTCCAGCGGGACTTTTCTCTATGGCATCAAAACTCGAATCCTAGTTGTCGAGTTCCAAGACCCAGCCGAAGGGATCCTCCAGCCGGCCCGTTTGGATTCCTGTTACAGTGTCATAGAGCCTCTGACTGATGGCACCAATTTTCCCTCCGCCAATCTCGATGGCCTGATCCTTCCAGCCCAATCGGCCTATGGGGCTGATCACCGCTGCCGTGCCGCAGCCAAACGCCTCTACCAGCCGCCCTTCGGCGTGGGCCCGGAAAATCTCTGCCACCTCCAGATCCCGCTCCTCGGTGGGGATATCCCAGGATCGCAACAGGGTCAGCACCGAGTCCCTGGTAATGCCGGGAAGAATACTGTCTCCCAAATCAGGAGTGATCAGTACGCCGCCAATATTAAAGAATACATTCATGGCGCCCACTTCTTCCACATACTTGCGTTCTAAACCATCAAGCCAGAGCACCTGGGAATAGCCCTTCGCCTGTGCGTTTTTCTGGGCCAGGAGACTGCCTGCGTAATTGCCGGCAGCTTTTGCATAGCCTGTGCCTCCACGCACAGCCCGAATATAATGGGGTTCCACCCAAATGCTCACTGGATTAAGGCCTTCTTGGTAATAAGGTCCCACAGGAGACAAAATTACCATGAACCTATAGGTCGAAGACGCTCGAACGCCTAAGACCGAATCGGTGGCAAAAACGAACGGCCTAAGGTACAGGGCTGTACCAGGTGCTTCGGGAATCCAATCCCGATCCAAAGCGACCAGTTGTGTAATGGCCTGCAGGGCAAAGTCCTCATCGAACTGGGGGATGGACATGCGCTGGTTGCTGCGATTCAGTCGAGCCATGTTTTGCTCCGGGCGGAAGAGCAGGATTTTGCCCTCAGGACTTCTGTAAGCCTTCATCCCTTCAAAAACAGCTTGACCGTAATGCATCACTGCGCAAGCGGGATCCATGGGAAACGGCCCATAGGGTATAATGCGAGCATCGTGCCATCCCAAATCTTCTGCATAGTCCATGATGAACATATGATCTGTGAAAAACCTTCCGAAGCCTAGATTGTTCTGATCCGGTTTGACTCTTGGCGTCGTAGTCTTCACCACAGAAATCTTCACGTTGGAACACTCCCTCTGTTTCTTTCCTCTTTCTTTTCTATTCCTTTACTTCATGTTTCGAATCCCAATTCCTTCTTCGCCTTTCGCACCCGACTTGGTCCAAAACAAGGTCCTATGCTGTTTTGGCTACCCAAACCCCAGCAGTTCACGAATCCGGGACTTGTGCCTAATTCGCCTTCCGCTTTTCACAGAAAGCTGTTTCGAATTTTTTTGTTCAATGCGATCCAGGGTAAAGACTATTGATCCGGACCAGCCACTTAGATAAAATGGGACCGAAAGGAGTTCAAATCCATGAAACTTGTATTTAAGGGCAAGACGAAGGACCTTCATGTACTAAAAGACGGCCGTTATCTGCTTACGTTTAAGGATGATGTAACGGGAGAAGACGGGGTTTTCGATCCAGGTGCCAATCAGGTGGGACTAGCCATGGAAGGAGCTGGTGAAGCAGCTCTGCGCTTAACCAAGTATTTCTTTGAGTTGCTCCATAAAAAGGGAGTGCCCACCCACTTTATTTCCGCTGACCTCGAGAAAAAGACGATGACCGTGGAGCCCGCAAAGGTGTTTGGTGAAGGTTTGGAAGTGATCTGCCGCTACCGCGCTGTAGGGAGCTTTCACCGACGTTACGGCAAGTATATAGAGCAGGGTGCTCCACTCGATGCCTTTGTGGAGATCACGCTCAAGGATGATGCTAGACATGACCCTCCCATCAGCGAAGATGCCCTTGTTATGCTGGGCATCCTCTCCAAAGACGAATACCGGATCCTCCTTGATCTTACCCGGGAAGTCGGCTCCATCATCAAGAACGAATTACAGAAAAGAGCTCTAGATCTCTATGATATCAAATTCGAGTTCGGCCGGATCGGTCCAGACCAACATATCGCCCTGATCGATGAAATCTCCGGCGGCAACATGCGGGTCTTTAAGCATGGCATCCCAGTTGAACCTCTGGAGTTGGCCCGGCTGATCCTGAGCGAAGGCTAGACATACCAACCCAGAAGGCACAGGCCAACCGTCTCCTGCGCCACTTGGTACAGGGCCCTGAGGATCACTGGACTATCCGGTGAGGCCAAGAAGTCTAGGCAATAACAAAAGCCGGGCAGAAATTGGATTTGTACTACCCGTAAGTTGAGGTCGTTCAAAACCTGCAGCACCAAGGGAAACTCCTTCCCTCGGGCCGTGTGAATCAAAAGGCTCACAACGCCCTGGCCGATGGGGAGAATGAGTTCTCTACCCACAGCAACAACGGGACCGCCAGACGTTTTGGAGCAAGACTGAATGAACAGGGCATGCTTTTCCAGGAGAAAACAGACCTCTTCCTGCAGGGGCAAGACGGCCCGATCGGCCAAACCGTTCACAACCTGACGGCAGGCGTCATCGAGGCTCCCTGCCTGAGCCAGGGCAGCACCGGGATACAGGCCCCTTGCTGCACAGGCAGAGGCCTCCGTCAGTTCGCCGGAGATGACCACTTTTCCCACCTGACCTTGCTGGCTGTCCGCTTCCCGGAGTGCCTTTCCCAGCTGCCAAGTGTCATCCTTTTCGATCAGACGTTCATATTGCCTTTCCCTGGAAAGGCGGATCAGGGTCTCCAAGAAGACCCTGCCATAGGACTGGAGTTCTGGAGGCAGCTGGCTTTGCCCCCGTTCTATCACCCTGCGTTCCTGCTCAGGGAGGTGGACTTTGCCCTTTGTACTCTCCTTGTAATCCGCCACTTGGTCCACGATATGCATACGTCGCAGGAAATTCTCCACCAAGGCCTGGTCAATGGCGGCTAGTTCCCGCCGGATGTCTTCCAGTCGTCCCATCGTCCGCTCCCCCCAATCCTTGCACCCCACGGGACACCAACAAAAGGTCCAAGATGCAAATAGCGACGGCCCCTTCCACTGCAACGGCCGCACGAGGTACAATACAAGGGTCATGGCGCCCTCGAATGCTAAGGGTTTCCTCCTGCATCGTTTGGATATTCACCGTCTGCTGCGCACGCGCGATGGAGGGAGTTGGCTTGATGCCTATCTGAAGAACGAGGGGCATACCATTGGTAATTCCTCCGTTGATCCCTCCTTCATGATTGGTTAGAGTCCCAAGCCGACCTTGCGGGTCAACACAAAATGGATCATTGTTCTGCGACCCTCTGCGCCGACAAGCGGCGTAGCCATCCCCAAAGGACAGGGCCTTCACCGCTGGAATGCCGTAAAGCAAGGATGCCAGGCGGGACTCCACCCCACCGAAGATCGGATCTCCCAGGCCAGCGGGGAGCCCTAAGACCAGACACTGCACAACACCGCCCACAGAGTCCCCTTCCTCCCTCACCTTCTCTACCAGCGCCACCATTTTAGCCCCTGCAGCTTGATCAAGTACGGGGAGTTCTTTGTCGGCCAAAGCTCGCAGCACCTTTGGGTCAGGCTCTACCGTGTCCAAAGGTCCGTCCGCTATTCCCCCGATTTCAGCAACGCGGGCAAAAACCTGAATATCCCTTCGCTCCAAAATCTGTTTGCAGACAGCTCCCGCCGCACCCAAAGAAGCTGTCAATCGACCCGAAAAGTGACCCCCACCCCGGGGATCCGCGGCCCCGCCAAAACGAACCATTCCAGTGTAATCCGCATGGCTCGGTCGTGGCAGAAAAGACAGCCGCTGATAGTCTTGGGGGCGGGCATCCAAGTTTCCCATGGTTATGGCCAGGGGTGTACCTGTCGTCTTCCCCTGATACACTCCGGACAGGATCTGGGGGGTATCCTCTTCCTGCCGTGCCGTGGACCATGGGCTGCGCCCAGGTGCACGCCGAGCCATAAACCCACGAATCGCTTCTAGATCCAGGATCTCACCAGCTGGCAGACCATCGATCACAACCCCTATGGCCGGTCCATGGGACTCTCCGAATAGACTTATCGTTACTTGCTGACCCCAGCTCGATGCCACGGACACCGCCTCCTATCCATTCCAACGAAAAGCAGTCATAATCATCTCCACGATGTCTGAAACTTTGCCGTCAGCAACGACACGCAAATCTGCCGCTTCCTCATACAAAGGTTTGCGAAGATCATACAACACTCGAATCTCCTCCGGTCCCCTTTGTAGCAGAGGTCTCTGGTCGTCGCGACCTATGCGCCGCAGCGCCTCCTCTAGGGAAACATCCAGATACACGATGAAGCCTCCGCTCCTGCGCACCATCTCCGCCAGGCCTTCTTGGATCAAGGTACCGCCACCGGTAGCTACGATGGCAGCACCTGGCCTTTGCAGTTCCTCTGCGAACAGATCCCTTTCCAGACTGCGAAAGGCTGCTTCCCCTTGGGAACGGAAGATTTCCGGAATGCTTTGACCTGCCCGGATCACAACCCTGTGATCCAAATCCACAAAGGATGGAGCAGACTTGTTCAGTGCTGATCCTAATCTCTGGGCCAGAGCCTGGCCCACCTGGGTCTTGCCGCTGCCCATAAATCCGGTGAGTACAAGTTTGAAGGGGCTGCGACGCAGCACCTCCAGAGCTAAACCCCGGCCTGCCCCCCTAAGTCCATCCGTGAAATTTTCCCAGTCCACCTCGGGGTTCCAGATTCGCTGGGCCGCCAGCGCCTGCTCAAACAGCATTTGCAGGCCGCCCATGGCCCAAAGACCTCTGGATTTTGCCCGGAGCACAAGGCCAGTGGCGCTGGGATTATAAATCGTATCAAAGACCGCTTTGGCCCCCTCAATCTGTCGGTTTGACACAGGAGTTCCGGCAAGATTGGGCCACATACCCACCGGCGTTCCATTCAAAATGACATCGCAAGTTGAGTCTGCACCCTCTGCCAGAGCGTGGATCTGCCCATACCCCTGCTTTCTAACAGCGTCCACCAGGCCCGTAGCTTGCTCCGCATTTCTGGCCTGGACTGCAATACTGGTGGCACCGGCTCTCGCTGCCTCCATAGCCAAGACCCGGGCAACCCCCCCTGCCCCAAAAACGCACACCCGCTGTCCTTGCAGGGGCACGCCGCAGGAGGCGAAACCGACCCCGTCGGTGTTGTACCCCCAGCTTTGACACACGGTGTTGACGGCACCATAGAGCTTAGCCGAAGGGGCTAAATCTTTAAGGTAAGGGATGACAGCTTGTTTGTGGGGTATGGTGCAATTGAACCCATCCAGGCTCGCCAAAAGCCTAGGCAGCTCCCTCGGTAGTTCGTTCGGTGCTAGATCAAAAAGTTCGTAAGACCCCTTCAAGCCCACGGCCTCCATAATGCGCTCATGGATCAAAGGCGAGAGGCTATGCGCCAAAGGATTTCCAACCAATCCAAAGCGCTTGACCCGAGGCCTAACCTCTACGGGACTGCTCACAGCATCTCCTCCCTCCCTAATATGCAGGGGTATATAAAACAAGGGCCGCAGCCCTCATTTTATTCTTGTGTTAGCTGTAAGAACTCCTCAACATCATCGGTGGCCAATCTGACTGCGGCTTCCCAAAATGCAGTCTTAGTCAGATCCACACCCAAGTGCTTTTGCGCCAGGCCTTCCACGGACATTTTCGCCGTGTCCCTCAAAAGCTCTGCATAACTCTGGGCGAAGCTGGGACCTACTTCCTTAGCCTTGGCATACACCCCCGCACTAAAGAGGTATCCAAAGGTATAGGGGAAGTTGTAAAAAGGCATTCCAGTCGAGTAGAAGTGCAGCTTCGACGCCCAGAAATGGGGATGGTACTCCTTCAGGCTTCCTAGGAAAGCATCCCTTTGTGCCTGGGTCATTAGCTCGTTTAGCTGCGCTGCGCTGACCATGCCTCTCTTCCTTGCTTCATAAAAGCGCGTTTCGAACAAAAAGCGAGAATGGATGTCCATGAAGAAGGCGACACTACGCCCAATCTTATCGTCCAAAATGCCGAGTCTCTCGCCAGGACTGGCCGCGGCCCTGATCGCCCCGTCCACGACGAGCAGTTCACTGAAGGTGGAAGCGGTTTCGGCTACATTCATGGCATACCGGCGCAAAAAGATGGGAGCATCCTTCAGCAGATGACCATGGTAGGCGTGTCCGAGCTCATGGGCCAAGGTGCCTAGGCTGCTAATCGTGCCGGAATAGGTCATAAAGACCCTAGACTCGCCGCTGAGGGGAAACGAGGTACAAAATGCGCCAGGACGCTTTCCTCCTCTATTTTCCGCCTCAACCCAGCGTTTTTCCAAAGCATGCAGCGTAAAGTCGGCCATGGCTGGGCTGAATTTGCGAAGCTGGTCCACCACAAAGGTTTTTGCATCTGCAAAGGGGATCTCCCCTCCCGCTTCGCCCACGGGGGCCCCTAGGTCATACCAAGCGATCTGATCCAGGCCCAAGAGTTCGGCTTTTCTCTGCAAATACTGAGCTAGATAGGGTTTCCCGCCGTTTACCGCCGCCCACATGGCCTCGAGCGTGGCTCGCTCCATGCGATTTCGCTGCAGGGGCTCATAGAGCACATCATCCCAATTGCGATTGCGGTAGAGGTTAATGCGAAAACCGGCTAGATGATTCAAGGTACTAGCAAAAAGCTCTTCATTCTTGGTCCAGGCGTCCTCATACTTGCAGAAAACCTCATGCCGCACCTTGGGATCAGGGTCCGATAGAAGGTTGGCCGCTTGGCCCATGGACAATGTCTGTATTTCTCCATCCCGCTGCATTTCGATGGACATTTCGCCAACGATAGTATAGTACAAATGGGACCAGGCGTGATAGCCATCGACCTCTAAATCCGTTACAAGAGACTCCAACTCTGGTGGCATCTTTGTCCTAGCCACATTACGCCTCTCATTGAGGGAAAAACGTAGTTCCTGAAGCCCATCATCATCCAGAAACGCTTGCCATCTTTCCTCAGGGATCTCCACAAAAATGTGATCGATGGCGGTGAACACTCCGGCCAATGATGCGCTGATTTGTCCGAAATCGCCCTGCAGCACCCGCGCTTGACTGTCCCGTACATCTTGTGCCGTCAAGCAGCTGATAAACGCTCTGCACTGTCCTAGATTTGCCTGCAGATCCT
The DNA here is from genome assembly GCA_012838305.1 of Bacillota bacterium. Taxonomy (GTDB): domain Bacteria; phylum Bacillota; class Limnochordia; order Darwinibacteriales; family Darwinibacteriaceae; genus UBA5420. The sequence continues at coordinate 57,344 of DUPN01000092.1, read as the reverse complement.
GCATGTCTTGGATTAGCGCCCGGAACTCATCCACCGGTAGATCCGGGGTAAGTACCTTCACCTTCTGTCTTAACCCGGCGATTTCCGCCCTCACCCTGTCCAGCTGCTGGTGCAGCTGGGGGGAGGAACTCCCTTCAGGAAAGATGGTCTCAAGATCCCATCTTTGGTCTAGCTTCGTCATGAACTACCTCCTCGTCCAATCTGCCTTATTGTGCTGTCGTCAGAGGCTGTTTGGCAACCCTTTACAGATTACAGCCTGCTGCCAAGGAAACGCTTATTCCACCAGACGAAAACGGGCTGTGAAATGGCGCAGGATCGGCGGTTCATATTCAAACGCCATGCCTTTGATTGCCTCTCTTTTCTCATGAACCCGGGCGATGGAATCTGCGATATAACGCATATGATTGTCTGTATAGACTCTTCTAGGAATGGTCAAGCGCAAAAGCTCCAGATCAGACAGGCCATCCTCCCCGGTCTCGGGATCGCGCCCATAGAGAAGGGAGCCGATCTCCACTGCACGAATACCGCTTTCCACATACAGGGCTACGGCAAAGGCATGGGCCGGGTACTGGGTCTTAGGCATCTCAGGTAAGATCCTACCCACATCTACAAAGACGGCATGGCCGCCGATGGGCGACTGCACGGGAACACCTGCATCCTGCAAGAGTGTACCTAAGAGATGTACCTGCGAGATACGCTGGGTTAGATAGTCTTCCTGTACCACTTCCTTCAGGCCAATAGCCAAGGCCTCCATATCCCGACCGGCCAGTCCCCCGTAGGTGGGAAAGCCTTCTAAGGGGACTACCATCGACTGACAACGCTGGAAGAGTTCTTTGTCGTTCCGAATAGCCAAGACTCCTCCAATATTCACTAAGCCGTCTTTTTTCGCGCTCATGGTAAATACGTCACCGTAGGAGAACTGCTCCCGGACAATCTCTGGAATGCTCTTTTCAGCATAACCCATTTCCCGCTGTTTGATGAAATAAGCATTCTCTGCAAAACGGGCGCTATCGATGACGACTGGAATTCCGTACTTGTGGGCAATGGCAGAGGCCGCCTTGATATTCGCCATAGAAATGGGCTGACCGCCCACACTGTTACAGGTTACAGTGATCACAATGGCTGCAATGGCGCCTCGGCCTTTCTCCTGGATAAACCGTTCCATGGCCTGCAGATCAAAGTTACCCTTAAAAGGATGCTCTTTGGACGTATCCAAAGCTTCTTCCATAATGAAGTTGACAGCCTTAGCCCCGGCCAACTCAATATGGGCCTTGGTTGTATCGAAGTGCATGTTTCCTAGAACGTATTGGCCCTTGGCCTGAACCAATAGGGGGAACAGAATCTGCTCAGCACCCCTCCCCTGGTGTGTGGGAATGACATATTCGTAGCCTGTCAGGTCTTGGACTGTCTCTTCTAGATGATAAAAATTGCGACTGCCCGCATACGATTCATCACCTAACATCAGTCCCGCCCACTGCCTGTCGCTCATGGCCCCTGTACCACTGTCTGTAAGCAGGTCAATGTAAATTTGATCACTACGCAACAAAAAGGGGTTGTATCCCGCTTTAGCTATACACTTCTGCCTTTCTTCCCTGGGCAAAAGCGTGATGGGTTCCACCATCTTAATCTTGTAGGGTTCTGGTTGATAGGATGTCATACGAACTCCCCTTCCCCATGTTTCCTTGGCCTTTACCTAGATAATACGAGGAAATGGGGGTATTCCCCTTCACACGACGGTAAAGATTTCGTGGCCAGACAATGGAGCCTAGGGTCGTTGGCAAAGAAGGCCGCCAAGAGGCGACCTTGCAGTGGCTTGCTTATTCCTTACCTGAATGATCCGTTCTTTCCACAGCATCAGTACTGCGTTTTCTCCGCTGCCGAACACACTCCGTGAGCAGAAACTCGATTTGCCCATTAACGGATCGAAACTCGTCTTGGGCCCAAGCGGCGATCTCCTCATAAAGTCTCACGGAAAGACGGAGCGGAACTTGCTTCTTAGACATCTCTAATACAGACTTCCACTATTCACAATGGGCTGTGCATCCCGATTGCCACATAGTATGACAAGCAGATTCGACACCATGGCCGCTTTGCGTTCTTCATCGAGTTGCACGACGTCATTTTCCATCAGCCTGTCAAGGGCCATGTGCACCATGCCCACAGCGCCGTCAACAATCATGGCTCTAGCATCAATGATGGCACTGGCCTGTTGTCTTTGCAGCATAACCGCTGCGATTTCTGGCGCATACGCAAGATAGGTAATGCGGGCGTCTAGAATCTCCAAACCAGCGTCTTTCACTTTCTTCTGAATTTCTTGCCGGATGCGCTCAGCAACGACGGCGCTGGAGCCTCGTAGACTGCCCTCATCGGGCAAACCGTCCCCGGTAGTGTCGATTCCCGGAGCCACATCATAGGGATAGATGCGGACAATGTCCCGGAGCGCACTGTCGCACTGGAGAGAAAGGTATTCCTTGTAGTTATCCACATTGAAGACTGCCTGGGCTGTATCGACTACCCTCCACATCACAGCAATACCGATTTCCACTGGATTACCCAAGGCGTCGTTCACTTTTTGTTTGGCATTGTTGAGAGTCATGATCTTCAGAGAGATCTTCTTGCTGGGTATAGAAACCTGACCCCCACCCTGAGCGGTCACGATCACTTTCGATGCCGCACTCTGATCCACATCGGAACTCTGCCCTAGACGAGTCTTTGCTGCGGGATTTACAGCCGACGAAAAGGGATGTACAAAAAAGAATCCGGGTTCCCTCAGCGTTCCTGTGTAGTTCCCAAACAAGGTCAGAACCAAGGCCTCCTGGGGCTTGATAATCCGAAATCCGAAAAAGGGAATGATTCCGACAAAGACCCCAATAATGCCAAACACCAGCGGCAAGGCGCCAATGTTCCGGTCAGAACTGAGAAGGTTGCCTCCTAGCACAATCAAGGCGATCATCGCCAGATAGAGCAAAATAAAGAGGACCAACATGGGCATGCCAGGTCTTGCAGCTAGCGTCTTTTCCTTCATACACGATTCCTCCACTGATATGTTTTTGATATCATTATTGTATCAATCTAAGAGAGACGATGCAACCAAACTTTGGAAAGAATATTTCCTAATCAAAAGGGCTCTTGCCGAAAGGAAAAAATGGTGCTATAGTGAAAAAGTGCACATTCTGAATTGATGAAAGGAGGCATCTTAGTATGAAATCCGTACGCATCTTGTGGCATTATATGGCACATAATCGACTGTTATATCTTGGGGCCCTCCTCTCAGTGGGGCTAGCTAGCTTGACGGCCGTGGCCGGACCTTTGGTGATTCGTATTACCATCGACTCGGTTATTGGAAGCGAGCCGCTCGCAGCGCCGCTATTGATACGCACCTTTGTGGAGAACATAGGTCAAGCGTTCTGGATCCCCGGGATTGTGTTGATTGTCATCACTACATTCCGGGGAATTTTTATGTTTCTCAGGGGCAGACTTGCAGCCCAAGCCAGCGAAAATATTGCTAAGAACATCCGCGACCGGATCTATGACCACATCCAACACCTCCCTTACAAGTATCACAAAGAGGTTGATACTGGGGATCTTATGCAACGATGCACCTCCGATGTGGACACGATTCGCAGATTCCTCGGTGCACAGCTGGTGGAAGTGGGCAGTTCACTCTCCATGGTGATTTTCATTACGACGATTATGTTTCGGTCAGATTTACGCATGACACTGCTGTCCATGATGGCCATACCTGTCATTTTCGTCTTCGCTGTCGTCTTTTTCCTCAAGGTAAAAAAGGCCTTTCGGGAAGCGGACGAAGCGGAGGCAGAACTCACCACGGTGCTCCAGGAGAACCTTAGCGGAATTCGGGTAGTGCGGGCCTTCGCTAATCAGAGCTACGAGATTGACCGCTTTGACGCAAAAAATCAGAGGAACCGCGACAAAGTCCACCATCTGATCTGGCTTTTGGCTTGTTACTGGTCTGCCAGTGATCTGATCGCCTTTCTTCAAATCGGTTCCGTCTTCGTTTTCGGCGCCTATTTCACAGCCCGAGGGGAGATCACCATCGGTACCATGGTGCTCTTTGGCACGTATGTTGGGATGCTGGTTTGGCCTGTCCGCCAACTCGGTCGTATCCTCACGGACACGGGGAAAGCCTTGGTCGCCGCAGAGCGGCTCCAGGAGGTTTTTAACCAACCCAGAGAAAAGCTGCAGGAAAACTTCTTGCGGCCCCCGATTGAGGGGAACATCGTATTTGAAAACGTCTCTTTTGGCTATGAGCCTGACCAGTTGGTCCTAGAAAACCTGAGTTTCACGGCGGAAGCAGGGCAGACTATCGCCCTTTTAGGACACACGGGTTCAGGCAAGAGTTCCTTGGTCCACCTTTTGGCCCGTCTCTACGAATATGCATCAGGCTCCATCAAGGTGGATGGAGTGGAGCTCAACACCATCGACAAGAGGTGGATTCGCCAGCATGTAGCTGTCGTTCCACAAGAACCATTTTTGTTTGCCAAGACGATTCGGGAAAATGTCACCTTGGCCAGTGGCGACGTGCCGGACGAAGAGCTCTATGCCATCTGCAAAGAAGCAGCAATCCATGACGTGATCCAAGGCTTTGATCAGGGTTATGAAACCCTTGTGGGTGAACGTGGAGTCTCGGTTTCTGGCGGACAGCGTCAGAGAATCGCCATCGCCAGAGCGCTCATCACCCACAGTCCAATCTTGATTTTCGACGATTCCTTAAGTGCAGTCGATACTGAAACGGACCTAGCCATTCGCAATGCTCTAGAAAAACGAGGCCGCAAGGCCACCACATTCCTGATCTCCCATCGAGTAACCAGCCTGGCCAGGGCGGATCTGATCTTGGTGCTGGACCACGGCAGAATCGTGCAACGCGGCACCCATCAGGAACTGATGGCTGCCCCTGGGCAGTATCGCACCATTTGGGATATCCAAAATACGCTTGAAGCCGAAGCTAAGGCTTAAAAAGGTGATCCTATGCAACAGGTAATGATGCAAGAAGAAATTCACGAAGAGAAGATTGATGTTAGACTATGGCGGCAAATCCTGCAATTGGCAAAGCCCTACAGGCGCTACATTCTCTTCGCTATGTTGGGGTCAGTGGCCCTGGCCGCAGGGGATGCCCTCTTTCCCTACATGACAAAAATTGCAGTCGACCGCTTTGTGGTTCCCCAAAACACCGACGGGCTCATTTGGTTCGCCGGGGCGTTCCTGCTCTTGGTGCTGTACCAAAGTGCCAGTGTCTACCTCTTTATTAACATGGCGGGCAAGGTAGAAACCTCGCTCACTTACGCAATCCGTCAGGCGGGCTTCGAGCACCTCCATGAGCTGTCCTTTTCGTTCTATGACAAAAGAGCGGTAGGATGGCTATTGGCCCGGCTCACCAGTGATGTGAACCGTCTAGGCGACGTTGTGGGCTGGGGCCTAGTCGATCTTTTGTGGGGCGGCGTGGCCATGTTGTTCTATTCCATTGTAATGTTTAGCATGAACTGGCGATTGGCCCTTTTGACAGTCTGCATCCTACCCATCCTGGCGGTAGCCAGCGTCTATTTTCAGCGCAGGATCTTACGATCCTACCGGGATGTGCGCCGCGTCAACTCCAAGATTACGGGTTCTTTCAACGAAGGGATCATAGGGGCTACAACCACCAAAATTCTGAGCAGAGAAGATCGGAATTTGGAGGAATTCCAGACTCTCACCTCGGGGCTGAGAGCCTCGAGTATTCGAGCGGCCACCTTTTCTGCGCTGTTTCTACCCATCGTCCTTGTGTTGGGAAGCATTGGAACCAGTCTCACTTTGTGGGTTGGGGGTGATGGAGTCGTGGCAGGAACCATCTCCTACGGGGTCTTTGTGGCCTTTGTCTCCTATACGGTGCAGTTCTTTGAACCAGTGAGGGAAATCGCCAGGATCTTTGCGGAGCTGCAGATGGCCCATGCCTCTGCCGAAAGGGTCATGGGCTTGCTGAACACAGAACCCGAGATAAAGGATCAACCTGGACTTGGCCGGAACTGCCCACCTCTTGTAGGTGCCATTGAATTCGAAAACGTCTCCTTCGCCTATAATCCTCAAGAGCCGGTCCTCACGGATTTTAACCTGAAGGTTGAACCGGGGCAGACCGTAGCCTTAGTGGGCGAAACGGGCTCTGGCAAGAGCACTATTGTCAACCTTGCCTGCCGCTTCTACGAACCCACTAAAGGACGGGTACTCATCGATGGTGTGGATTACCGGGAGAGGCCCCTCTCCTGGCTGCAGAGCCACTTGGGCTATGTCCTGCAGAGTCCTCATCTCTTCTCTGGAAGCATCAGAGAGAATATCCGTTATGGGAGACTACAGGCATCCGACGCGGAGGTGGAAGAGGCGGCCAAGATGGTGAACGCCCACGAGTTCATCACGAAATTGCCTAAGGGTTACGATACGGAGGTGGGCGAAGGAGGCGGCCTGCTATCCACGGGCCAGAAACAGCTGATCTCCTTTGCCCGGGCGATTTTGGCTAATCCCAGCATTTTCGTGCTGGATGAGGCCACCTCATCCATCGATACCGAAACAGAAATGCTCATTCAAGACGCCATTCAGACGGTCTTGAAGGGGCGAACCAGCTTCATCATCGCCCACCGCTTGTCCACGGTACGTTCTGCCGATCGTATTCTCGTCATTCGTGGCGGAAAGGTCGAAGAAAAGGGCAGCCATAGCCAATTGATGGCTGCCAAGGGATACTATTACCGCCTGTATACCAACCAGTTTCTAGAGGGCTAGGCCTCCCTTGCGGGGGCCTTTTTCCATCCTAGGGACCTTCTAGGCGTCTCTCAAGATTGCGTGAGGCGCCGCCTTACTCCTAGAGGTCGCTGCAAGGGAGGCAGCCATAACCGCCTCTTCCCGCCCAGTACCCCAGGAAACGCAGAGCAGTCGTCCTTGACTGTCCTTTTGGTCTGCGCTATAATTAATCCGAAAAGCGCATAGAAACTTCTTCGGGGCGGGGTGCAATTCCCCACCGGCGGTTACAGTCCGCGAGCGATCAAAACGATGGCTGATTTGGTGAAACTCCAAAACCGACAGTATAGTCTGGATGAGAGAAGAGTAGGCGGCATCCGAGTCTTTGCCGTGCAAGTCAAGAGCAACCTGAAGAATTTCAGCTTGCTCTTTTTTCTGTTCAGTCTCCAAGTTCAATTTGAGAGGAGTCATTCTGTTGAAAAAGGTCATTCTGTTTATTGCCATTTTGATCCTTGTTTCCGCACCAAGCCACGCCAATGTCACAACCATCACGTACTGGCATTACCTCGGCGGGGACAACGCCAGAATTCATGAGGAAATGGTGGCAGAGTTCAATGCCCAGCATCCCCAGATCCAGGTGGAGGTGCTTTATACGGGAAACCAGTTTGGCACCAGGGACAAACTGCTGGCGGCCGTGGCCGGGAACGTCCCGCCTGATGTCGCCTTGGTGGATCAATTCTGGCCTCCCCTAATGGTGGCCACCGGTGCCCTTTTGCCCCTGGGCCACTTTGTCAACCCCGAGGAGTATTTACAGGACTTCAGCCAAGTGTCCCGGGACACAGTCACCGTACGTGGCGAAGCTTGGACCGTTCCTTTTTCCTTAAGTAACCAGATCCTTCTATACAATAAGGACAAGTTCCGGGAGGTTGGTTTGGACCCGGAGCAACCCCCAACCTCATGGGATGAGCTCGTGGAATACGCCCATGCCCTAACCCGAGATCTGGACGGAGATGGGCGAACTGATGAATGGGGCCTGAACTTCACTACCCGAGCTAACCTAGGATCCATGTATGCCTTTATTACCTTCCTGTGGCAAGCAGGAGGCGAGTTGTACAGTGAGGACTACACAGAGGCTGTCTTCCACAGCCAGGCCGCCATCGAAACAGCGCAGTTCTGGATCGATCTGGCCCACAAACACAAAGTTCTATCCCTTTCTCCTCCCGCAGAGGGGTTTGAGACCGGACGCATTGCCATGCAGTATTCTAGCACGTCATCCATTGCAGCAACGAAAGACAGAGTAGACTTCGACTTGGGAGTGGCAGCGATTCCAAGCTATAAACATACTGTCACCGGCGTCGGTGGCAGCAGTCTGGCCATATTCAAGACAACTCCAGCCAAGGAGAAAGCGGCCTGGCAATTTGTGGAGTGGATGTCGAACGAAGAGAACAATCTCAAGTGGAGCATAGCCACGGGCTATATTCCCCTGAGGCTCTCGGTGAGAGACTCCCACGCCTACCAGCAATACCTCCAGCGTGAGCCGTACATGCAGGTGGTTCTTGATCAGTTTGAGTACTCTAGGGCTCGGCCCAACACAGTGAGTTACGCGGACATCTCCCGCATTCTTGGTGTGGCCGCAGAAGAAGCCCTGTATGGCAACGTCAATCCTGAACCAATCTTCCGCAATGCGGTGCAAGAAGCCAATCTCTACATTCAGGAACTAGACAGTAACTAAAGAACAAGGGCTCAGGTCATACCTAGGCCCTCGCACTTCGCTGCTTAGGATTGCACCTTACGTATAACAGTAACCCAAAGACGTTGAGAACCGCCACCGCAAGCCAAAACAGACCATAGGACTTGGCCGCCAGCCAGGAGAGGCCCATGGAGCCCACAACAATTCCCAGATCGAAGGCATTGCTGAAGAAGGCCAGATCATTGGCGGTATCCACCTCGTTAACACTTACCCCCGGCACCATGGCCATCAGTACTGTGTTCACGCAACCAAAGCCCACTCCCACGAGAACCGCGGCGAGAATAAGAAGGGTCATCCCGTTCAATCCAGCGAGAAGTAATAGCCCTAGGATCAAAAGACCAAAGCCTGGAATGATCAGGGCATGGCGTCCGAAGCGGTCGGATAAATGTCCGCAAGCGGCACCGCTTAAGGTATATGCTAGGGCAAGTAGACTGAAGAACAAACTGGGGCTGGCAATCCCCACGGCCCTGGCGTGAAGTGTAAGCATGGAGGAGGTTGCTCCGACAACAGCGGCGCTCACCAGCATACTTCCGCTCAATACCAGGAGCTCCCTGTTCTTCCAAGGGGAATGGGGTTGGTACTTACGGCCCATCCCAGGTCCGCTCATATTGGCTTTCTCTTTGATCATAAAGCTCAAAGCAGCGGCCAAACCAACCACTAAGGTTGCCCCCCGAAAGAGCATGGGATAGCCAAGGTTCTCGGCCAAGAAACTCCCTAGCAACGGACCAGCCATCATACCCAGGCCGATCATGGCCGCAAAGATGCCGAAGAAAAAACCGCGATTCTGGCGCTCCGTGTGGTCAGAAAGCATTCCCTGGGCTCCCACCACAAACCCCCCGAGCCCGAGACTTTGCAGCAGGCGTACCAAAGCTAAGAATGCGAAGCCGAAAAAGGGTTGGTACAAAAACAGGACCAAGGTAGCGGTGACCAAACCGATCCTAAGCACAAAAAGGTTGGAGCGACGAGTGGCGGTTTTTCCCAGATAGGCTTTAGCCACAATCGCTCCAACCGACAAGAGACCCACTATCCCTCCCACCACCACTTCTCCCCCACCTCGATCGCTGATGTAAAGGGGCAGGGTGGGTACGAACATTTGGTTCATGGTGTGGTATAGAAAGGTAATCAGCAAAACCAAGACTATCTCTTTGTTCTTTGTCATCTAACAACTCTCCGCTCTACTGTGGGCATCCCACTTTCCCCGCCTACAGGACAAAAAGGAAGACCATCAAAAAATGCAGAATTGTGCCCAGACCCACGAAGATGTGGAAAACCTCATGGAATCCAAAGCGTTTGGGAACGAAGTTGAAAATCTTCGTGGCATAGATTACGGCACCAAGGGTATAGGCGAGCCCTCCGGCGAGCAACAGGATGATGGCTGATCGTGGTAGAGTCTCTACAAGCTGCTTGAGGGGAATCACAGCCATCCAGCCCAGACCCAAGTAAAACCCTGCGGTGATTGCACGCGGTAAACGAACCAGCCAGATTTTGAGGATGGCTCCAATAAGTGCCAAGCCCCAAATGGTAAGCAGTAAAGCCCACCTCCACCTACCCTCTAAGCCATAGTACAGAACGGGTGTGTAGGTACCTGCAATTAGGACATAGATGGAGATGTGGTCCAGTTTTCGCAGTAGTAGTTCCTTCTTGGACGTAGTCCGAACCCAATGGTACAAGGTACTCGCCCCATACAGCAGAATGATACTGAGACCGAAAACCAAAGCCACAAGAACCCCCGGGACCGTTCCCCACCCCTTCCACACCAGGAGTACCAAGCCAACTATGCCAGCAAGAAACATAGCGAAGTGTGTCAGGGCATTTACCGGCTCCTTGATCTTCATAGCGCACTCACCCCCTCTACTGGTTCACCTTCCGCCAAGAAAAATCCTCCTTTGCAGAGCCTGGGGAAGGACTACTAGCAGAGACTTAGAATATTGATCACAAATCATTTACAAGGAGATGTTCAGGATGAGTGGTCTGACCCCTATTCTATGGGCACAGGAATTCGCCAACCCTGCCTTGACCGCCTTTTTTACAGCCGTTACAAACCTAGGTTCCCTGGAGTTTTACATGTTCGCCATTCCGGTGGTGTATTGGCTTATCGACAAGCATTTCGGTTTTCGTTTTGCCGTCTTCTTTATCTTCTCAGCCTATGTTAACTCGGGGGTCAAACACCTCTTTGCCACGGAGCGTCCAGCGAGAGAACTTCGCCTGGTGGAGCAAGAGGGCTATGCCTTCCCTAGCGGGCACGCCCAGGGAAGCACGGCGTTTTGGGGTTTTCTGGCCCTCAGGCTGAACAAACCTCTGGCCTGGGCCGGTGCTGTTTTGATGGTCCTGCTGGTGAGCATGTCCCGCATCTATCTGGGAGTCCATTGGCCCGCGGATATCCTTGGCGGAGTGCTGATTGGAGTGCTTCTACTCCTGGCCTACTTTTACTTGTCCAAAGTGGAATTGGAGGACGTTCCCCTTGGCAGCTGGATGCTCGTCTCCTTTTTAGCCGCCCTCGTCCTCTATCTTCTCCATCCTACAGGCGACGGGCCCATGACAGTGGGCTTTCTCCTGGGAGCACTTTGCGGCTATCCATTAGAACTCCGCTATGTTGGCTTCCATGAGGAAGCCTCGCCACTGCAAAACATCTTGAAGATGGCCTTGGGGCTGATTGTCCTTTTCTTGCTGCGCATTGCTCTCAAACCCTTAGTGAGCTGGTTGCCGCCTGGAATCGATTATGTAGTACGCTATGGGTTTATCGGACTGTGGGCTAGCCTCGGCGCCCCCTTCACCTTTACAAAACTCGGACTCTTCAAACGACCCTTTACCGCCGAAACAGTGCACTAAGAGAGGAAGTGGTCTTCATCTGCAAACTGTATTACACCCATCCCTGGCTGCAAGAACTGGATACAAAGATCCTCTCTCACCACAACGAAGATGACCAACACCTGGTGGTTCTGGAAGAGACCATTTTCTACCCCACTGGAGGGGGTCAACCTCATGATCTCGGGACTATCAACGGAGTTGCCCTCCTTGATGTATTCGAAAAGGACGGGGTCATCCTCCACCGCCTGGAGCAGGCCTTACAGGGAGATTCTGCCTTCTGCGTCCTCGATTGGCCGCGCCGCCTCGATCATATGCAGCAGCATAGCGGACAGCATCTTCTCTCTTCTGTTTTCCACGATACCTTGGGGTATCGCACCGAGAGTTTTCATCTGGGTGAGGAGTACTGCAGCATCGATATTTCCACGCCCGTACTCTCCGCAGAAGTGCATCGCAAAGTGGAAGCCCGAGTTAACGAGCTGATTTTCTCTAGTCGGCCCGTCTTGACCTACACCCTGCGTCCTGAAGAGTACAAAAAAGTTCCTCTCCGGAAGATACCCAATCGTGCAGGTGATCTGCGCATTGTGGAGATTGAGGGACTGGATTACTCCCCCTGTTCGGGTACACATGTAGCGAGCACTGCCCAAATTGGCCTGGTCAAGTTAGTCAAAGTGGAAAAATACAAGGGCATGACCCGAGTGTACTTCCTCTGTGGAAACAGAGCCCTGCGTGACTATGGACGAAAACACCAAATCTGCCAGGATCTAGGATCCCAACTATCTGTTCCCGAAACAGAGTTGTCTGCACGCCTAGCTCTAGAGCTAGAACAGAAACGGGAGCTAGAACAACAACTACACAGGCTCCGGGGGGAGCTCATGAATTTTCGGGCCGGCGAAATTGTAGCCCAGGGCCGCAGTCCTTTTTTCCTGAACGTACCCGGTGCTAGCATCGAAGAGGGACAAATGCTGGCCCGTTCGATTTTAGCCTTAACAAACGCCGTTGTGGTGATGGATCTTGGCGAGCGTCTCCTCTTGGCGCACAATCTGAAGACAGGGCTTGACCTGGGACAGTTAGTCAAGGAACACGCCCAGTCCCTCGGGGGCAAAGGCGGCGGAAGCGCAGGCACCGCCCAGGTTTTTTTCGCCGATCCCAGCCAGCGCAGTCGATTTCTCGACCTACTTCAGGTCCTGCTGATAGGGGACTAGATCGTTCTTCCCCTTGTAGATCATCCTGGGGGGAATGGTCCCCCGGACAGAGCTCAGAGGGTAGATCAATGCATGTGCACCGACTAAAGTGCCTGGATTCAGCACTGAATTGCAGCCCACCTCCACTTGGTCCCCTAGGATCGCGCCAAACTTGCGCAATCCCGTCTCGATCAGCTCTTGACCCAGACTAACGCGGATGGTTCCCTTGATGGACTTAACATTGGACAAGATGGCCCCTGCACCCAAGTGCGCTCCACAGCCCAAGATGGAGTCGCCCACATAATTGAAGTGGGGCAGTTGCACCCGGTCGAACAAAATGGCTTGCTTCACTTCACTGGCATTCCCCAAGAGCACCCTGTTGCCAGCCAATACATTACCCCTGATCAGCGCATTGGGTCTGATTTCGCAGTTCTCTCCAAAAACAGCCGGTCCCAAGAAAGTGGCAGTATCGGCCACTTTTGTTCCCGCACCGACCCAGACCCCCGGGGTGATCTGCCTGTATTTCCCGGGGTTCTTCACGATCAGCTCCCACATGAGATCCTCGATCTTGGCCAACAATTCCCAAGGGTATTGAACCTTAGCCAACGCCTCCGGGCAGGGACAACCTTCCAGGCTGAAAAAATCATCGCTTGACCACATTTTCATGACCCCCTTACCAGAATTAGGTCGCTTGTTCCCGCAAAAACAAAGAAGCAATACCGACCCCCAAGCCGAATAATCCTGCGCAGAGCAGAAGCTCCCAACTCGTACGGGGCCAGCCCGGAAACGCCACCCACAGTGATCCCAACATCAAACCTATGATCACATACGATACATGCCTGTGTTTCCATTGGAAAAGCCAGTTCATTACCTTGGACACCAGCACAATGGCGGGCACAAGTCCCAAAGCCACGGGAATCAAGACTCCCAAGTCCAGGTGCACCACTGCGCCTAGAAGCTGTTCGTAAAATCCAAAGGCAATCAACAGAAACGAAGCGCTCAGACCCGGAATCACCAAACCCACCCCTACGATACTGCCCAGCCAAATGGAGCGCAAAAAGCCTAAAGTGGAGGCCTCTCCTCCAGCTTGCCAAGGCACGCTGGTGATCAAGAGCAAACCAGCGAAGCCAGCACAGAGACTGACCAAAAAAGAGAGGCGAAACCCTTTGCTGTTGACCATCTTGATCATCGAAGGCAGCGAGGCTATCACTAAGCCGAAAAAGAAGTACAAGGTGACCAGAGCATGCTGGGCAAAGAGGTATTCTAAGATCCTGGCCAAAAAAAGCAGGCAGATGGCGGAGCCAATGCCCACCGGGAGCAAGAGCTTGATATTGTCCCGCACATTGGCAAGGGGATTTGCTACCGCTGCAATAATGGGCTCATAGAGGCCTACAACCATGGCTAAGACCCCTCCGCTCACTCCCGGAATTACGAGTCCCAAGCCAATCACAAAACCACTGCCCAGCCGATACCAAAAACTCTCCTTCTTATCCACCTTCTCGAACTCCCTCCAAACCCTGGCGATCTTTGATCACGATCCGGCGCTGTCCAATTTGATCAATCAGACCCATATCCTGAAATGATGTTAGCTTGCGGCTTAAGGTTTCACGGGTCGTGCCGATTTGCGAGGCCAAGTCGCCCTTGCTCGTTTCCAGCTCAATCTCCGCTCTTTCAACACTCAGATCCAGCAGCACCTTAGCCAGACGCCTGTCTACCGAATGTAAACTGATATCCTCCACGAGCTGTTCCATCCTTTCCAGGCGCTGGCTCAGCTCTTCGAGGATCTTCATGGCAATACTAGGGTATTTCGCCACAAGTTCCTTAAGAGCCGTACTGTCAATTACGCACATATTGCTCTCTTCCAGCGCTTCGGCAAAGTCACTCACAGGTGAATGGCTAAACAAGGCCAGCTCCCCAAAAAAATCGCCCGGTCGAAGCACTCGAATCACCTGTTCTTTGCCTGTATCACTCAAACGGTAGATCTTCACTCTACCGGTATGAATCACAAAGAGACTATCCACCTGATCGTCCATGGCATAGATCTCTTCACCTTTCGCCACTGTAACCTGGCGAGTGATTTGCGCCACTTCGCCAGTCTCATCGGGAGTTAGGTTGTGAAAAATGGGAACCAAGGGAATACAGCTGGATTCTCTATGCTGTGCGCAAGAACACTTCATGGAAACGCCTCCTTTCAGACAATGACGGCTACAGTCTCTGAAGCCCATACTAGATTTGATTCACCTTTTTTGGCAGGATTCCTTCGCCTTGGGCCATGCCTCCCCCTTTGGTATCCCTCATATCTGATTCTATGACAGACCGAGAACGAAAAATCCCCACTGGAGTGGGGATATCTATGCAGTCATCTGCTTTGACCTAGAGGATAGACCTGGCCGATGGGGACAGAAAACATGAAACCAACACTGGGGTGATCGACTTCTCCTAGCACATCCTGAACGGCGCTGACCGTCCGCTCCACTAGCTGCTCATTATCCAAGACGGTGAAGATCGTTTTGTTATACGGTCTAGCTCCCTCCATAAATGCTTTCAGAGAACCAAAAAGAGGGAAGTCCCTCCCTCCGCTCCGCACTAGGGCGCTGGCCATACCTTGACTGTCCAAAATGGTGGCCCCCTGCACGCCCACATCCACAAACCGAGCCAGAATTTCATCGAGATAATCCGTTTCATTCAGCACTAGAAACAAAGCATACATACTATCGTCCTCCTTTGATGGACTAGCTGATTGTAGACGCCATTCCACGAATCTCGCCGGCCTTGCGAATAGCTGTCTTGGCAATGAGGGGACCGGTGACTTCGTAGACCAGAACGCTGCAGACGGCAATGGCCAGCACGGCGGGACTGATCACAGGAAGATGGTAATGCACCAAGACCGCTAGCGCCACCGACAATCCGCCTTGGGGCAGCAAAGCCACACCCAGATATTTTTGCACGGTGGGTTCCGCCGCAGCACCCTTCGACCCCAACCAGGCCCCCAAGAGCTTACCGGCGGCCCTGGCCAGCATATACGCCAGACCCAAAGCAGCTATGCTCAAAAACACTCCAGCCTCGACACCGGCTCCCGCTAGGGTAAAAAAGAGCAGATAGATGGGCGGTGTAAACTGATGCAGACCGAAAAAGACACGATTGGAGTTCTGTGTCAGGTTCACAAGGACTGTGCCCATGACCAGATTGGCCAAGAGCGGTGATAAGGACAAAGCTCTCGCCATACCCGCAGAAGCAAGAATCATGGCCACGGTCATCACCAAAAGCTCGTCGCTGTCTCCAGCGCTCTTACCGATCATTGTCAGCAGCAGTCCCAAAACGGCACCCAGAGCCATACTGCCCAGAACCTCCAACACAAATCCAGCCACCACAGGCCAGGAAGCCAAGTCCGCTCCCGGAGAAAGCTGGCGCGCAATCGATACGATCACACCAAAGACGAATACTCCCAGCACACCATCTAAGGCGGCCACAGGAATCAGTGTCCGGGTCACGGGACCATCGGATCGAAACTGACGCATCACCATGATCGTGGCGGTGGGAGTAGTGACGGCCGCCATGGAGGCCATGATCAGACTAAAGACTAGCTCTTGCCGGAGCCCAAAGTACAGGACGGAAAAGACAACGAGAACTGCCCCGGCCACTTCAGCCAAGGTAATAATGGCAAAGGATCGTCCCAACTTACGCATATCGCGCACAACAAACTCGCTGCCGATCTTGAAAAACAAGATGGACAAAGCGATTTCGCCAATGATGGACAAGGAGGCCAGATCCTGATGGGAAATAAGGTTGAAGCAGGAAGGGCCTAGAACCAGACCCACAAGCAGAAAACCAAAGATATTGGATAGCTTGATTTTCTTGGCCAGTTTGCCCGCGAGGCACCCGGCTAGGGCAATAATAGCCAGTTTAAGTATGACATCCATGCCTATTCCCCCTAAAACCAAATATAGCACACTCCGTTAGCCCTGTCAAAAGGAACAGGCATGAACCAGACTCCACGAAACCCCTTCTCCATACACTCTACAGCGGTTTCACCCCCAGGTGCCCAGGGCGCGCCTCGCCCAGTATTTGGGTCAAATTCGGTGCCGCCTCTATGGCGTTCCGGCGCCCTGTGGCCGCGGCTTTTCCAGGTCACTTCCACCTTTTCCCGAAAGCGTTTCCCCACTTTGAGAGGTAAATTCCAGGCAGATGGCGAACAATGTCTCTATACAGAGTCCAGGGAGTTCTGGACAGAGCACCACAAATCTTGGAGGGACATCATGGATAAGCTGCGCAATATTGATACGTTTTTGTTAGACTTGGACGGAACATTCTACCTGGGAGATCACCTCTACCCCTGGTCACTGCCTTTTGTCGCTACCTGCGAACGACTGGGTAAACGTTTCATTTTCGTTACCAATAACTCCTCTCGGAAGGGAGACTATTATGTAGAGAAGATCCGCAAAATGGGTGTCTCCATCACTGCTGATCAGGTGTTTACAGCCGGTCAAGCCACGATTTTCTATCTTAAAAAGTATGACTACCCCAGAAAAATCTACCTAGTGGGCACACCGTCTCTGGAGGAGGAGTTTCGCCAAGCAGGGTTCATTCTTACAGAAGAAGACCCAGAAACTGTCGTCCTGGGTTTCGACCTTACCCTCACCTATGAAAAGCTGCGATCTGCCTGTTCTTTCATCCGCCAGGGGATCCCGTTTATCGCCACCCATCCCGACTTCAACTGCCCCACTCCCGAGGGACCTATTCCTGACTGTGGGGCCATGATCGCCCTAATTACAGCATCCACGGGAGTGGAACCGAAAATCATCGGAAAACCCTACCCAGAGATGATCGAAGCCTTGCGGGCCAAGTATGGTCTCGAGGATCCGGGCAAAGTGGCCATGGTGGGAGATCGCCTCTATACCGATATTGCCATGGGCAAAGCAGCTGGTATTACCAGTATTCTAGTGCTCAGCGGTGAAACAAAGTCCGACGACCTAGCCGCCTCCGATGTCCAACCGGACGTGATCCTGGACAACCTAGGGGAGATCGCCAAGATCCTAAATCAAGATTCGCTGGGATGAAAAACCTCGGACTGGAGGGCGACTAGACACTGGCGCAGATTCTTTAGGCTGGCTTCGGTGCCGAAATAGGCATCCTCTAAACCAGTAAATTCCAGGGAAATCCAGCCCTCATATTCTTGCGTACGCAGTACTTTGAAGAGCCTTTCCAGTGGAACCAGACCCAGACCCACCACACAGCCGACATAACTGCCGCTCTGGGGCTCTTCGTCACAATCAGCCCAGCGCACATCAACGGCTCGAACATGGACGATCTGATCCTTAAGACGTTCGAGCGCGGCTTCGGGGTCCTCACCGGCTACGAAGGCATTGGCCATATTAAAGCCCGCCTTGACTTGGGGATTGTCAATTTCTGCAAGCAGTTGGGCCAGATGCCTACTGTCAAAATTGACACTGGCCGGATTTTCAATCACAAGGGTCAAATTGGTGCCTTGCAGGGCAGGAAGTACCATTTCCACAAGCTGTCCGATGAGGTCCTCCACCTGGCGGGCAGTCACACCAGAATCAAAGGCTCCGCCCACGGCCTTCACATAACGGACACCGAGGGACTTGGCCACAAGCAGCTCAGCCTGGATTCTCTCCAGCTCCTCTTCCCGTGCTTTCCCCTGAAGCGGCTCCATCTGGTGACAAATATCATAACAGGATACTTGGAGTCCTGTCTCCTTAAGTATCCCCTGGATCTCCCCGTTGTCTACGCCCGCCCCGCTTAGATAAGCGTCATCGAGTTCCACGCCTTCGACGGCCAGACTGGCGGCGTATTTGATGAAGTCAGTGATACGCATATCTCCCCGAAGGAGCGGCTCTTGTACACTCCGCATACTAATGGCAACTTTCATAGCGCTCCGTCCCTTCTATGACTTTCTTAGTTTATTCACCGGCAGGGGGACTTTCTCCTTGCCCATGTTAGGATTATAGCAAGGTGGTGACCGATTTGAGGTTTGACGCCGAAAGACTCCTGGGCTCGGAGGGGCTCTTAGCCGAGACTCTCGCCAACTATGAGTACCGTCCAGAACAGATCGAGATGTCCAACCACGTCTACCAGGCCCTGATTGGCCAGGCCCATGCAGTGATAGAAGCAGGGACCGGCGTGGGAAAGAGCCTGGCTTACTTGCTGCCATTAATTCACTATACAGTGGAAGAGAGCAAAATAGCGGTTGTGGCCACCCATACCATCACCCTCCAAGAACAGCTCTTCCAAAAGGATATTCCCTTCCTGAGGGAGGTCCTGCCCTATGAGTTCAAGGCAGAAGTGTTTAAGGGACGCAGCAACTACCTCTGCCTCCGCCGCTGGCAGGAGCTGATCCAAGGTCGAGGCGGTCAGCTGGGCTTGATTGACAACCTGGAGTCTCTGCGCCTGTGGATCCAAGAAACGCAAACAGGCGATTACAGTGAAGCGCCCCAGCCCATCCCCTGGGAGCTATGGTCTGAGATCCGCTGCGAAAAGGAGAGTTGTCCTGAAGAGCTCTGTTCTCATTTCAGTCGGTGCTTTTATTGGAGTTTGCGTCATCGACTGAGCCAAGCACACCTGATCATCACCAACCAAGCCATGCTTCTGGCAGACGCTCGGGCGGAAGGTCGCGTTCTTCCGGCCTTTGACGGCGTGGTCATCGATGAAGCCCATAACCTCGAGGACGTGGCAACGAACACCTACAGTCACGAGCTCAAGCGAGAAGGATTCTTGACCTATTACCGCACGGGAACCCAGTTGCAGGCCGCTCTGCGTGATATTGTACCCGAATACATCATCCAGGACCTCAACCTGATTCTGGATGAACTGATCAAAGAGGCCGGTCAATACTTTGCCCAAATGGAGCCTCTGATTACCAGTTTCACCGTTCCGCTGACGGAACAGAACCGACCCCATTTCACCCAAACCAGCCTGGCAAAACACCTCAAAGACATTCAGGACGTCTTAAAGGAGTGCAACATCGAGGAAGAGGGCGAGATCTCTGGTCTGCTTGAACAATTCGCGTCATTTACAGAAAGGCTTCTTTCCACCCTTGAGCTCATCTTGCTGGGTAACGATGCCAGCTATACCTATTGGGCCGAAACGCAAAACGGGGAGCCGACTTTAATAGCAGCTCCCATCCATGTTGGTCGACTCTTGGAAGAAACGTTTTTCGAAAAAACGCCGTCCGTTATCCTCACCTCGGCCACACTGAGCACCAACCAATCGTTCGACTACATCCAGAGCCAGCTAGGGCTGAAGGAGGCCTCGGGATTGATCCTGGGTTCTCCCTTTGCCTACGACAAACAAGCGATCCTCTGCGTACCGAGGGAGGCCAAGAATCCTAATCATCCGCGCTACCCCCATTATGTGGCCTATCTAATTTTGCGCACCCTAGCGTACACCCGCGGCGGGGTGTTGGCCCTTTTCACAAGCTACAGCCTCATGGACGAAGTAGCCGATGCCATCTATCCCAAGCTCGATGAAGTGGGTTACACTCTTTTCAAACAAGGCGATGGACCGCGTCTGGGACTCATTCAGAGTTTCCAAGACCAGCCTCGGTCCTTACTTTTTGGCACCAATAGCTTCTGGGAAGGCATCGACCTACCCGGTGAAGCCCTGCGTGCGGTGGTCATTACCCGCCTACCCTTTACTTCACCCGATCGCCCGGTTACCCGTGCCCGGCTCCTGGCCATCGAGGATTCTGGGGGAAATCCCTTTCTCGAATACAGTGTTCCCCAAGCCATCCTCCGCCTCAAACAGGGCTTCGGGCGGCTGATCCGCACCAAGAATGACATTGGAGGAGTGATCATCCTCGATGAACGGATTCTTTCCTCCAGGTATGGTGAGGGCTTCCTGGCTTCCTTACCGCCCGCCCGTTTTACCCGAGATCTAGAGGAGCTCCGCCTCTTGTTTGGTCACTAACTCCACATCATACAAGGGCCCGTTTTTCACCACTCGTACCTGTTCTACACCATCGCCTACGCAGATTTCCGTAGGTCGGAGTTTCCGCGTGACCTGGTACAAGGTGGACCGAATAGTGGATTCGTTCACATCGTCCCTGGCTTGCGCAAACTCCTTTACTACAGCCCGGGCAGGAACTCCGTCCGGGCTGTCCTGGGCCAAGACGTAAAGAGCTTCCACGATTTGGCTGGTCAGTGAGGGCCCCGCCCCCCTCCGACTTCCCGTTTCCTTCAGCAAACCGTCCAGCTTGCGCAGGTCCATTTCCTTACTAACCAGACTGCGGTGCAGCTCCTGAATCTCTCCCTGCAAAATATCTCGAGCTTGTCGTAATTGTTCCCTATAACTCATCTATATCCCCCTTCGCTTGCCCTCTTACTACTTAGTATGATCCGTTTCCTCGGGCAATATTACCTTCGCAGTCCACTTCATTGCCATGATGGCAAAAATGGTGCTTCCTAATAAAATGGGGATATAAAAGACCACCGTTCTCCAGAGAACAATGAATGTCCCAAGTACGTCGGGAGCGAGTACACCATCTAAGACAAGCCAAGCGATTCCCTCTGACACGCCGGCTCCCCCTGGGATCGGAGAAAACACTGGAGCCACCCCGAACATGACGGCTACAGCGTAGCGAAGCCAAGGATGGAACACGCCAAATCCCGAGAGCAGTACATAGCTTCCTGAGAAATAGACAACATAGTAGCAAAACGCCACGGCCAAGCAGGCCAAATAGTACCCCGTTTCCCCCAGGAGCAGCTGGATTGTGGTACGGAATTCCTGAACCCAGAGGGCTGGGCGTGAATCGCCTCGTTTGCGGAACAGCCACCCGAAAAACCTCTCGCTGCGCACGATCAGCACCAAAAGTGCAATCAGAACCCCGCTATAAATCAAGGCCCCGAGGCGCAGCCCGCTGATATATTGAGCCAAATCAGGCGGAACATTGCTCACGGTTGAGAACATCACAAAGCCCAGTGTCGCTAGGCTCAATTGCCCAGCCAATCCCCCGGCGATCACGATGGCGGTCCCAGTCGAACTCTTTAAGCCCCGCCTATAAAGGTAATACACAATCAGGGCCCCCCCGCCGCCTGCAAAGGGTGTGACCAAGGTCAAGAAATTGGCTGCTCCCAATGTGAGGGCCGACTGCCACCAAGGAATATGGTGGCCCACAGCCCTAGTGAGCATACCGATCCGTTGGCCATCTACCACCCAAGCGGCGAGCACAAAAAACAGCGCCCCAAAAAAATGGCCCACTGGGTATTCCCGCAGTTCCTGCAGAACCTGGGCGGGATTTGCCATTTTCCAGAAAACGATGACCAGGGCAAATATACTCACAATAAAGGTGATGGCGATTCCCCTCCAGGGGATTCGCCATGCGAACTTCTCTGGTTTCTCCATGTTCTCAATACCTCAGCTGCTCAGAATGGGTGATCAAATGTGCTTCCGGATAGTATTTACTCAAAATGTCCAAAAAATCATGTCCTTTCTCCGCCATACCCTTGGCGCCCCACTGACTCATTCCCAAATTATGGCCGCTGCCGCCGCCATAGACGGTTACCCTTTGAAGTCCGCCTCCCTGATCCCTCTCGAGTTCGAGAAAGAAAAGGGCGCTGGGTAACAGGGATTGGGGACCGATTTGGTCACCAACCCTCTCCAGACTTGCGGGCCTTAGGGCACGGCGAATATTGAGCTCGCCCTGGATGACCTGCGTCCCTCCTCGGCCCTCCACAGCCAGGCTGGTGACCCTACCGATCCCATCCCTTGCTTCAACGTACAAGTCCGAAACCCCATCGAGCCGGAACAGCCCTTCCAGCTCTTGAACTGTAAACGCGCATTTCCAGCGAAACCAGGGTGAGTTTCCTTCCAGGGCCAGGCCTGTCCTATCCTTCCAGGCGGCTGGGTCCAGGACAGCGGTTCCAGGAGAGGTAGAATAAAAATAGGTGGAACCGATGGTACCGTCCGATTGAACTAAGATCTGCCCCGCCGTTTGATCAATGGCCTCCGTGGTGGAGTGGGCTTCGGGATAATTGTTATACACTTGAGAGTCGGTGCTGTCGGCGACATGAAACCCCAAGTGTCCTTGGCGGGAGTAAACAGCCTGGGCTACAGCATATGTGCGGGCAGCCACTGCCTGAGCCTTCAGTGCCTCCAAGGGCCAGCTAATGGGCATCTCGCTTGGGACCACCTGATAAAGATATTCTTCTAGGCTCACCTCGTTAATCGCCAAGAAATACTCTCCATCTCCCACAGTGAGCTCGAAACGTCCTCGATAACGAGGATAGAACGGCGTTCCTCCCCCCCGCTGGAAAGAATTGATCTGAATAAGTCCTTCTGGATCGGCCCAGACGTACAATCGTTGACCGAATTCCCATTCATGTCCCTCTCCATCGACCGCATAGAGCCTACCATCCCGCACCGAAACTGCAACCTCATGATCGGCTGGCGTCTGAAATCCGCGCCCCGTACCCGTTTCTTCCACGTACAATTTGGAAGTAGGAGAAAAAACCAATGTCTTGTGTTCGATGGTCTGAAACTGCGCAGTACTAATGGCCACCCGCATCGTGCGGATATACAAGGGATCATAGACATCAAAGCGTACCACTTCTCCCTGGAGAATGGTGGCCACAACTTCTTCAAACCCCACCTTCACAGCTCCGAGGGGGACTTTTAGGGCCTGGTCCTCCCAGTGCTGATACACTTCCACATCAGCGCCAATGGGCAAAAAACCGTGGTACTCAAACTCCACCCAAGTTGGGGAAATACGCAAGATTTTATCAGCGGGCAAAGGCAAAGGCTGATCACAACCGCCGGCAATGCCAATGGTATTGGCCCCTGCTGAAGCAGCTAGCAGGAGAATCACAAAGAACAGGGCTAGGGCAAGGCGAAGTTGATTCATAGGGTACCAGACTCCTTGCTCAGAAGTCTCCTATGTTCCCTGCGGGCTGCCTCAAGGATACTTGGATCGGTAAGGAGATCAACAGCAGTGTGGGCCAAGGCTTTTGCAGCTAGAACAGCTACCTGCAAGCCTTGCGGGCCCTGGCTAGCCTGGGCAAATTCCGCAGTATGAGCGATCAGCCCATCACCTATACTTAAATACGGGTGAATGGCTGGGACAACCCTGGACACATTGCCCATGTCAGAGGAACCCCGTCCTTCACAGAACTCTTCAATATCTGTGACCCCAAGCCTTTGCAGATTACTCCCGAAGGCTAGGGACAGAGAATCGCTGGGCATCATGTTGTCGGTACCCAGTTCAAACGCATGCCAAGCCACCTTGGAGCCAGTCATCAGTGCTGCTCCCTCCGCCACCTTGAGCACTTTGGCGGTGACCCAATCGAGCTGGGTACGCCGGGGAGCGCGGATATAAAATCGGGCCACTGCCCGATCAGGGACAATGTTGGGAGCTGTTCCCCCTTCGGAGATAATACCATGTATACGTACGCCTTCAGGCAAATGCTCCCGCAGGGCGTTAATTCCCACAAAAAGAGCGATCACGCCGTCCAAAGCGTTGATTCCCTCTTCAGGGGAGTCGGCGGCATGGGCGGCCTTACCGCTGAACTCAAACTCATAGGCATCAAGTGCATTGCTGGTGGCCATGAGCAAATTCCGCGCAGAAGGATGAAACATCATAGCTGCGTCCACATCTTGGAAGAAGCCGTCCTTTACCAGAATCACTTTGCCGCTCCCGGTTTCTTCAGCAGGAGTTCCCAAGACAGTCACCCTGCCGTCTAGACGATCAAGGAAAGGGGCCAAGCCTAGAGCTGCGCCAAGACTGGCTGCGGAAATGAGATTATGGCCGCAAGCATGACCCAGTTCCGGCAAGGCATCATACTCGCAGAGCAGAGCAATATTGGGGCGACCTCGACCATAACTGCCAGAAAAGGCTGTTTCCAGTCCGGCGATGCCCCGCTTGATCTGGAACCCTTCTTTTTCCAATGTTCCAGCCAGCAGTCTAGAGGCGTGTACCTCATGAAAACCTAGCTCCGGATGTTGGCCTATACTCAGAGCTATTTCTTCGAGCAGGGCTCGCTTTGCATCGATCGCTGCACTAATCTGTGCTTTCCAGTCCACGCCATCACTCCTACCGCATATATCTCCTGTGTTCCTTAAACATGCACTTGTCTTGCACGAAGACTAGGCCTCTTTCCTGGGCCCATTTTTCAGCCTCGGGACTTGTGATACCCTCCTGAAGCCAAATACCCTGCAAGTCCTGGCGCTTGAGGGCATCTTCCACCACTGGTGGAACGTCTTTGGAAGGCCTGAACACCACTACCAAATCCACGGGACCTTCGATCGCACTCGTTGTGTCATAGACCTTTTCCCCCAGGAGCTCCTCTCCACCATAGGGATTTACGGGATAGATCTTGTAGCCGTGGTGCTGAAGATAGCGGGGTACGCTGTGCGCGGCCTTGGCCGGATCCTTGCTTAGTCCCACCACCGCGATATGTTTCAGTTGAAGGGCTTTCTCCACCGCCGTGTGCATTATTCATCCTCCTCTCACAGTCTGTTCACAAAAAATGTGCTATACTAGATGGGAAGTGCTATCCAAAGGAGTCATTCACTTGCCTAGAACCTGCCTGATCTTGGACTGTTTTTCTCTAGTATACCGCGCTTTCTATGGATTACCAATAACGATTAAGCGGCAAGACGGTCAGAACATCAATGCCGTCCTTGGTTTCTACAATACAATGACCGGATTGATGGATCAATTTCGACCGGACTTCTTGTTCGTGGCATCGGATCATCCGAGCCCCACCTTCCGTCATCAGCTCTTCCCCGAGTATAAGGCCCAACGACCTCCTATGCCAGAGGAACTGCGTAGCCAGATATCCCTGATAGAGGAAGTGATTCACAGCTTAGGCGCCCCTTTGGTCAAACTCGCGGGATACGAGGCCGACGACATCATCGGCACCATTTCCAAGCATGCACCTGGCGGCACCCACTGCTATATTGTGACCACCGACCATGATGCTCTGCAGCTTGTGTCGGAGAATGTAACCGTGATTGCACCCAATAGCAGAGCCAACAAAGTCTTCACTCCAGATTTGGTCCAGCATGAGATGGGGGTGTCCCCTCAACTTGTACCTGACCTAAAGGCCTTAATGGGAGATGCCAGCGACAACATTCCTGGGATCCCTTTAGTGGGACCAAAAACCGCCAAGCGTTGGTTGGCAGCCTATGGTTCTCTGGAAGGCGTGATCGAACATGCACACCTTTTGCCAGGCAAGGCCGGGCAAAACATGGCTGAAAGAGAAGAAGAAGCCCTTCTGTATAAGTACCTAGCCACCATCGCGCAGGATGTACCCACCTTGCCCTGTTGGAAGGCTGGGCGCCTGGCCTTCGATGAGCGGCAGGTACGCCAAACCCTTGATGCCATCGGTATAAGAGCCTCTATTCCCCAAGTCGTCTAGTCATTTAGCCCATGGTGACAATAATGGTATGGGACGTCCCCGGTCTCTGCTGCGGGATGCTGCCTTCTATCGGTTCACCGTTTAGTGTCATCGTCCTAATACCCTTCTCTACGCCATGGGGATTTCTGACGGTAATGTTGTAGACCGCTCCTCGCCACTCTCGAGTCACCTCAAACCCAGGCCAGTCTGCTGGTATACATGGATCAATGATCAGACCGTCGAAGGCGAGCCGAATGCCTAAAATCCATTGCGTAGCCGCGGTATAAGCCCAGCCCGCGCTGCCAGTTAGCCAGGGATGCCGAGCCCGGCCATATGCACTGTGGTCCCGACCGATAATGAACTGGCAATACGAATACGGTTCTGCTTGACGTATCTCGATCTGGTCGTTCTGATTGTACGGCAGCAGGGCATCGTAGAATTTCATCGCTCGTCCACCCCGGCCCAACCGGCATTCGGCGATCACGGCCCACGGATTGGGATGGCTGAAGATAGCCCCGTTCTCCTTGATTCCCGGATAGACTCTGGTCACAAAGCCCACCTCATCGTCGGGCTGGGTATAGGCGGGCCAGACCAAGTGGATACCTCTATCAGAATACAGATAACGGTTGACCGCATCCATGCAGGAAAAACCCCGCTCCCGTGAGGCCGCTCCGGAGAGAACCGCTAAGGAGTTAGACTCCAGATGTACTTGGCCCTCTGCATTTTCCTGGCTGCCGATTTTGTCCCCTTTGGACGTAAAGCCGCGCAAGTACCACTTTCCGTCCCAAAGGTGTTCTTCACACGTTTGGCGTACCCTTTCAGCCACGGCGGCATAGTGCTCCGCATCATCCAAGTGCCCCAGATGCAAAGCAGCTTCAATGAAAGCCTGGAGCGCCCAGAAATGCAGGAAGGACACCATGGCGCTTTCGCCGCCCCCCAAGTTGAGACAGTCATTCCAATCCGCTCGCAAGCCCTTGCATACCCCTGTTTTCCCAACCTGCTCCGCAGAAAAATCCAGCGCCCGCCGGAGGTGCTCATACACTGTGCCCTGATCACCGTTGGCAAAGGGATACACCTCCTGGAAAAAGTCCAGCTCACCTGTTTCTTTGACATACTGGCAGATGGCCGGAACAAGCCATAGATGATCGTCAGAGCAAGTGTCCTCCAAACCATGGATTAAGCTGCTCTTCGATGGTTCCGGCACGACAGTGGGCGACTTGAACTTGCGAGGAGCAGGTCGATTAGGGTCAAAAAGTTCGGGTTCAAAGAGGTGGAGTCCATATCCTGCCTGTACCTGCGCCCTCAAAAGCTCACCAATGCGCTGGCGTACCTTCGCCGGATTTGTGTGGGGCACGCTCATAATGTCCTGAGCCGTGTCACGATACCCCAAACCCGTACGGCCTCCTACTTCGATGAAGGAAGCAAACCGAGACCAGACCACACAGGTCTCCGCCTGGTAGAGCGTCCAGGTGTTAACCATGGTGTCTAGCCCTGGGTGGGGAGTCCGACATTGAAACACATCCAGTTTGGTCTGCCAATACTCCCTCAGTTTTTGGAAAGCCTCGTCAACTCTACTGGGCTCGGCATATTTCTCCCTCATTCTTTGCCCCGCCGCCCTATCGCCTACCCCCAACATATAGATTAGCCGCTTTTCTTCTCCGGGGGCTAGAGATATCCTCTTGTGGAGGGCAGCACAGTGATTGCCCCCTAGTTCACTCTGATTGGAGCACTGACCGGCCTCCACGGCCCTTGGATTCGTCTCGGTGCGATAGGGGCCTATGAATTGATCTCGCAAAGTGTCATAGCTGTCGGGCTCGAAATTACCGGTGAAGTAGTGAAAGGTCCAAGGCTCATAAAAAAAATCGTATTCCACAACACCGTCTTGGTAATCGCAGCCACTGGCATAGAGACTCATCTGGAAGTTCTGGTTGTCAATATCAATGTGATGAAACGAAAACTCCACATAGGAAAAAACGCTGAGGCAGCGAGTGGCATCGGAATCGTTGCGAATCTTCACATTCCACAGCTCGACATCATCATCGACAGGGACAAACAGAGTTTGCTCTGCCTTCAGGCCTTGGTGGGCACAGGAAAACACAGAATACGAAAGGCCATGCCTACACCGATAGGCAGCTTGATCCAAGGGTATACCGACGGGCTGCCAAGAGACGGACCAATACTGACCTGATTGATCATCTCGCAGGTAGAGATAATGGCCAGGACGATCCAAAGGAATCGCGTTAGGCCGAAAACGAGTGATCCGCCCATGCTGGGGCGTCTTATAAAATGAGTAGCCCCCTGCGTTCTGGGAGATTACTGTGCAGAAGTCTTTGACACCTAAGTAGTTTGTCCATGAAACAGGAGTATCAGGACGCTTAATGACATACTCCCTCTGTGCATTATCAAAGTATCCGTATCGCATGCGTCTACTCCTTTGTTGTCAGTTCGCCTTCTTTATGTAATACGCCGGGCAAGAATCTCGGTCGTTTTTTCCAGCACTTCTTGGGAACGGCTGACATCAAAGGACGCTACGGCCATAGACAAAGCGTCGATAGTCGTAAACTGGGAAATGCGCGAGGCTATAAGCCCCTTGGTAAAGCGATTCCATGGAGTGTAAGTCAACAAGACTAGATCCGCCTCCTTCGCCACCCGTGACCAAGAGTGATTGGTTAAGGCAATCGCCAACGCACCGCTTTGTCTGGCCGCCCTGAGAGCGGCCGCGATCTCGCTCGTGTCCCCCGAAGCAGATATACCGATGACGACATCCCCAGGTTGGAGCATCACGGCACGGGTAATTTGCATATGCGTGTCCACAACGGCGCTGGCCCTCCGCCCGATCCGAGAAAACTTCTGTTCCGCATCGAGGGCTGCTATGCCCGAAGGCCCCAGACCGTAAAAGTGAATCTCTCTCGCCTTGACCAAGGCCTCCACGGCGGCCTCAAGGGCTTCGTCATCCAGCACCTGAACTGTATTTTGCAGGGCGGTAATATTGGCTTGGAAGATCTTTTCCTTAATGGTGCGAACATCATTGCCAGGCTCTACTTCTCCTTGCGCAAGGAACGGCCTAACCGCCACGTCCTGGGCTAATAGAATCTTGAACTCCTGGAAACCCTTGTAGCCCAAGCGTTTGCAGAACTTGACCACTGTGGCATCACTTACCCCTGCCCGTTTGGCCAGTTCGGTAATGGACCAGTGCACCACATGGTGGGGATTGCGCACTACCTCATCGGCTACCCGGCGTTCAGCCGGTGTGAGAGTGGGATAGATACTTTCAATGTGTAACAGGGTATTGGCCCGTTGATTCAAAGCGATCTCCTCCTTAGGCTTCAGCTGTACTAAGGAAAACTCCCTATTCAGCACCCCCTTGCACGCATAGGCATAACCGACTTCAGAAGCCTGCCTTCACACTTTGTTTGTTCTTCCATTATTGGGTAATTCGCAACGTTTGTGCAGTCTCCTCCCTCACAGATTCTATCTGATACATTCTAAAATTTTCATTGATATTGCTTTCTTTTCTGAATTCTATTGACAACTTAATGCGTTCGTTCTACACTGAAGGAAAGGAGTTGATGCGTATCTGGTTAGTCCTATTCTTCCATTTGATGACCGGTCTTCAGCCTTATGAGACCACTAAGTATCACGGCCTGATCAGTCAAAGAACGCCCTGGGACTGTGGAGCGGC
Organism: Bacillota bacterium; assembly: GCA_012838305.1. GTDB lineage: Bacteria > Bacillota > Limnochordia > Darwinibacteriales > Darwinibacteriaceae > UBA5420. The sequence continues at coordinate 27,851 of DUPN01000092.1, read as the reverse complement.
TGCTGCGGCCACCCTCTTGACCTTAGCCGGACAAGAGGTGGAACCAAGGCTCACAGCCCCCGAGGGAGATGGCAGCATATCCCTGGCTGGTCTGGGCCGATATCTAGAAGGGCGAGGCTGGTCCGTAGTGGGGTACAATCTCGACTGGGAGCAGCTCCTCCATTTCTTCACCTACTTCCCCAACCGTCCCATCCTCGCCCACCGGAACTTGGAGCAAGGGCATTACGTGGTCCTACTAGGTTTGATTGAAGAGCTGCTGGTTGTGGCAGATCCGGCCTCAGGGGTGCGAGCAGTACCTCCAGATACCTTCCTAGAAGACTTTAGCGGCTACATACTTTATTTCCCGGAGCTAAACGCTCTTTCAACGGTGGAGAAAATTCTAGCTTCAGTAGCAAACCGCCTCAGACTCTTGAGGCAGTCTGTGGCTGAATTCTAAGGAGGGATCCCATGAGACACCACTTGAAAGTCTTCACACTTACTCTGTCTTTACTGATACTGGGTATCAGTATGTGCGAGGGCGCCTGGATTCTGGAAGGTCAAGTCTGGAACTCGCCTTATACTGATACCCAAGTGTATTTCAGCCAGCTCAGTATCGAACTCGCGCCCCATGAGCATGTGCAGACGTTTGTGTCCTTGCCAATACAATACACTTCCGGCCAGGAAACAGGGGACCTAACACTGCAGTATCCCCGCCTTGCGCTGGCCTGGTCGGTACCTTGGGATGATGTGGTCTCCAGCACCATCAGGCTGGAATACCAGCTCAAGCCACAGCAAGTACAACTGCAGGGCGGCGTCCAAATGCTCTCCGATCCCATCGCCCTTAACTGCGCCTTATCCTGGCAGAAGCAGACATTCGCCCTGGAGGGTTCGCTCGTCTTTGCGGTAAATGAACGATGGGCCCTAGGGGCCCATCTCCATTATGCAAAAAACGCTCTGCTCCGCTACGAGATCCATCACACGTCCAAAGGCGGCAAACAGCGGCAAGTTAGTTACAGCCATTCCGTCGATGGCTCCCTGCAATGTCTGGGTTTGAAAATCGTCTTCTAGAGCTCAGTAGCGGCTAATTGTTCAAGTTCTCCTAAGAGCTCGTCGAAAAGTCCCATGGCCTGGACGATGGGTTCGGGTCTACTCATATCCACGCCAGCCTTCTGCAAGAGATTGATGGGATAGTCCGAACCACCGCCACCGAGGAACTCCAGGTATCGTTGGACCGCCGGCTCTCCCTCTTTCAGAATCTGCTGCGACAGCGATATGGCTGCGGAAAACCCTGTCGCATACTTGTAGACATAAAATGGGCGGTAGAAATGGGGGATTCTGGCCCACTCCATGGCTATCGCTTCGTCCACAACAATATCTTCTCCGTAGTATTTCTTGTTCAAATCGTAGTAGATTTCGGACAGGACCTCACTGGTGAGAGATTCGCCTTCACCGATTTTGCCGTGGACGATCATCTCAAACTCAGCAAACATGGTCTGCCGGAAAACGGTCCCCCTATACTGTTCTAAAAAGTGGTTGAGAAGGTAGGCCCGTTTTTTCGGATCTTTCGTCTTCCGGAGCAAATCATCCATGAGCAGCGCTTCATTGAGCGTCGATGCCACTTCAGCCACGAAAATGGTGTAGCCCGCGTTCACGAACTCCTGGTTCTTGTCGGAATAGAAGGTGTGCATGGCATGACCGAGTTCGTGGGCCAAGGTAAATACGTCGTTGAGAGTTTCTTGGTAGTTAAGAAGCACATAGGGGTGCACGCCGTAAGTCCCCCAGGAATAGGCACCACTTGTCTTCCCCCGGTTCTCCAACCAGTCAATCCAGCCATCGGTAAAACTCTTGTCCAGATCGCTTAGGTACTGTGCACCGAGGTGATGTAGACCTGTTTGAACCATACCTACTGCTTCTTGGCGTGGTATCTCCATATCCTGATCCGCAACCATGGGCACATAGAGGTCGTACATATGCAGTTCTTCCAAACCCAACAGCTTCTTGCGCAAACGTACATAGCGATGCAGCAGAGGCAGATGATCATGAATGGAGCTGACCAGGTTCGTGTATACCTCAGGGGCCACATTATCTTCGTACAGGGCCGCCTCGAGAGACGATCGGTATTTGCGTGCCCGTGCAAAATATAGCTCCTTTTTTGCAGAGGCCACAAACGTGGCTCCTAAGGTGTTCTTCCAAGAGGCGTACGTCGCATAGAGGGCGTCAAAGGCTCCCTTGCGAACCTCACGCTGCTGCGATTCGAGGAGCTGGCCATAGCGCCCATGGGTTAACTCCACCACTTCGCCATGATCATTTTTTACCTCTGGGAACTTGAGATCAGCGTTGTTGAACATCCGAAAGATGTTGCCAGGCGCTTGCGCCATTTCCCCAGCCGCTGCCAGAAGCTCTTCCTGCTCCGCAGGGAGGGTATGGGGCTGCAGGCGCAGGATGTTTTCTAGATAATGCGCGTAAACCTGAAGACCAGGGGTCTCCTGAATCCATCCCTTGACCTGATCCGGATCGAGGGCCAGGATTTCAGGGAGGAAAAAGGAGCGTGCGGCGCTAAGCTCGACCGCGACAGCCATGGCTTGGGCCGCATGAGCTTGGTACCGAGAATTCGTGTTATCTTCGTCCTTACGCATATGCGAATAGGCGATCACGCGGTCCGCCAGCAAGCCTATCTCGTCTTGAATCTGCAAAGCCCGGAGCAAATTCTCACCCGATGTAAGGGTACCCCTTACATCCAGTACACTCTGTTTGCTCGCCTTCAATTTGGCCAGATCCTGTTCCCACTCCTGATCGCTCGGGTAAATATCCTCCAGGCGCCATTTCAGATCAGGAGCTATCTCCTCTCGTCTTTGAAGCTGTTTCATCCCATCACTCCTCGGATAATATGTTTGAGGCTTTTCTAATCAAGACTCCCTTCAGGAGGTGTAATCTTGAACTCCTGCACTCCAGCAACGTAAGGAGCCAGCTCATAGAGGCCAAAGCAGACCACTGCTTCGGCATCTTGCAGATAAAAGCCTTGTTCCTCATGGAAATGATCAAACGTAAAGGAATCGATGAAAAACCACTCTTCTTCTGCAATTCTCTCGTTGATCAGCGCAATAACCCTCTCCAGTTCGGCATCGGTATCAAACAACTCATAAAAACCAATAGCCTTCCCTGTGGTCAGATCGAGATTGATGTAGTCATAGGTGGTCATACCATGTGCGCCGCCGGTGTAGGAATAGTTGACGATAGCAATACTCAAAAGGCCTCCCTGGTTCAGTTTTACCTCAAAGTCCATAATTCCTTCATAAGGATAGGGTCTGTATTCCTCGTCATATAATTCCCAAGCCTGAGCTGCGACAGATTTCATTTCAGCCACATAGTCCTCCAAACGTTGGCGCAGGCCTAAATTGAACGCTTCCTGCCAAACAAGATCAAAACCACCAATCAACTGCGGGACTTTGGCCGTGAGCTCAAGTTCAGGTCCCTGATACTCGTAGGTATACTCATAGACCTCCACAGGATTGACAAAACCCCCCATCACCCTCTGCCAATAGGCATTTCCCTCAGCGGCCTGAAGCATGATACCTACAAATAGCAGCAGTACCAAGGCTAAACGGAACGCGCGCAGTCTCATCACCAACATCCTTTCCCCGTGATCATCACTCCAACCTGTCGGCCAGTAGGCCCTGTTGTCATATTCCCCTCCAACGTGCGGTTCACCTACAACAGCAGGGGATTTTTTTACCAAGACAGGAACCGGAGCAAAAAAGGCGAACTCTCTTGCCTGTACTGATTGATTGTAGGGAGAGGGAGATCTGAGTGTTTTTGTTGGTTGGCTCTTTGGTTTTCGGGTTTGTGGCGGCACGCTGGGAGCTAGTGCCCAAGAAATGGAATAAGAGAGTGAATGGTCTAGGTAACCTGGCCCTAGTTTTCCTGCTCTTTTCCATGGGGATTTCCCTTGGATCCCACCCGGACCTCAAGACGGCCTTACCCAGTCTAGGACTGAAGGCCCTGATCCTAAGCGTCGGAACTATCATGGGAAGTGTTTTCCTCGTGTGGCTCGCTGCCAGGATAAGGAGGCCGGAGAATTGACCGCAAGAATCTTGACCAGCTTGGCCTTGGGCATCCTGGCAGGGTTATTTTTGCTGCCGGAAGGTTACATCGGCGTCATGGGATCCATCACCGACCTCTCCCTGGCCCTGCTTCTTTTTACCATTGGATTCAACTTGGGCCACGATCGGGATCTATGGAAAAAAATAAAGGACCTGCCCCGGATATCCCTGGTGGTCCCAGTGCTGATTGCCCTTGGTTCTCTAGCCGGAGCCATGGTCGTGGGTTTCATGATTTGTCTCCCTTGGGGAGATGCCGCCCTGGTAGGCGCCGGTTTTGGCTGGTATTCCCTCGCTGGGGTGATCATTGCCCAGACCTATGATGTCACCTTGGGCGCCTTAGCCCTTCTCGCCAACGTTTTTCGGGAAATCCTTGCCATTTTGCTGATTCCCCTAATTGCCAGGACCGCAGGTCGCCTGGCCGCTGTAGCACCGGGCGGAGCTACAGCCATGGATGTCACACTGCCCATCATCTCTCAAAGCACCGATGCGCAGACCACCTTGGTCGCCTTCTACTCCGGAACAGTACTGTCAGCTCTGGTTCCCGTAGTGGTTCCCCTGATCATTCAGCTGATCGAACATTACGCTTAACCCAATGGCTCTAAAGGAGGTACAGCACCGCCCGATAAGGCTTCTCCTAAACTAAATGTTGGCTGAGCCCACCGCACAGCGTTCTTGATCACTTGCTGCACTTCTTTTTGGTAATAGATGGGGTATGTTTCATGCCCAGGTGCAAAGTAGAAGATCTTACCCCGTCCACGGTTGTAGCAGCACCCGCTTCGAAAGACTTCTCCACCCTGATACCAGCTGATCAAGACCAGAGTGTCAGGGGCTGGCACGTCAAAGCGCTCCCCATACATTTCTGTCTGCGGGATCTCAAAGTAGTGGCCTAATCCGTGGGCAATAGGGTGCCCCTGCTCAATCACCCAGACACGTTCTTTTTCACCCACTTCGCGCCAGCGCAGACCACAGCTGGTTCCCATCAATTTCTTGAAAATCTTGGAAAAGTGGGCTGAGTGCAGGATAATCAGACCCATGCCGGCCAAAACCCTCCGATAGACCCTGTCTACCACGGCATCCTGCACGTCATCATGGGCACGATGGCCCCACCAGATCAGCACATCTGTTTGCGCCAGAACATCCTCCGTCAACCCGTGCTCTTCCTGGCGCAATGTGGCAGTAGTAATCTCCAAATCCCCTTCCTGACCCAGAAACTCTGCAATAGCGCCATGAATTCCCCGGGGGTAGATGGCTGCGATGGCGTGATTCTCTAGCTCATGGATGTACTCATTCCACACGGTAACCCTAGTCTTCTCATTCACAGTGATCACTCTTTTCTAAACAGAACTGGGTATTCCTCAGCTCCAGAAGCCAGGGAATCAATTCGGGCTCGGCATAGGCTCTGTCCCAGGCGTTATGTCCCACTCCTCCATACTTGGTGAAACGGACAGGCGCCCCTAGGGTGGTAAGCACATGAACGAGTTCTTCGGATCGCGCTACCGGCACGACTTGATCATCGACACCGTGAAAGACCCATACGGGAACATCCTTAAGTACTGCAATCTTCTCTGGGAAACCCAGCAGCGGCATGGTACCGCCGCAAATGGGTACAAGACCTGCAAAAGCCTTGGGATGACGCGCGCCCCAATGCCATGTGCCATAACCACCCATGCTCAGTCCCGTTACGTAGATACGTTCTACATCTACGTCATACTCCCGAACAATCTCCTCAAGCAGACAGTCCAGCTGATCCAGAATCCGATCCCAGGTACAATCCACCGGACATTGCGGCGCGACAAGAAGAAAAGGGAATTCGCGCCCCTTTTGCACTTGGGCCATGAGCCCATGTCGTGGCAACAGGCTTAAGTCCGCTCCCCGCTCGCCGGCACCATGTAGAAAAAAGACCACAGGCCACTTCTGCGAGGCCTCACCTGGATAATCCGGGGGTAAGTACAAGAAGTAGGGCAGTCTAAAGCGCTGGGTAATGGTGGCTTCGATTGCTTGCGTTAGCAGTGCCATAACGTAACCATCCTTCTGTGTCTAAATCGATGTCTGAAGCAAACAAGTTGGTGATCACTTCTTCTTCAAACCCCGATCTCCTTGTCAGAACGGAGGAAAGATAGGCGCCCTTGGCGGGAGCTAAGGGTGCCTCCATCACCTGGCAGTGAGGAAATAGAAAAGCAATCAAATCCTCCACTCGGTCGCGAATTGTCTGCGATCCCAGGAGGACCTGTCCGTAGAGCCCAATAACCGGGTCGGCGCTGGAGAAATGGGCAGCCATGCTTGTCACCATTTGCACTAGATCAAAGGCCACATCATAGGCTACTTCTAGGGCCAATGTGCTTCCCTGATCCACCCACTCATCCAAGGTACTTGTGAGCGTAGCCAAGCACCTTCCATGCCTGATTTGCTTGGTCATATGCAAAAGACTCTCCACGTCCTGCTGGTGGCCGAGATCACCCATATCATGAAGTTTCGCATTCAAGCGAAGACTAGGACTCCAGACAAGGGCCCCTTGCCTCATCTGCCTAGTGTTCCCCATGGCGTCTTCAAAGATGGCTAAGCCAGAGTGACCACCCACCAAGAACAGTCGTTCACCGCTGCCGTGTAAACCCATGATGGAGCTTGCGGCGAACTCTTCCACTGTCACGTCGCTGAGCTCCAAGAGTCCAGAGACCAAGTCGATCATTGTCCAGTTTGAAACTGCAAAATCGGCCTTGTACGTAAAACAAGCCCCGGCCAGCCTCCTTCGCCAGTCCGTCCCCACGGTTCGAGTCATCAAATCTCGTAGATTCTTTCGAGCCTGCTCAATCCCCCAATAGTGATAGTTTACCGAGCCTCCTACACTGGTGGCAATAATCTTACCACAAGCATCGCCCACAACAGCCGAAGCAAATCGATCATTGTCTGCGATCCCGATAAAGAGCTTTCCATCCATATGTAGTTGCCTTAAGTAGTCATACTTGACTTATACTCAACTATGGCTAACATTCTGTCTCTTTTGCACCTAGGCGTAGACTACCGTGGCCCCCTCCTTCCGTGCCTCATTATGCTATCACCCACATTGTATCACGAATCATGTGGCAAAACCAGACCTGCATAGAATTTTCATACCTTTATTCTGTTTTTTCTGTTTTTTATACATGATGGTCTAAGATCGAGTTTGGTGTCCTTCAGCCCCCACCTCTACTTGGTGTAAGAGTTCAGCTATCACGCTTTCAGCTGTCACTCCCCTAAGTACGCTGTCAGCCTTTAGAGTCAAGCGGTGAGCCAAAACGGCAGTGGCCATGTGTTTCACATCATCAGGAGTCACATAGTCTCGATTGCCTAAGGCGGCCAGGGCCTGGGCTGCTCGCAGGAGGGCCAAACTGCCTCGGGGTGAGGCTCCCAATTGTACCTGGGATTGTGTCCGGGTACTGCGAACAAGGCGCACGACATAATCTCGCACCGACGCCTCCACGTAGACCTGCGTCACCAGATGCTGTAATTCCGCTACATGGTTCACATCGGTCACTGGCCCTAGATCCGTAATGGGGTGTCGTTCCTGTAGACGCAAGAGCACCTGATTCTCCTCGTCCAAAGTGGGATAGCCCAGCTTGAGCAGGAGGAAGAAGCGATCCAGCTGCGCCTCTGGCAAAGGAAAAGTGCCTTCGAACTCCACGGGATTTTGCGTAGCCACAACCATAAACGGGCGTTTCAGACGATAGGTGTGTCCATCTACCGTCACTTGTCCCTCACCCATGGCCTCCAACAGGCTGGATTGGGTGCGCGGAGTAGCCCGATTGATCTCATCGGCCAGCACGATTTGGGCCATGACTGGACCTGGACGGAAAACGAAGTCGCCCTGCTTCTGGTCAAAAACCGAAAGACCGGTAATATCGGACGGAAGCAGATCTGGTGTACATTGAATGCGACTGAAACGACCTCCCACGGATGTCGCCAGGGCCCTGGCTAACATCGTCTTTCCCACCCCTGGAACATCCTCCAAAAGGACATGACCGTCACTTAAGAGGGCTGCCAGAAGCATTTCTATCGCCGCTTCTTTGCCCACCATGACTTGGGCGATATTCTCTTTCATTTTCCAGCCAAACTCTGCTACTCTATTCACGGACGTCTGTGCCATTGCCCTTGTCTCCCTTCTCCAATCCGTCAATTTCCTTGATAATTTCCTCTCCAAGCTGAAGGAGGTGTTCCTTGGCGGCTGCGCTCAGACTCTGTTTGCTGTAACGCACAGTCTGATAGCCAGAGAAGAAGCCCTCCACGCTGTTTTTAGCGCTAGGAAGATGCTTGTGCAAGACTTGCCCGAATTCGGAGGCAGTCTGGGCGGGATGAAACGCCAGACCCTTCCTTGCCGACACCTTTGCTATACGACGAAACATAGCCCGCACCCCTTTGGGAAGGGGCGCACTTCGGCGGGCAAAACCTGTCTTAGGGGAGAACTCCTGCGATCCAGTCTGCTTCTTTGAACTGGCCTTCCACTTCAGATCTGCCCCCAGAGTACGCAGGCTTCCCATCAGCGTTCGCAGTGCATCCCTAAGCCCTGCGTAGACTTGTACGGCGAGCCTCGGCAGACCTTTCAATCTCTCCAGTTCACCACCGATCAGATTCACGAGCACAAAACCCAAGACCACCAGAATCACAAGGGCCATGCCTCCCACCAGCAAAGCGATGAGCAAGGCGAGAAGGACGCCCCAAGGCCCCGCTGCTTGCTGCGGGAAACCCATTGCCGGCGGTCCCCCCGCGGAGGGGAGCCTTTCAGGGCTGTCCAGAGGCTCGAGGCTGATCGTGAATTCCCTTGTGGCAAGTCTGCGGATAATCTCACCCATTCGAGCAGCGGTCAAAGGCCAGTAGTCCACAGGCGCCAGGTTAACAAGGAGGACGCCGAGGAGTAAAACAATCCCCAGATTGCGTATCCACACACCCCTGAGACTGGCGCTCACATCCGCTTTGGCATAGCCCCAAAGAATCTGCAAGCGGAAGAGGTAGCTTCCGGCCTGTAAGGCCAAACCACTGGCTACAGCCATCGATCCCAAGACCCTAAGCCGCCACGTAACTAGGGCATCGAGCTGCACATCTCTGTTATGAACCACAATGGCCAGGATGGCTAGGAAGAAAGCGCAGCCCCACAGACGCCACCAAAAATACGTCATGGGTACATGGAGAGAATCATTACTGGACAAGGACTCATATTCCCAGCTGACGGTGGAAGCTCCTTGATCCCCCAAGTAATCTGCTACCCGTTCCATGAACACAAATTGAGAGCCGTACCCCCTGGCCATGATCCAGCAGGCAAAGATCCCAAATGCGTTCCAGACAAACACTTGCATGACGCGACCCGAAAGAAAATAGACGGGTACCATCCACAGGGCTAACTCGATTAAACAAAGCAGCCAAGGAGTGCGCTTGCTGAGGTAATACGTAGCATAATAGGCACTTTGCAGCGCGCTAAACAATAGGAATGGCCAAAGCCAGAGTGGAACGGCCAAAGTGGGGAATAGTAAGCTTAGGTACTGGGCCCCTAAAGCAACCACGGAAAAGCTAAAGAGGCTGGCCCAAGCCGGAAGGAATCCTTTGATCTTCATAGTCCCAGCGTCCCTCCTTTTGCGACAGCAAAAACCTGTAAGGAGGAGCCCGGAGGTCTCCACAATAACTCCTGATGCCTAACTTCCTCCACCACGAAGATCAGTACTTGGCGACCGCGGTTGGCAAAACCCCAAGCATGCTCCACAATGTCCGGAGTGTCACGGGGAACCACCCAGAGCAAGACTGCAGCTCCCTCCAGCTGGTGGCCGCATTCTGTCAGGAGGCTGGGGAAGTCCTTCTGATCTTGAGTGTTCACTCCAGCTAAGATGGTCAGAATCTGGGTGAGCTGCCCTGTGCCTTGACGGGCTCGAAGCTGAACGATTCCCTCCCCCTGGGATGTGGCCATATCCCCTGGCAAATGCTGAGCCAAGACGGCATTGGACACTAAACCGCAGCTCTCGCCCCTTCGAATAACATGGTTCGCCAACGAAGCTGCTACTGCGATCGCAGTCTCCGTGTCCACGTAAAATCTCGCCACGGAATAGTCCTCTGAGTATAGGTTCAGGAACAGGACACAGGTTGCTGTCACGGTGTGGTCAAACTGCTTCACTTGAAGACTCTGGGTTCGTGCGGTGGCAGGCCAATGGATCGTACGCAGGGGATCGCCCATTTGGTATCGCCTTAACCCAGCCAAACGAGTGGGGTCTGGATTCATGCGCTGCAGTGCTTGGAAACTGCCGAAGGTAAGCCGAGACGGCAAGTTCAAGTCTCCCAGTTCATGGATGCGGGGATAAACTACAACTGTCTGCCCCTTCTGAACTTGATACTTCTGGGTTCGAATGCCGAAAAAGTCGCCAACAAAAAGGTCCAGAGGTCCCAGGCGGTATACACCCCGGTCATGGGCGGTGAGTTGAAAAGAGACGTCGTGCGACCCGCGGGGAGATAGGGAGAAGACGGGCCTCTGTGCATGTTGACCCGTCATCAGATTTCTTGGAATCCGGTCTGCAAGGGAAATCCAAGCAAAAGGCCACAGGGTCGGATTGATAACCTGGAGGGTTATGGCCCGTTGATCGCCGGGAAACAGGAAGTGCTCTTCTAAAGGCCGCACCACCTCAATCTTGGCGGCCAATCGTTTCTGCCCGCTTTGGAAGGCAAAGAACAAGAGCACACTCAAATAGGCTAGAGCGTATGCGGGTCGTGTCTCCCACAGAAGGGCCAGGCCTACTGCGAGCAATGTTAGGAACTTCCACAGTACCAACCCTTCACCCCCTCCACCCTATGGTTCGTTTCTCCGTCTCCAAATCCTGTTGATTTTCAGGAAGAGTCAGGTATACTTAGGACAGCCGAATCTCAAGAATCTAAGGGGAGTCATGTATGGATTGGCAAATCTTCTCGCTGCCCATTGTGGCAGCTGTCATTGGTTGGGGAACGAATGTCATCGCCATCCGTATGCTCTTTTGGCCGCGACGACCCATTCGTATCCTGGGATGGGAGTTTTTGGGGGTCTTGCCCAAACGCAGGCTGGAGATAGCACAGAGTATTGGCGAAGTGCTCAACGATGATCTGCTTCCCACCGATGAACTCCTGGAAGCAGTCAATACACCCGAAACACGGAGACGGGTCGCAGCTCTCATCACCGAAAGCCTCACCGAGAAAATCCATCGTTTCGTGCCCCGATTTATCATGGAACACGCGGAGGACAAGATCCGCTATCACCTGGAGGAGGCAGTAGGATCGGAGATCGAGAGCCTCTTTGCCCAGTTAAGTGCGGACTTGGGTCAAGAACTCAAAGAAAACCGCCTGCTGGCCAGTCTGGTCGAAACGAAGCTGAGCTCCTTTGACCTTCTGCACCTAGAGCAGCTCGTGCTGAAGGTCGCCAAGAACGAGCTTCGCTATATCGAGATTTTCGGGGCCGTAATCGGGCTGGTCATCGGGCTTGTTCAGGTTCTTTTTCTGGTGGCCTTCTAAAGAAAAACCCCCGCCGAAAGCACTTGCCACGACGGGAGTCGACTTGCCTATTTCTTGATGAAAATCTGTGTAATATGATAGCTTGTCCCTTGTTTAACGATTCCTACACCTATATGGGTGTAACCGGAATGTAGGATGTTGGCCCGATGACCCGCACTGTTCATAAACAGGGGATGGGCCCTGGAGACGCTGCCGGTGCGGGCAATGTTTTCTCCGGCCCGGGAATAGCTAATTCCCGCGGCATCCAGCATGGTATACACGGTTCCCAGGGTAGGAGAGACATGGGAGAAATAATTGTTCACAGCCATATCATGGCTTTTCTTTTTGGCCAGGGCTACGAGGCTATAGTCAATCGTCAGCGCCCTCTGGCCGTTTTTGATCCGCTCTTGATTCACTTGGTTAATCAAGCTCTGCTCATCGCTGCTCAGCGATGGATTGGGCAGAGGCACTTTGGTTCCAGGATGACTCGGCTGCGACGGCAGGATGGGAGCCCCTGGATTGGGCTGCGGATTGGGATTAGGGTTGGGGTTCGGATTTGGATTAGGATTTGGATTTGGATTAGGATTAGGATTCGGTGTGGGAGTAGGACTCGGATTGGGCCAGCTTGGTTGGCTCCAGCCAGGGGACTGAACATTGGGCATGACTGGTGTCCACCATCCCCAGGAGTTGGCCTCGGCTAAAGGCGCTACCAATAGAACACAAGCGAGAACAAGTATAATCAAACGTTTCAAGCTGATTTCCTCCTAGTATAATAGTTTTGCTACGTCCTATTATAACAGGGAATTGAAAATCAGCTTGAATCCAAATTGTGGGATTGTCCTGGTCTAGCCCTTCTTCTGTCTCCGGTTCAGTTCTTGAACTATGGCCTTGGCTGCAAGTGTGCCCTTGGAGAAAAGGTCCCCATCAATGATCACCAACGGAAGCGGTCGCTCGTCTTTCCACGGGCTGGTCAGGGCCTCGCTGCTTGTGCTATCTGCAAAACGAACCTTAACCTCAGAGCCAAACCTCCTTCTAACAGCAAATCTCAAGTACATCACAGCCTCTCCCAGAGGCATGTTTTTCCGTCATCCACCGCAAGAATGCAGGATAGAATTGGTTTTTCCAATTACGAGTACTTCCACTGCCAGCTCTCCCCCCCTATTGACGTAGTATATGCCCTATCTTCGCCCCAGGACCCTATCCCAGAGTGTGTATTTTGTTTTGCGTTCCTCCTCCCAATCCCTAAGCTGCCCGCGCAAACGCGTTAGAGCCTGTTCCATTTGGACTAAGCTGTCCTCTGTTTGCTTCTTGGTCTGCTCCTGACTCTGCTGCAAATTCAAACATCGTCGTTCTAACCTTTCCAGTCGAGCGATAAGAGGGACCAGATCCACAGGTTCGGGGAGTTTGAGCTCCCTTTGCCAGCGCTTTAGATCTTCCTTCACTTTTTCCCACTCCTGGAGAGTGCGAAAGGCTTGCTCGATTAGGGCCGCCTGCAACTTCGCTTCTTCACTCTCCCTTTTTTTCTGTGCCTTTTCCCTCTGTGCAGCCTCTTCTTCCTTCTCACTTCGCTCTGGGGCCGTCCCTACCGCGGCGGGAACGCTTGTCACCTCCTCCCCAGGCTCGGGTACCTCTGGGGCTTTTTCCTCCACCGCCGGCCCTGGCTCCTGGGACTGATAGACAGGAATCGTCAGGGACTCCTCAACGACCCAAGCATAGTCGAAATCCCCTCGCTGCACCTCGTTGCGGTTCGACCAATCGTCAAATGGCGCTTGATAGAACTTGGTTTCTTCAACCCACAGTACGCTCCAGCGGTCCTCTGCCAAACGGTAACCCACACTGGAAGCGTGCCGTTCCCCACTGGATACCAAAACCTCCTGCGACCAATGTTGTTTCTTGTAGCGCACCTTCAGTACAGTCTTGGCAGTATCCTCCTGCCAGAAAAGATAAAGTCCCCCTGGGGCCGGAATGAACTGGGGATAACTGCAGCGTTCCTCGGAAAAGACCACAGCGCCGCTCCAGAGCCGATGCTCCAGGTTGTATACCCTATACAGCAAATTCTGATCTTTGTGTCCGCAGTATACCAAGTGTAGATATTGGTCCGTATACCAGCTGGCGCTGAAGCTGGATGGCTCCCCGAAAACGTTGATGGAGACTGTCTGGGGCGTCGACCACTTCTCGCTAAAGGTTTGGTGCCTGAGCTGGGAACCGTGCCCCAGAGACTGCTGGACAAAATAGAAGAGGTGACTATTCCCCAGTCCATCATGGATTAAGCGACCGCCCCCTCCGTAGGTCTGACCAAATTCTATCCGTTCGACTTGCAGATCGTCTTCACCACTGAAGTGCCAGGCGTAAGCTTTGTCCACAAACCCCACGATACGCACGAGTTCCTTGTGCACAGCCACGGCGACATCGTCCACATTCTCCTGTAACACCCTAGCCTCCCCCTGCATAGAGTGGAGCACGAGTGAACCGTCGCGCAGCTCAACATGGCTGAATTTCGGATGCCTAAACTTAATTCGCAAGGCCACACCTCCCTCACAACTAAGTTATGCGAACAGAAGGGTATTCAGACATTTTCCTGTTGGCTACGCACCCCACCGCACGATCGGCATACTATGATTAAGAGAAAGGAGGATTAAGCATGAAATGTGAATATGAACCCGATTTCCAACGGGAGGTTATTTATGTCAATAAGGTCTACAATGAGTGTTCCATTATTGACTGTCCCACCTACCGGATTCCCATTCCTCCCACCTTCCCGTTAGCGGTCAATATTGTTGATTGTGCTATCACCGATATTGTGGCCGAAGGTGTCATTGTGGGCAATGACGAAATCGACATCGTTGTCAACTTCGTAATGAATGTGGAGTATGACAGCAACGGAATGAGTCAATTCATCCAACAGACCGCGCAATACCGTCGTCGCGGCGTCCGTCTCGAGGGTGCCATTCCAGGAATGAATGTTGTGATTCTACCCCTGGTCCGCTGCTTGTCTTGTCGGGCTGTTGACGGAGGCACCGTCATTGAGTGCGATGTAGGTATCTACCTAGTAATAAAAGCCATCGCCCTAGTTCAGTTGGAGGTCCTGGGCCGCTTTGCACCCGAGCCACCAGAGTGTGAGCAGGTGTCTCCCATTGGCTGCGCAGAATGGTTTGAGCTGGCTGAGTCTGGTGCGTTTTGGCCTCCATTCCCGCCACAGCCTCAAAGAGAGCATCGGTAAGGAAAGACCAAGTCCAGCGCTTCGCTGGATTTGGCTTTGGCAGCACAAAGGACAACCTCGGAAAGGATGGGGACCTTGCGAATTCTCCTATCCACTCGTTTTTACAAGAATGGTCAAACAACCCATGTTACGTCACTGGGCGTAGAACTCCTCCGTCAAGGACACGATGTTCTCCTGGTCATCAGCCATCTTCACGATCCCGCCTTCTCGCGATGGTTACGCCGAAAAAGGATTCCCTATGTTACCACCATCGATCCCCGCAGGCTTCTAAGGCTTGTAAGTAAGTGGCAGCCTCAGATCATCCATAACCACTCGGCCCACACCATCGCGGCCATGACCGCCCTAGGCGAACTCCTCCAGGTTCCGATTATTACTACGCTACACTACTTGGAGTTTGAAGCCCATGCTCTCTTGGCTAAACAAGATGCAGTCATCTTCATCAGCCTCGAGATGAAGCAGCGCTTCAGCCTGCCTATTCCCACTTTTGTCGTGGAAAATGGAGTCCAAATACCCCGCATCGATAGGCAGAAGCAAGCATGGCGCAAAGATGCCCTGTTCTTGGCCCAAGTCACGCCCGAAAAACAAAAAAACTTCCAGAAAATGTCTGAAAGTCTATTGAAGTGGGGTTGGAATGTTAGCAGTGCGGGCAACTGGCAAATCAAGGGAGTCAACCATCTCGGCTGGGTCAACGAAGTGTGGCCTCTCTTACGAACAACAAACCTAGTGATAGGTACAGGCCGTGCAGTGCGTGAAGCCATGGCCTCAGGCACTCCCGCTTGGGTCCTCGGGGTCTATTCCGATGGGTTGGTGACTCCGAAGAACGTGAACTGGCTGGAGGAAACCAACTTTAGCGGCCGTTGTAGCCGAGGGGCCTTCAGGGAGGATGAAGCCGCCAAATACCTGGAAAAACCCGTTCCCCAAAAAATGCAGGCATTGGGAACATTTGGCAGGGAACACGCCAGCAAACACTACTCGATCGAGAACATGGCGGAGACACTCTGCGTCATCTATGAGAAGTGCATCGCTGAAAAGTGTCGTCGAACATCAAAGCCTGAAAGGAATCCGAAGGAAAATGTCTAAAGATACATTGTACGGAAGGGAGGAATACCATTGAAACTAGTGATCACAGTGGTTGAAGATCATGACGTCGCTTTCCTGATGGAGGCCCTGATCGAAAATGGATTTCAAGCCACGAGGCTGGCCAGTACGGGCGGCTTTTTGCTCCAAGGAAATACAACTTTGTTAATCGGTATACAAGACACCCACGTGGACGCAGTGATCAATGTCATTCGATCTACATGTGCTCCGCGCAAAAAGATTATTCCTCAGATGACGCCAGAACTCCCAACCGCAATCGGCGTTCCCGTAGAAATCGAGGCCGGCGGTGCCACCGTGTTTGTTGTGGACGTCGATCAATTCTGGAAGCTATAGCGCCCATAGCCAGATCACCAGCACCAGGCTGTTCACGACAGAGTGCGCGAAGATAGGAACAACGACATTTTCAAAGCGCACGAAGAGGATACCCAAGACGATTCCTGAGATAAGAACAGGAATGAACTGTAACACATAGAAATGCAAAAACGCAAACAGAACGGCCCCTAGGAGTATCGCCGCTCGTGCTCCAAGTGTCTCCCGCCAAAGATCCACAAGCAAGCCCCTGAAGAACAGCTCTTCGCCCAGAGGTGCTCCCACAGTCAAAAGGAGCATGGTGCCAAGGACAATCAGGGGCTCATTACTTGTTAAGAGGACATTGGCCCCCGCCCGTTCCCTGAGGATCAGGTTTTGGACCAGGTCGGGGTCAAGGAAGCGTAAGGCTATCCAGACACTGAGTACCCCCAAGACAATGTTGACCACATAGAGACCTAATCCGCCCACTACTCCGTAAGTGGCCTCTTTGCGATTCGGAGATCGAAACACCCCTCGGCGCGCTCCAAAGAGGCCGCCCAGAATAAACAGGGACTGCTGCCAAAAGAGCAAAGCCATCCTGACACCCTCGGTTTGGGGCAGCAGACGTGCGACCAGGCTGGTTAAGAGAACGGCTCCCAACACGAAAAAGGCCCAAAACACTCCGTTTTTGCGGGTCATAGTGTCCCCCCATCTACGATGAAAGGAGCGCAACTGCGCCCCTACTAGCATCATCTTCTATACTCGATCATGTCAGCAAAGCCTTCGGTATGGTATACTCCATAGGCAGGTACGCGGGTCATGATCTCCCACCAATAGCGGTATGCTTCGCCATGCAGCACATTCCAAAAAAAGGTATTATCCGAATAGACTATGGTGATCGCCTCCTTTATATCACTTGTACGCGCTTCAAGGGGGGTTTGCCATAGCCCTCGGTTCCTAAATTCGATAGTTCGGCGCCTCTTTGGTGATCTGCACATGGTGGGGATGGCTCTCTTGGGTTCCCGCAGGAGAAATCCGCATAAAGCGACTTGTTGAGTAGAGGCTCTGCAGATCAGATGCTCCGCAGTACCCCATTCCGGCCCTTAAACCGCCAATGAGTTGAAACACCGCATCGGTGAGGGACCCTTTAAAGGGTACTCTTCCTTCAATACCTTCCGGCACAAGCTTGTTCGCATCGCTTTGGAAGTAGCGATCCTTGCTTCCCGACTTCATGGCCCCAAGGGAGCCCATACCTCGATATACCTTGTAACTGCGTCCTTGGTAGATTTCTGTTTCGCCGGGACTCTCCTCGGTTCCCGCAAGCAAACTCCCCAGCATCACAGTCTGACCACCGGCAGCCAGTGCCTTCACAATATCTCCAGAATAGCGAACGCCGCCATCCGCAATGATGGGGATTCCTTGGGGCCTCGCCACTTGGGCACAATCCCAAATCGCTGTGAGTTGAGGGACTCCAACGCCTGCGACCACCCGGGTTGTACAGATGGAACCAGGCCCAATTCCCACTTTGACGCCGTCTGCACCAGCTTCGATCAGCGCCTGCGTGGCCGCGCCTGTGGCCACATTGCCTGCTACGATGTCAACCTTTTCTCCATAGCGCTCTTTTAACTCACCGACCACCTTAATCACCCCAGCGGAATGTCCGTGGGCTGTGTCAATCACCAAAGCATCGACGCCGGCGTCGACCAAGGCAGTGCTGCGTTCGATCCGATCGGGGCCAACACCAACGGCCGCAGCAACCACGAGACGCCCGTGCTCATCCTTGGCCGAGGCCGGATATTGTCTCGCTTTCTCAATATCCTTAATTGTAATCAGACCTCTCAGGGTGTAATCATCATCGACCAGGGGAAGCTTCTCAATGCGATGCTTGTGCAAGATAGCTTTGGCCTGCTCTAATGTTGTGTGCACTGGGGCTGTTATGAGATTTTCCTTGGTCATCACATTGCCAATGGGCTGATCCACGTTTTCTTCAAACACCAAATCGCGATTGGTCAAAATCCCTACAAGCTTGCGTCCCCTATCCACGATGGGAACGCCCGAAATGCGATAACGAGCCATCAGGGCCAAGGCATCGCTGATCAAGTGCTGGGGGCTAAGGTAAAACGGGTCCACAATCACACCGCTCTCGGAGCGCTTCACCCGATCCACTTCGCTCGCTTGCTCATAGACGGAGAGGTTCTTGTGGATCACGCCTATTCCACCCTCTCTAGCCATGGCGATGGCCATACGCGATTCGGTGACGGTATCCATGCTCGCGCTGGCTAAAGGTATATTCAAGCGAATGTTCTTACTAAACCATGTGGTCAGTCTGACATCGGACGGCAGAACCTCTGACGCCATGGGAATCAACAATACATCATCAAATGTGATCCCCTCGCTCCCAAACTTCTCGTGAAAATCCACCTTGCGGCCCCCTCTACCTGAGAATATCTCGTTCATTTTGTGGACATTTTATCATAACCAAGCCAAATAGCAACCAAAAACGGGTGAAAAAGCAGGAAACATTGAGGCAGATTAGAATTACCATCATGTGAAGGAGTGAACATAGGAGGTATTGATGCATGGATATTCGTAGAATCGCAGTTCTAGGCGCAGGTCGGCTTGGACGAGGGATCGCTGAATGCGCCGCCGGTAAAGGCTATGACGTAGTCCTTTTTTCGCAAGGAGCAGGGGGACAAGATGCTCTCCTACGTATTGAAAGGAGCCTCCATCGCAGGCTGGCCAAATGGGGAATTACAGAGTCCGAAAAGCGACTTATTCTAGGCCGAATTAATTATACACAGGATCTCAAGGAGCTCAGCAATGCGGACTTGCTCATTGAGGCAACCCTCGACAAGATGCAGGTTAAGCGGGAACTGCTGCATACCGCTGATCAGTTCTGCCGCCCTGAGGTGGTTTTCATTTCAGCCAGCGCCACATTGAGAATATCGGATCTCGCCAAGGAAATCAAACGGAGCGAAATGCTGGTTGGCCTGCACTTTATTCCCCCAGTCCCCGATGTCTCCGTGGCTGAACTTGTGCGGGGCGAGCAAACATCGGAACATGCAGTAGCCGTTGCCAGACAAATCGCAACCCGACTCGGAAAACAAGCGGTAGAAATCCAAGAGAGCCGAGGTCTCGTCAATCCCCGGGCCTTACTGGTCATGGTGAATGAGGCTGCTTGCATGATTGACGAGGGCATCTGTGAAGCCCACCATGCTGAGCTTATCCTCAAAGAAAGCTGGGGCATGAAACAAGGCCCTCTGGAAATGGCCGACCGTCTAGGCTTAGATCTGGTATTGAGCTGGATGGAGCAGCTGCAGAAGGCTTATGGCTCCCGCTACGCTCCCTGCCCCCTGATTCGACGTTATGTCCGTGAAGGCCGCTTAGGGGTTAAGACCAGACTAGGGTTTCTTGCCTACTCCGAAGACGACAGCGTATTGACTGAAGACGAAGGCAACAAGGAGGATTAGACATGAATATTTTTGTACTCAACTGCGGTTCTTCTTCTGTGAAATACAAATTGTATGCCATGGAAGGCGAAAAGGTATTGGCAGAGGGACGAGTGGAGCGCGTTGGCCAAGAAAATGCCGTCATCACACATCAATCCTCAGGCAAGGAGAAGGTCACCAGAACCATGCCTATTTTGGAGCATACGGTGGCCATCCAGGAAAGTCTAAATCTACTAACCCACCCAGAACACGGGATCATCAAGAGCGCCCAGGAGATCGACGCCGTTGGTCACAGGGTTGTCCACGGCGGCGAGTCGTTTTCCGACTCAGTGCTCATTGACGGCCGCACCAAGGAGATCTTAGATTCCCTGGCCGAACTGGCTCCCCTGCATAATCCGGCCAATGTCATCGGCATAAGGGCTGCAGAGAAACTCATGCCCAAGACTCCACAAGTGGCCGTATTCGATACCGCCTTCCATTCCACCATTCCGCCCCATGGTTTTTTGTATGCCATTCCTTACAGCGTCTACCAACGCCACAAGGTCCGGCGCTATGGGTTCCACGGAACCAGCCACAAGTACGTCTCGCAACGTGCGGCAGAACTGATGGGTAGGAAGATTGAAGACTTGAAAATCATTTCCTGTCATTTGGGCAATGGCGCCAGCATCGCCGCGATTGCGGATGGCAAGTCCATTGATACATCGATGGGTTTCACCCCGCTTGAGGGTTTGATGATGGGCACCCGCAGCGGTGATATCGATCCCGGAGCCATCTTCTATATCATGAGGAAGGAAGAGCTGAACCTGCATGAGATAGATTCCATGCTCAACAAACACTCGGGTCTCTATGGTATGGCCGGCGTGAGCGATATGCGAGATATCGAAAAGGGGATTGCCGAGGGCGACAAACTGTGCAAAGTAGCCTTTGACATGTATGAATACCGGATCCGCAAGTATATTGGCTCCTATATTGCGGCAATGAATGGTGTAGACGCCATTGTGTTCACAGCCGGTATCGGTGAGAACACACCTTCGTTGCGTACAGCCCTCGTCGCCAACCTTCCATATTTAGGAATCACTCTGGACGAGGAACAAAACAAAAAACGCGGTGAGGATATCGAAATCTCCACGCCTGACTCCAGGGTTCGGGTCTTTGTGATTCCCACCGACGAAGAGCTTGTCATTGCCAGAGATACCGCAAGTATAGTCTCCTAAGGAAAAACGAGGTGCCGCAAGGCACCTCTTCGCTTCTGTCAGGTTGTAAAACGATGACGGCCAATGGTTACTTTGGCCGGACGGCTATGCATGAAACGATCCGAGGATTGACGCGGGTTGAAGAAAAACAGTGCACCTCCCGTGGGATCATGTCCGTTTAGGGCTTCCAAAGCTGCTTGTCGTGCGCTTTGGCTTGGGGCTAGAAAGAAACTCCCATTCTGAATGGGCTGAAATGCATTAGTTTGAAACAGAACTCCCCGGAGGGTGTTGGGAAACTGCGAACTCAGCATTCTATTGATGATCACGGCACCTACCGCCACCTGTCCTAGGTAAGGTTCGCCCCTCGCCTCGGCGTGGATCATCTGAGCTAACCACTCTACTTCCTGTGCACTCAACTGAACACCGGCCGGATAGTATTTCACCAAATCCAACGGGACCACAAGGCGTTGACCGACCCGGATTAGGTCGGAATCCAAATTATTCATAGTCTTCAGCTCGTCCACGGAAATCCCGTAGGTGGCCGCGATCCAATGAAGGCTGTCCCCTGGCTCCACCTGGTAGACAGTGACAGATTGATGACGGGTAGGAACTTGGGGCATGTGCTCCGACAAGGCTACCGCAACGACCTCGGGAATCAGCCCAGGAAGCACAGCCATCTGTACGCCCTGCTGGTCGTCGACTTGAGAAAAACCGTCAACCATCGAGATCTGGAGAAGCAACAAGGCAGCCGCGGCCAAATAGCTCAGGGTGGCCAATCGATCCTTCTTCGGGTGTGGTTGCTCAACCATGGAGAAACCTCTTTCTACAAGTGATGGTTGTTTGATTATACTAAGAAAAGGATTTCCTGTCAATTTTCCCCTTTCCTACGTTCCCCAGGAAACACAGTTATTGAAAACAAGCCTTGGACGTTATATACTGAAGAAGTAGGCTAGAGGAGGTGGAGCAGTGAGCTTTCTGCGAGAATTGCTTACTCCCAAACGACTACTTGTGTTCCTTTTTGTTGCAGTGGTTCTGATCTTTTTCTCTAGACGAATCGTGACAGCGCTGATACCCTTTGTTCTGGGCGTCAGTTTTGCCGTTGTTCTAGAACCGGTGATCGCCTTTTTGGAGAGGCGTGTGCGTGTTCCAAGAGGCCCTTCCGTTTTTGCCACCCTGATCGCGGTAGGAGCATTGGCATCCTATGGGATTTTCATGATTCTTGGCCAGATTATTGGAGAATTAACAGAGCTAGCGTCATTGCTGCCGCAGTATCGGGCCAATATCTCCGATTTGACCACAGATCTTCTGGGCCAGTTCGAGATTCTAAACGAAAACCTTCCCAATGTGATGAGCCTAAACATTCAAACGAGCGTACAAGAATTTCTGGTGACCCTAGAGCACGGCACCAGGGATTTTCTAAATCGCGTCTTAGCCACATTCTCCAGTCTTCCCTCCTTCATCCTAGTGAGCATCATCACTTTGGTTGCTACGTTTTTTATCGCCAGAGACAAGGATCTGATCATCGACGCACTGATGCAGCTGGTCCCCCCCCGGGCCCGGGACCAGGTGGCGAAGTTCAGAGAGACAGTAAGCGTAGACTTGTTTGGTTACATTAAGGGCCGGGTTGTCATGCTTCTGATCTCCACCTTAATCGCTGCCTTTGGGCTCTTTCTCATCGGATCGCGCTATTGGATCTTGCTGGCCATCGTTATTGGAATACTTGACCAAGTCCCTCTCGTGGGCCCAGGGGTTATCTTCACTCCTTGGGTTGCCATGAGCGTCATCGCGGGCGATGTAGACCGGGCTGTCTACCTGACGATCCTCTACTTCGTTATTTTCGCTTTCCGCAACTTCGCAGAACCAAAGATCATGGGCGATTCGGTCAATCTTCACCCCTTGCTCATGCTTTTAGCCATCTATGGCGGTGCGGTTTTTTTCGGTGTAGCAGGGATTTTCGTGGGACCTATCCTGGCCATCATCATTCGTGCCACCACAGCCTCGGGCTTGTTCAAATGGCCGCCCTACTCAGAGGAATAGAGACATTATGGCCAAGGCCTACATAAAAAGGGGCCTTTTTTTGTACACTAAAGGCAGCAACGAGACAAGGAGACCCGATATGTTGTCCCTTCCCTTTAGTGTCACCCTTCTTGCCCTGCTCACCATATTGATATTCTTGGGACTAGGAGAAAGGATCCTCGACAACATGCGGCTCACCGATTCGGCCGCAGTGTTGATTTTGATCCTGATGATCCTAGGTCATTTTCTACCTACCATATCCATCAGCCGCCGTCTTGCCGTAAACCTAGGCGGTTTCATCCCCGTGGGAGTAGCCCTCTATCTTTTGATCACCACGTCCAGACTCGAGCAGAAGCGAGCGGCCCTTGTCAGTTTCTTGACCGGGCTTTTGATTTTACTATCCGATAAGCTGCTACCCCTACTACCAGGTGTATTGGACCCGGTCTTGAGTGGGGGCATTTTCGCTGGCCTCCTCGCCACCATCCTGGGCCGTTCCCGGCGCAGTGCCTTTATTGCAGGCCTGCTCGGTATCTTCCTTGTTGACCTCGCCAATTTCCTGCAGCTTCAGTTTCAAGGCATCAGTCAGCCGATCGTCCTTGGAAGTGGCGGTCTGTTCTCCAGTATGGTAATAAGCGCTTTCCTAGCTGTGGTGATCGCGGAAGTGATCGGTGAGATTCGGGAAAAGTTGCAGCTTGGGGGTGACAGCAGTGAATAAAAGAGCTATCATCCTATTCACATGCCTGTGGATACTCCTGCCCTCCTATCCCGTTCGGGGAACTGAGGACATGTGGGGAGAACTGCTCTCGACAGGTGAATACTACACTCTTTTGGGTCCCGAAGAGCAAGTGCTTTGGGAGACCGGACATCAGATGTATCTCCAGGATCAATATCTCGGAGCAGACAACAACCTCTATGAAGTAGTCGAGGTCGATGAAAAAAACCGCCTAGCCCGGACGGAGCTGGTGGAGCGGACAGAACTAGAGGTATTTCCATGGAATGAACTTCGGAAGGAACTGGGACTCACCGTGATCGAAGGAACGCAACAGACCGAGCGAGGCAAGATCGCCCTCTACCATACCCATAATGCTGAGAGCTATGTTCCCAGTGATGGCGCGGAGAGCATCAACGGTCCGGGCGGAATTCATCAGGTAGGTCAAGCCTTCGCCGACGCCCTCCGTGAGTTGGGCATTGGTGTGGACTATTCGGAAACACTGCACCTTCCCCACGATCGCGGAGCGTATCGGCGCTCCCGTGAAACAGTATTAGAACTCCTCTCTGGCGAGCCAGACGCCGTTTTTGATGTGCACCGCGATGCCGCTCCCCAATCGGCCTATGCCATTCAGTTACAGGATGAATGGATGACTCAAGTGATGTTTGTTGTTGGAAGGCAGAATCAGAATCTTGGAGTGAACCGCAAGTATGCCCAATCCCTCAAGGCCATCGGGGACGACCTGTTCCCCGGCCTGATCAGGGGCATTTTCTATGGGAGGGGCAATTACAATCAAGACCTTAGTCCCCTGAGCCTCCTTCTGGAGGTGGGAGCACATACGAACAGTCGTCCGGCGGCAGAGCGGGGGATCAGTCTGTTCGCCGAAGTCGTTGACCTCTACTTCTATGGTCCGGTTGCCGAAGCGGGTCGTGCTGATCAAGGACGTGCTGCCATGCGCAGCGTCTGGGGTGTGTTGGCCTTTACAGGCGTTCTGGCCATAGCCGTTTACGTGATCAACGTAGGAGGCTTTGGTGCTGCCCTGGAGCGTGTCCGAGCGCGGTTGGGGCGATCGCGGCTAGAGTGAAGGCAGACGGTGATTGATCCGTTTTCGACCCTTGAAGGAGCAATAGCTGTCATAACCTGAAGCCTTGGCTAGAGCCACTCCTTTTCGCCAGCGGTCACCTACATCCTGTGGCACATGGGCATCGGATGCTATCGTGATGGGGATCTTTAGGCGGGCGGCCTGCCTAAGCAGAGCAGGACGGGGATAGATTTCCTCCACTGGCTTGCGCAGACCAGCCGTACTTACTTCGATGGCCAGATCCGCATCGGCGATGTGCTGGAGCAGAACTCCCCATTTGTCTTCAAGATTTCTTGATGCTCGATGACCAAAAACCTTAATCACATCGAGGTGTGCAACGACATCAACGAGATTCGAAAGCACCATTTTCTCCATCAGCTCCAAATAGGCCAGATAGGCCTGATCTGGATCGCGGTCTGGCCAACCTGCCTCAGGTTTCCAGTCAAAGGACCAATTGCCCAGAAAGTGCACCGAACCCAGCAAGAAATCGAAATCATAGCCTTGGAGCAATGTCCTCATTACTCCTTCACTCTCGGGAAAATAGTCTACCTCTAATCCAATCTTCAAAGGAATGCCAAGATTTCTCCCCGCATCCAACAGACGAAGGTAATCCTGCAGGGAATTTCCAAATTGATCACGGAGCCAAGACGTCGTTCTAGAATCGCTTCCTGACTTCCAAAGGTGGTCATAGGCAGGAAGGAACTCCTTGAACTGATGGGTGTGTTCAGTAATTCCAAGTTCCGAGACGCCTTGGATTTGGGCCTGGTCCCAGAATTCTTGCAGCCATGCCAAGCTGTAGGGACCTCGTTCCAGATGAATGTGGTAGTCAATCATGGTAGAATCAGCCTTTCTACAGTTGCCTGAGTGGCTGCAATTAGATCCGCCGGCCCTACTTTAATCTGCAGGCCCCGTAATCCACCGCTCACCACAATATAGTCATAACGCAAGGCGCTGGCATCTACGAATGTAGGATAGCGCTTTCTCATGGCCAGTGGCGAACATCCCCCCCTCACATATCCGGTTACAGGGAGAATCTCCTTTTGAGGAATGAGATCCGCCTGCTTATTCTTGGTTAATCGGGCAACTCTTTTTAGATCAAGTTCTCCATTTCCAGGAACGCAGCAGACAAACACGCCATTCCTATCACCCCGCAGGACCATGGTCTTAAAGACCTGTTCCCCCGGCAGGTCCAACTGCTTCGCAACATGCTCTGCACTAAGATCCTCTTCATCTACTTCATACTGCAGCAGCTCATATTCGATCCCAAGACTATCCAAGAGCCTGGCTGCATTTGTCTTTTTCATCGTCCTTCTTCCACCCCCAATGTATTGCCATAACATTCGACATAGGCCAGAGCGCTTCCTTTCAAACTTCAGCTACCGGCGCAGGAGAAAGGCACCTGACTGCGTATTAGTCTATATGTGCTCTGAATAGAAAGGATGTGCCCTTTTGAATGGGACATTATGGTTGCTCTTGGCCATGCTTCTGCTGATCGCGATACCAACATCCGTCAGCCATGATCATCTAACAGATGCTTCACCCCTGGTTATCGCCCATCGAGGGGCTTCTTCACTAGCTCCAGAAAACACCATGGCCGCCGTTCACGCAGCCTTGGATCTCGGTGTGGACATGGTAGAAGTTGACGTACACCGATCGATGGACGGCGAACTCGTGGTCATTCACGACGGCACCGTAACTCGCACAACCAACGGAACCGGCGCAGTGAATCGCTTCACTTTAGCGGATTTGAAAAAGCTTGATGCAGGATCTTGGTTTGACACCTCATTTGAGGGTGAACGCATCCCGACTCTACGGGAGGTGCTCGAAGCTGCCAAAGACAGGGCTACTGTACTGATTGAACTAAAAGGTGAACGGACCGAGGTACGCACGGTGGAACTGGTACGAGAGCTGGGCATGTCTGGCCAGGTGGTCATTCAGTCGTTTGATTTCCAACAGATTCAAAAGGCGAAGCAAAAGGCCCCTGAGATCCCCACTATCTTCTTGGTTAGTCAGCCGGAACACAGCTCTGAACCGGAGAGGGCTGCCGTCTGGATGACGAATATGGCAGAGTATGTGGGGGCGAGCGGCGTTGCAGTTCGTCATAATTGGTTTACCCCAGAGTTATTGGAACTGGCGTCTGATAAAGGCCTGCAGGTCTTCGTTTGGACCGTTGATGGAAAGTCGAATCTGCGCAAGTTCATCGGAGCGGGAGTCGATGGTATCATCACCAACGAACCCCAGGATCTCCTCTCTTTGCTGGACTAACCCGAAGGAGCTCGAGAAAAAGTGCTTAAGTATAATCTGTGCTATATCAAACAAGGGAATCTATGCTCAGAGAAGCGGAGGAGGAGACGGGTCTTCTGCATCTTGAACTCCATTTCAAAGGACTGAAGACCTGGTCAAAAGCTGATCGGACAGGTTTTGGCGGACTCTACTTGTATATAGGTTTTCTAGCTGAGCATTACTCCTATCCGACTCCCCGGAGAACCGAAGAGGGGATCCTGGAGTGGAAGGATTTGAACTGGATGGTGTAGCGCACAATCTCCCCAACAGTCTGCGCCTAGCGTTTTCCGATCCAGCCTGTTTTGATCACCATAGCGTCTTTGATGGAAACCGCATGATCCATGAGACAAGAACAGAAATCCAGCCGCAACTGGAATACGATGAAATACAGAGAAACGAGTATCTCAAAAAATACCTCGACCGCCTGGTTTAAGGCGGTTTTTGCAACAAAAAAAGACACCTGCTTTGGT
Organism: Bacillota bacterium; assembly: GCA_012838305.1. GTDB lineage: Bacteria > Bacillota > Limnochordia > Darwinibacteriales > Darwinibacteriaceae > UBA5420. The sequence goes on along the minus strand of DUPN01000092.1, from coordinate 498 downwards.
GTCTAAAGATGGCTCCCCGGGTTGGACTCGAACCAACAACCCTTCGGTTAACAGCCGAATGCTCTGCCATTGAGCTACCGAGGAGCGAACGTCTCAAATGCAACACCGGAATACTAGCAGCATCGCATAAGAGGGAAATGATTCTTGGCAACGAGTTACTCTCCCACCACGAGATGTGGCAGTACCATCACCGCTGAAGGGCTTAACTGCTGTGTTCGGGATGGGAACAGGTGGAACCCCTTCGCTCTTGTCACCAAGAAAATTGATCTTGAGACAACGTTATGTCATCTACAAGTGCTACTCACCCTTGTCTCAAGCTCTTGGAGTTTCACTTCGTGAAACATCCACACTTGGGACTTGATGAACCGTAGCTTCAAAGCTGCACAATATGAATGGATGCTTCTGAAAGAAACATCTCGGAGTCTCATGCTGAAACTCCACTTCCTCCAAAGAAGAAGCAAATCTCTAAGTCATTGTAGGTCAAGCCCTCGAACCATT
>DUPN01000013.1 GCA_012838305.1 Bacillota bacterium | reverse complement strand
CCGCCTGGTACCGCCGCGGTTATGGTCTGACCACCCTCCCTGATCACATTGCCGAAGACATCCACCAGAACCACTGTGGGCGGCCCCAAAATGGGGGCGTTGGCGGTACCGTGATCACCAAACGCCACTAAACGCAAACCAGCGGGTTGAGCTGGAAGCAAGTAGAGGTCAAAGGAATAGCTGCTTCCTTCGACGTCCACCGTTAGCACATGGTGCCCGGCGGTGCTAGGAGCCGTTGTCAGGAGCAGCTCTGCCTTGCCTTCCGCAAACGAACAGTTCTCTTCCTCCAGGAGAATGCCATCAAGGTCGCTGGAAATTGTGACAGCGTAGATCCCGTCAGGGGCGGGCTGATCGCCCTGTGTTAAGGCCACGATCACGGCTAGGGGTTCACCGGCTAGGTGATCTGACTCTGTCTGTAGAGCGGCCGCCCAGGTATCCCAAAGACTCGGTGCATGGGTTTCATGGGTCGGCAGGGATAGGTTGGAGTACGTATATTCTACGCTGCGGGGCAGAATGCCCTGAGCAGAGACTCTTACCAGATAGCTGCCATCAAGGTGCGTGGGTAGATTTAAGGTGAGTTTTGCCTGGTTGGATTGAATGATGGTGAATGCTGTGATTGCTGGGTCGAGCGGGTCTCCCTCGGCATCTAGAAACTCCGCCTCGATTGCGGTGCCATCTTCCACATTGGTTGTAGTAACATTAACTGTAACGATTTGCTCGCCGCCCGTGATCGGATCCGCGGGCGAGAGGGTCACAGCCAGGATAGCCGGGGTCCCGATCTCAAATACGCTCACATTGTAGGAGAGCACACTGTCCTTATACCCCTGTCTTCTGGCCACCACGTTGACCGTGGTGGTGCCAACGCCGATGGCTGCAAAAGAAAGCTCATGCTCCTGAACTGTCACCGCTGTGATGGAGGGATCGTCCGCTTGACTGCTGAGCTCCACGTCAGAAGGATCAATTTCAAGTTCGATGGTCATTGTTTCTCCCAAGGGCAGTCGGATGTCTTTGATCTCCTGGCGAATGGCGATGGACTTGCTGTACGTTCCGATACAGCCTGAGAGGGATGTTATGGTAATGAGAAGCAAGAATAGTGCAGCCTTTACATGTTTGGAGTATGTCATGGGCTCACCTCATCAGAGTGGATAAAGAAGGAATTCTGCGCTGAGACGAGAACTCCTTTTTTGACGTATACACAGGGAAATCCGGAACCTGAAGGGGTGAATACATGCGTGGCTTCAGCTACTTCGTTGAAAAGATTCCCCCTAGTATCTACCATAACGCCAGGGCCATCTTCTCCACCCACATGGCCATCTTTCTTCCCGCCTCCTATGTGTTTGATCGCAAGATGGAGGTGGAGGAGTATCACTTTGTGATCTGTTTTGAGACTCCGCCTTTAGCTACGATCAACGGGAAGGAGTACCAGTTCAGAAAGGGCAGCATCATTTGCCTGGCTCCAGGCGATGACATTTTTGTGCACTTTGCAGAGAAACAGGGTCCGGCCAGATACATGACGATTTGTGTGCTGCCCACGTTTATGAACAATATTTATGCAGAACTGGGCGGTCTAGGGACGCTTGACTTCGAGTCTATGCACAATAGGTACAGTCACCTGCTTCTGGATGCGCTCGACGCTTTGATCCACGAAGTAGTTCACAATGGGGACACAAGTCGACTGATGATTAGCAGTCTGGAACAACGCCTAGCCATTCAGCTGATCCGCGATGCCAAGCCCGCCCCGCCGTGGATCAGCGGGTGTCGGCCCCATGTTGAAGACATTGCCCACAAGGCCTGTACGTATATTGAAACATATTACACCAGCAATATTACGATTAGGGATATCAGCGATGCGATTTTTGTCAGCCCCTCCTATCTGCAGAAAATCTTTCCCAAGATCGTGGGAAAGACCCCCCATCAGTACATTATGGAGTGCCGGCATCGCAGAGCCAGGGAAATGCTTGTTCTCACTCGGGTGTCCATGGAAGAAGTCGCTAGACAGTGCGGTTTTGTCAACAGCTCGCACTTCTCGACCACGTTTAAGCAGATGGAAGGCATCTCGCCTTTAGCCTTTCGGAAGGCGTATCCCCGTCAATGATGGAACCGATGCATCACAAAAAGACCCAGCCCGCAATCCCTGCGAGCTGGGTTTGCCAGCGGGTACTCTATTTCAGCAGCGTGAACTTACCTATGATCGGCAGCTCTTTCGCCACGCCATTAAGTCCGTTCACCAATCCGATCACCCCGAAGATGAGGCAGGCGATGGAGAAAAATGGTAGGAGAATCCAGCCAATAATGGGGATCAGTCCTAAAATGAATCCCCCAACAAGACCCGTTATCCAAAGCAGAAGTGACTGATTGGCATGGAACTTGGCGTACTGTGATTCAGGGCAGGTGATTAGAGGGAGGAAGAACAGAAGGTAGGCCAGGCCTGCCATGGTTTTGTTCTTCTCCACGTCCTCTGGGGAGAACACGCGCGTTGTCTCGGGTTGCACTTTCACTGTAAGAACCTCCAGTCTAGACTCTTCTTTTAATTGTATACGCGAAGATACGATGTTTTTTGGCAATTCCCTCCAAGAATTTGTAAAAAAACGCACTTTTTCTAGAATAAATCCGGAAAAGTTGGCAACGGGCGCTGCCCTCTTCGTTCGGTGATGCTGTCTGTAGGTCCGATTTCGCTGCAGAGGAGGGGCGAGAGGGGGTTATACCTTGCCAGGTTTTCTTGTACGGATTTCGGGCTGAAGTTGGCATAGCAGTAGATGCATCCGTGGGCACAGGTGTTGTATGCTCCAAGATCGACGCTGGATACACAGTTGCAGTCTTCCCTCTGATGTTTGTCTCTGCTGATCTGGAGCGGCTGTGATCGGATCTTGGCGATCAGAGCATTATCAATGCATTTCCCAGGCCTAATCCCCAGGGGGGTTAGGTCAATTTGTTCACTGCATGCTTCCAGGCTCAATCCAAAGCGTTGGGCTAGATGGGCCAGTCCTTCCGCTACATCAAGAACACTTTCCTTGTCCATCATCAGGGGGCCTAGGCTTCTTGTGTTCCTTGTCGTTTTCCTGTAAAGATCAACAAAACTGATCACGCACTTATCGGTACTGTCAGCCAGAGCCGAAGCTAGCCTAGTAAATTGACGCAGGTGGAAGTCCTTGTTGAGCGTCTTGGTGATGATGATGGGGTCATAGCGCCAAATCGTCCGGGTTTTGCCAACTCTTCGGGCCAACTCCTGGAAGGAGGCGATGATTTCTTCCTTTGGTGCTAGATGGGGCTCCACGGAGGTATCGTAGCCGGTGATGGTAATCTGGAAGTAATAGTGGTAGCCGTCTAAGAGATCAAGCTTGGGCAGCATCCTACTTGGGTCCTTGGTCCAAAAGACGATGCCATCGACGAGCTCGGGATGGAGGGAGACGCGGCTAACCTGGCGAGGGTTCCTGGGGTTTCGCACGCAGGCATAGCCTTCCTGCAGTCGCTGGAAAAACCACTCACTGAAGAAGGCTGGGATATCCGTTCTCCGGCTTACGCTCAGTATCATCGTGATCCCTCCGATGCTGCTAGTTCATCCTGTATCCATAGGCCTCCAGAATCCATAGGGGAAACTCCATTCGCACCGTCATCAGGGGGTCTACGATTTGGCAGATGTGGAGATTTCCCATTAGGGACAAAAGCATGCCTGCTTCTTGGGCATCCATACCCAGGGCCTGTTGCAGAAAAACGAGCATCATCTGGGAGGCTGTCACGGCAGCTTTATCTAGTGTAGCTTCTGAGGCAATTGTGATCAGATCGGAACCAGACACTACCATGGGCAGGGGCAGCCACAGATTTTGCAGCACATCCACTTTCACTTGGATCTGGGCGGCGATTTCCATGCCGCAGACGATGACTTCTCCGTCCCCCATCAGGGCATGAACATCGCCCATGGCCAGCAGGGCACCTGGAACATGAACGGGCAAGTAGACGACAGAACCCTTACCGATCCGTTTACAGTCCATATTACCGCCATGGGCACCCGGCGTTCCAGTGGAAATCTCCTCACCCTTTGGAGCGGTGCCGATCACTCCGATCATGGGATTGAGCTTCAGTTCAAGACGTTCATTGAAGATGGCCTTCCCATCTTTGATGGGAATGAACTTGGTTTTGCGCTCTGTCAGGACATGACCTAGTGCACCGCTTCCGGGTCCAACGCGCATGACGCCTTGGCTGTCCAGGATGATGTCCATGATCTCGACGCGTAGAATATCACCGGGGCGGGCGCCTTGCACATAGAGCGGACCGGTGGCGGGATTAACGCGGTCCCAGCCTGAAAAGGGGAGGACTTGGTTTTCCTGGGTAATTTGGTTGCTGTAACAATCATAGGTTTCAAAGCAGATAGTGTCCCCAGGGGACGCTTGAGCTACCGGATCGTTCCAAGGGGATAATTTAAAGACGGATTGGTCGCGCGCAATTCTTTGCATGGGATCCTCCCTATCAAAGCAGTATTCTTAATCTTTCTTGATTCCATCTCCGCAAACCAAATCCTTTGGGTGAGGCAAAAACGGAAGGAATCTCATGAGATTTGAAGAAACATAAATATAACGTCTGCGTATACTTGTAAAATAATGTTAAGACGAGATTGGAGAATCAAAAAGGGGAGGTGTGGATTAGCGAGCTTGTTCGTACCGGGCTTTTCTTACAACAAGAAGGGGGAACTGTATTGAAACGAGTATCTATTCTATTACTGCTGGTATTGTCTCTGGCTTTAGCAACTGGTGTTGCTGGCGCCCAGAATATAGAGTTGACCTACTGGACCCATACCGACGACAATCGCACCATCATCGAAAACCGCTACATTGAGGAGTTCCAAGAGCTGTATCCCAATGTGACCATTAAGCGAGTGGTGAACGAAGCCGCTAAAATGGGAGATTTGATGCTAACGGCGTTCTCAGCCAACAATGCGCCAGACCTGTTTAATCTGCCCATTGAGCAGGAGTATGGATATATGATGCATTATCGGGTAGCACCGGTAGACTACGAAGCCATCGGTTACAAGGATGCGCAGGAGATGATCGATCAGTACCTCGCGGGCACTTTTGATCCTGTCACCATGGACGGCCAAATTTACGGCCTGCCCCTTGAGCTTACCAACTGGAGTATCTATATCAACAAGAATATCTTCCGCGATGCAGGTCTTGATCCCGAGAAGGATTATCCTAAGACATGGGAAGAGATGATTGAGGTTGCCGACAAGTTGACATTGCGCGATGGTGAGATTATCACCCGGCGCGGCTTTGACTTCCGTTATCCTTACTACCTCGTGGCTATGCTCCCCATGGTGGAGCAGTTGGGTGGACAGCTGCTCAGTGACGACGGAAAGACCGCTATCGTCAACGACGAAGCCTGGCTCCAAGTCTTTGAGTGGTTTAGAACCTGGGGTCCCCACGGCCGTAATCTAGGCAGCCCCACCTACACTTCAGCACGGAAAATCTTCAATATGAACAACAACGATATCGGCATGTGCCTAACAGGCTTCTATCAGCAGGGCAGAATCCGCATTGACAATCCTGAATTCTACGACAGCGGCGAATGGATGGTTGTTCCATACCCCGTCTTTGAAAACGCCGTAAACGACGTAGCATGCTCCTATTACGGACACTACATGATGGTCAACGCACAAACCTCCCCAGAGAAGCAGGAGTGGGCTTGGCGGTTTATCGCTTATATGCTGGATCATCCTTGGGAGTATCTGGAGACTGTGAACATCATCCAGCCCAGAGGCGACCTCCTTGCAGATCCAAGGTACATGGAACTGCCTTACATGAATGTGTTTATGGATGATATGGAAAGAGGTCACATTGTCTTCTTGCACGAAAACGGCTTCCAGTTCGAGCGTTTCATCAAGGAGGCCATTGAAAGTGTCATGCTGTCGAATATGCCTTCGGAGGAAGCATTAGACATTCTTCGTGAGCGCATCCAAGAGGTCCTTGACGACCAGTATTGATGTGTTCTAAGGCCCGCAAGCAAGCCCGGGCTTCTGCTCGGGCTTCTTGTTCTTTGAGCTAATGGGGGGAGATTTATGCGCCAGAGCAGAGGATTTAGTATGGAAAGGAAAAAGGCAAGGTGGGGATGGGTGTTTGTGATCCCGTCACTGATCCTGTTTTCAGCCTTTAGTTTTTTCCCGATCATGAATGCTTTTTATGAAAGTTTCTTTAATCGTAATCTGTTATCCCTCAGGCCGCCACGCTTTGTGGGCTGGGATAATTATACGTATTTATTCCGTTCTAAGGATTTTTGGCTGTCCGTCCAGAATACCTTGATTTTTACCCTGGGGACCTTTTTGCCACTCTTGGTGTTCAGCCTGATTCTGGCGGTTTTTATCATGTCCATTTCCCGTTTTAGGCGATTTTTTCAGATGGCCTTCTATTCCCCCGCAGTGCTTTCGTCGGTGGTAGCGGCTTTGATCTGGCTGCTCATCTTTGACCCCCGCGGTTTGGCTAACCAAGGAATGAATGCTTTATTGGGTACAGCCGGTATAAACTACAATTGGCTATCCACAACGGGTATGCTGCGTCTCTCTACCATTATTGTCTATTTTTGGAAATATATCGGCTACTTTACCGTGATCTTTGTTTCAGGAATTGGTTCGATCCCGGACACTTTGGGAGAGGCGGCCTTGATTGACGGAGCCAATCGCTGGACGCTGTTTTGGCATGTCACGTTTCCGCTGCTCAAGCCCACTACCATGCTTGTATCCATTATGACCATGATCCAGTGCTTGAAGACCTTTAGCACGCAGTACATGTTTACCAGTGCAGGCGCTCCGACCCGGCCGATCAATGTGATTACCCTCAACATTTACAACACGGCCATTAAAGATTATCGCATCGGGCGGGCTACAGCCATGAGTATCCTGCTCTTTGTGGTCATGTTTGTCTTTACGTGGCTGCAGCTTAGGGTTTCCCGTACAGAGGACGTCAGTTACACGTAAGAGTCATCTACACGGAGGAGGAGATAAGTATGAGTGCACAGAAGACACGATCTTGGTATGTAGAGAAGGCTTTTACGCTATTGATCTGGATGTTCCTGATTGGGGCCTGTATTTTGATCTTGGTTCCGCTGGTATTTATGTTTACTGCATCGGCCATGCCGGCCCGGCACATTTTGCGTCTGCCCTACCCATGGATTCCCGAGGGTTTTTACTGGCCAAACTTCTGGAGTGGTCTAAGGGGACCGGAAGGTACGTTCATTTTTATACGCAATGCTCTCAATTCTCTGATTGTCGCCGGTACTGTTTCCTTTTTTACAGTCATACTCTCGTCCCTGACGGGCTATGGTTTGGCCAAGTTTCAGTTTAGGGGACGAACTCTCGTCTTTATGCTGATCATGGCCACGATGATGATCCCCTTCGAGGCGATTATGATTCCCCTATATATGGTAGCCATGCGCATGGGTTTACAGGACACCTATGCCGGGTTAATCCTGCCTTTCCTGGCCAATGCCTTTGGGGTATTTTTGATGCGGCAGTACCTGATCACCTTCCCCGATGAGATCCTCGATGCTGCCCGGATCGATGGCGCCAGCGAACCGCGCATCTTCGCCAGAATTGTGCTTCCGAGCTCGGGGCCTGCCATTGCCACCTTGGCCATCTTGGCGTTCCGTTCCCAATGGGACAGCCTGCTCTGGCCTCTCCTTGTGATCCAAAGCGATGAAATGAAGACGATCCCCCTTTATATCACGAAGTTTATGGCGGAAACCCATAGTGACGAAGGGATCATGATGGCCGTTGCTGTAATGGCCAGCATTCCTATGATTGTGCTCTTTTTGACCTTGTCCAAGTACTTTGTCAATACCGAGGGACTCACATCGGGAGCGAAGGGTTAGAACCAAATGGGGGGGAAATGCGATGACAGTCAAATACCGCAGGGAGCTTGATGCCATCTCTGCATATGTACCGGGGAAGCCCATTGACGCGGTCAAGCGGGAATTGGGTTTGGAGCGGGTGATCAAATTGGCGTCCAATGAAAACCCCTTTGGCTTCTCCGATTCGGTACGGGCAGCGGTGATGCAGGCCCTGGACGAAGTTAACTTATACCCGGATGGCAACGCCACTCTCCTCAAGGAGAAGATAGCGGAAAAGTACGGCATTAAGCCTGACATGGTCTTGCCCACCTGCGGATCTGACGAGATGGTGGATTTAATTGCCAAGACTTTTATTGATCCAGGCAGTGAGGTCGTCATGGCCGAGGTGACCTTTCCGCGGTATCTTTCCACATCCCAGATGATGGGTGCGAATTTGAAGATTGTCCCCATGAAGAATATGGCCTATGACCTAGAGGGATTTCGCAGGGCCATCACCCCTCAAACCAGGCTGGTCTGGCTGTGCAATCCCAACAATCCCACCGGCTCCTTTTTCACCCGAGACGAGCTGATCAGGCTTCTGGAGTCGATCTCCCCAGAGACCTTAGTGGTGTATGACGAGGCTTACTTCGAATTTGCCACCCATCCCGAGTATCCCAGGGACAGTCTGGATCTCTTGCAGAGACACCGCAATATGCTGGTCATGAAGACCTTGTCCAAGGCCTATGGAATTGCCGGTCTTCGTATTGGATTTACGATCGGTGATTCGGCTCTGCTGGGGATGATCAACAAGATTCGCAATCCCTTTAATGTCACCCTGCTTACCCAGGCCGCGGCCATGGCGGCCCTTGATGACGACGAATTTCTCGTCAAGACCATCGAGAACAACGAGCGAGGCAAGGTCTATCTCTACGCACAATTTGAGGATATGGGCTTGAATTTCGTCAAGACGGAAGCCAATCATATCGCTTTTGATGCAGGTAAAGATGGGGAGGTTGTTTTCCAGGAACTGCTGCGCAAAGGTGTGATCATCCGTCCCATCGGCGGGACGAAGTATGACACATGGCTCAGGGTGAGCATTGGCAAAATGGAGGAAAACCAGGCGTTTATCAAAGCTCTGCGAGAGGTTCTGTAAGAAGGAGGATGGTATGGAAAAATTCACTCTGTACAGGGAAGATTTGGTTTTGTTGATCATTGATATTCAGGAAAAGCTCGTGCCTGTGATCAAGTATAGGAGTCAGGTCATTCGCAATGCCACCGTGTTGATCACGGCGGCCCAGGAGATGGGTTTTCCCGTTATGGTCACGGAGCAATATCCCCAGGGATTAGGGAGAACGGTTCCTGAACTGTTAGGTCTGATTGAGGAGGGCAACCTTTTTTCGAAGAACAGCTTTACCGCTTACACCGATCAGGTCAAGTCTGCTTTGCATGGGTTGGGGCGGAAAACGATACTCCTTTGCGGTATGGAGACCCATGTCTGTGTATTTCAAACAGTCAGGGATTTGCTGCAGGATGGATACCAGGTCCATGTGGCCAAAGATGCTGTAGCATCTAGAACGAAGGATAATTACACCAATGGCATTGATTTGATGCAGTCACTGGGAGCGGTGATCACCAACACGGAAACGGCAGTTTTTGATCTGTTGAAAGTATCAGGTACTCCCGAGTTCAAATTGATCTCCAAGCTGATTAAGTAGCACAACCTGAGAGAGAGCCTCGGGCGCGGGGCTTTTTTTGTTGGGGGAAACCTGCACAAAGTGCCAAGTTTGATCATTATTTCGCAAAGTTAGGGGAGTGGGTGGCGAATCCACAATTAACAAATGTCAGGGAGGAATTTCAGGCTGGGAATAGAATGTTTAATTTACTAAGTATTCGAGGATGGTCGTTAATTTAGCAGGAGGTGATCGGTGCAAGTCGCTATAGGGGTCGTTGAAGCAGGTAGTACTTAAATATCGAGGGAGGTAGTCGTAGGTTGATCCAAGCGTTGATCATTGGATTGTATGTTTGGTGGGTAGCGAGTCCTTTCAGCATTAACTTGAGTTTCATGGTCTTTACGCGCCCCTTAGTGTCCGGTGCCATTGTTGGACTTGTCCTGGGGGATCTGCAGAAGGGAATCATGATCGGTGCGGCCATCAATGCCGTATACATCGGTTATATGCATACTGGCGGATCTGTCACCGCTGATATTACGTCGGCGGGTGTCGTTGGCGCCGCCATGGGTATCCTTGCTAATATGAGCGTGGAGGCTGCCTTAGCCTTTGCCATACCCATCGGACTGATCGGGAATGCCATGAGCCCGTTGATGATGGCAGTTAAGTCGCTTTTCGTGCATAGAGCGGACAGATACGCCGAAGCCGGAGACACCAGGGGAATTGCCCTGCTTAACCTGATTCCGGGTACTCTCTTGGCCCTGCTCTATCCCACAATTCCCATCGTATTAATTATCGCCTTTGGCGCAGAGCCCGTTCAAGCCATTGTTGAAGCTATGCCAATGAAGCTTATGGCTGGGATTACCGTCACCGGGAAGCTCCTGCCGGCTGTAGGTTATGCCATGCTGTTACGCTACATGGCCCGGGATACACTCGATGTGGCCATCTACTTGATCGGATTTGTGTTGGCTGCTTATCTGAAGCTTGACATCATCGGCATTGTCATGCTGGGAAGCGCCATGGCCCTTTTGATGTACTTTAGAAACAGTGATAAGGGGGTTGCTGCTAATGTCTAACAAAGAACAAGCAAAGGTCAAGCTTAGCCGCACAGCTCTCCTGAAATCCTGGTTCAATTGGTCAGCCTTCTTGCACGGTCTGTATAACTGGGAGCGCATGCAGGCGGTGGGTTTTGCCCACACCATGAAACCTATCATTGATGAACTGTACAAGACGAAGGACGAGATTACGCAAGCGCTCAAACGTCACTTGGTATTCTTCAATACCAGTCCCCAAGTTGGAGCTCTGGCCGCAGGACTTGTTGCCTCCATGGAGGAGCAGCGTGCCAACGGAATGCCCATTGATGATGAGACAATAAACTCTGTGAAGACCTCTCTCATGGGTCCCCTGGCCGGCCTTGGTGACACCATAACCCAGGGTATGGTGATCCCGATTCTTCTCGCCATTGGTATCAGCCTTGGCTTGGAAGGAAATGGAATGGGAGCGTTTGTCTATGCGGTAGGTGCTTCGGTTTACGCCTATGCCTTTTCCTATTGGGCTTTCTTCCAAGGGTACAAGCACGGGGGCAACTTGGTGGAGCACATGTATGGAAGCGGTCTACTGGAGAAACTATCGGATGCTGCCGCCTTTGTCGGTCTGGTTGCAGCCGGTGGGCTCACGGCCCGATACGTTAACTTCAGGATCCTGACGGAAGTTCGTATTTCCGACATTACGACATTCAATGTGCAGACCCAATTGTTCGATCGTCTGGTACCAGGTTTGTTGCCATTAATTGCCGTGCTTGGCTTCTGGGGCCTGTTGCGCAAGGGCGTTAAGGTCAATCACATTATCTGGGGTGTTTTCGTGGTTGGTATTATCCTCGGATGGCTCGGAATTATCGGTTAACGGTAGTTTCCTTTGGTGGGATGGAGGCTCTGTGCCAGGGCCTCCATCAAATTTTCAACACTTTGCTGGGAGGTAGTTTGCTGGATGGAAGTAACATTTGTTCGAGTGGACAGTCGGCTGATTCATGGCCAAGTCTCCACGGCTTGGGTTCATCACACCGGCGTGAACCGTCTCATGGTGGTGAATGACAAGGCTGCCCATGACCCCATGGAACGATCTTTGCTGAAGATGGCCAAACCAAGAAACATTCGGGGTCTTGATGTCCTAACAATTGAACAGGCCGTGGAGATGATCAAAAACGATACGGGCAAGGACAAAGTGATGATCATTGCCAGAACCCCGCATGATGTAAAGGGTTTGGTGGACGGTGGCATAGCCATTAGGGAAGTCAATCTGGGAAACATGCCGCCCCAGGAAGGCAAGACCAGATTTGAGGACACGGTCCATGCGGACCAAGAGGAGATCAAAGCGCTGAAAGCCATGGCTGATGCAGGAATCGTGATCTATGCCCAGACAACCCCCGTTGGTCCCAAGAGCAACCTCAACGCGAGATTGCAGGGTCAATAAGCAAGAGGAAGGGGATCGATATGATCGGTATCGTTGTTTTGGCTCATGGAACTGTGGCAGAAGGCTTGGTGGAAACGACCGAAATGATCGTGGGTGAGCAAGCCCAGCTGACTGCGGTGCCTTTTGATGGGAAAATTGATGTGGCAGACTATCGGGATCAGGTTGTCGCCGCGGCCTCCAAGGTCGACGGCGGTGAGGGAATCCTCTTTTTAGTTGATCTCCAAGGGGGTACTCCATGTAATGTGGCCGCCTATCTGTCTGCTGCCAGTAAGGCCAGGGTCGTGTCGGGCGTGAATGTTCCCATGCTTGTTACTGTGGTCTTATCCAGGGCAGGTTTGGCCTTAGAACCACTTGCTAGGATGGCACGTGATGCTGGAATTGAAGGTATCCAAGACGTCAAACTAGAGATGGAGGAGTAGATATTGGTCCATTCGAAAGTTATCATAAAGAACCCAGTAGGACTTCATGCACGTCCCGCCGCTAACCTGGTAAAAGAAGCTGTACGCCACCAATGTGCTATTCGGGTGGAGTACAACGGAAAGACAGCGGATGCCAAGAGCATTCTGCAGGTCTTGGCCTTGGGCGCAGGCTGCGGAGAAGAGGTCGAAGTATTCGCGGATGGACCTGGTGAAGCAGGGGCTTTAGCTACGATCGTTGCGTTAATCGAGTCGGAGGAGGGCTAGGTGTGGCACAAAGATTAAAGGGTATCCCGGTCATGCCAGGTCTTGGACTTGGTTATGCTGTGATCCTTAAATCTACTCTGCCGCCAGAGATCGACGAAAGGATCCTTCCTGGTGATGTAGGGGAGGAATTGAAGAAATTCCAAGATGCGGTGAATCAGGCTTGCAGGAGTCTGGAACAAATTCGGGACGAAGCCGCTAAGAAGGCCGGTGATCAAGAAGCAGCCATCTTTGAAGCACAGCTGTTGATGCTGCAGGATCCGTCCCTGCTGGATTTGGTGGAGCAGAAGATCCGGCGTGACTTGTTTGGAGCCATTTCCGCCAGCCGGCAGGCTTGCGAAGAAAACGCAGCCATGCTCAGCTCACTGGAAGATCCCTATTTTGCCGCCAGAGCCCGGGATGTGCTGGATGTTCGGGACCATCTCTTGCGTTGTCTGATGGGGACTCCTCTGCAGAAGCCTGGAGATTACTCGGACCGTTCTGTGCTTGTGGCCGATGACTTAGCACCCTCTGATGTGATCTCCCTCGATCCCGAAAAGGTGCGGGCTGTGGTTCTGGCCCAGGGAGGCACCACGAGCCATGCGGCCATATTGCTAAAAGCCATTGGTATTCCCACTTTGATGGGAATCGGCGTAGGTCTGGAGCGAATTGGGTCAGGTGATTTGGTTTTTGTGGATGCGAATATCGGCGAGGTGACCATCAACCCGGATGATCAGACCGAAATGGAGCTCAAGGCTAGGTTTCGAGCCTTCAAAGAGGAAAAACAGGTCTTGGCCGCTCTAAAAGATCTCCCGGGAGAGACCCTGGACGGCATCAAAGTCGAGCTCCTGGGTAATATTGGCAGTGCAGAAGAAGCGAAGTTTGCATTGGACGCTGGGGCAGAAGGTATTGGTCTTTTTCGCACGGAGTTTCTGTTCATAAATCGTCAAGCTGCACCCAGCGAAGATGCACAGTTGGCCGTCTACAAGCAAGCCCTTTCTGCCATGGCCCCGCACCCTGTAACAATTCGAACACTGGATGTCGGCGGTGACAAGCCCATACCGTACTTGACCTTGGTCGAGGAGATCAATCCCTTCCTGGGCGTACGGGCCATTCGTTTATGCCTACAGGAACAGGCCCTGTTCCGCACTCAGCTCAGGGCTCTTTTGCGCGCTTCAGTCTATGGAAACCTGCAGATCATGTTTCCCATGATCGCGGTGATCGAAGAGCTCAGACAGGCTAAGGAGATCCTGCACAGTGTGAAAGAGGAGTTACGGGCGGAAGGATTCAAGGTGGCCGAGGCGATCCCTGTGGGGGTGATGATCGAAACCCCTGCTGCCGCCGTGTCCGCCCACTTCCTAGCGCAGGAGTGTGATTTCTTCAGTATTGGCACAAATGACCTTGTTCAATACACCAATGCCGCCGATCGCGGCAGTCAGGCCCTGACGTACTTGCAGGATCCCCTCAGTCCTTCCGTTTTGAGGCTCATTGGTCAGACGATCACCCAAGGGCACAAACATGGCATCAAGGTGGGTATGTGTGGAGAGATGGCAGGTATACCCGAAGCGATCCCCCTCTTGGTGGGTATGGGGATGGATGAATTCAGTATGGCTCCAGCACTTTTGCCCAAGGCGAAAAGCGTGGTTCGCAACCTGGACGCAAAAAAAGCTGCTCTCCTGTGGCAGGAAGTGAAGCAGCTCAAGACAGCGCAGGAGATCCGAGACTACCTTCAGGCGAGTCTATAAGGATTGCTGATCCATATGGAGTATGGCACGTGCTACCACTTCATCGGTTGCCAGGTGCGTAACGAAGCCTGCCCTAAGGACAGATAAGATGGCTGCAGCCTTATGGCGGCCCCCGGCCACAGCCAGAACCGCAGGAGTATCATGCAGCTGCTGGATACTGATGGATGTTGTGCTTCGGCTGGCCACGACCTGACCATCATCGTCGAAGAACCAACCGCACACAGCGGCTGTATTGGGAGTTGAGGGAGAAGGAACCCGCAGGCCGTCAGGGACATCGACCCTGGAAGCTCCGATGCCAACCACAGCGCAGGATAGTCTGTCCCAAAGCGATGTACATTCCTTGATGGACTCTTCTTCCAGCAGTTTGGCCACAATGGTCGGTTCGTCGATAAAAAGGGGCAGATTCAGCGGGACATAGTCTCCGCGAAACTTGTTGGCTGCCATCTCAACTGTATAATTGATGTGGGCTCCCCGGCGCATGTTGGTCCCGCCGGAGATGGGAACGAAGCGTAGACAAGCATAGTCGGACGATCCAGGCAGCAGCTCTACCATGCGGTGAACGGTGGAACTTAAGCCAAGACCAATAATGTCTCCGGATTTGAGCAGTGCCAAGATACTCTCTGCTGCCTGATAGGCCAGGCGTGACTGCAGGGCATCATAATTCTCTTCGCCAGGGCAGAGGCGGCATTCCTGGAGGCCGAACCTTTCGGTTAAGGCCTGGGCCAGTTCACTCAGGCGCCTGGCGGGATTGTGCACCGTGATTTGGACAATGCCTTGGTCCCTTGCTGCTTGCAGGAGCCTAGAGACACCACTGCGGGACAGGCCCAGAGATTCGGAGATTTCTTTCTGGGTTTTCCCTTGGATGTAGTACATTTCACTAATTCGGACCAAAAGGTCTAGGTTTTGCTCATCATTGGGGTTCAGCACAGGACATTCTCCCCCTTCGCTTCTCACGGTTTTTATCTCACCACTACACTATTTGCCGTTGAAACCGATTTCTCCTGCCTTGATGTAATTTTTGCCCTCTCTGAAAAAATGTCAGGGAGGAATTTCGGCGAAGTTGTAGAATGATAAAAGTATAACAGACGAAAAGAAAACAATTAGGAGGTCCTACTATGTCAGTGAAGTCCAAAGCGGCAGTCATTGTCGACAAAGGCAAGGTAGAAGTACGAACGATCGACATTCCGGCACCAAAACGGGGAGAGGTCCTGGTTCGCCAGAAGGCAGCAGCCCTGTGTACGTTAGAACAGCGTTTCTTCACAGGAGTCTTCCCGACCTATCCCGGCGTTTGGGGCCATGAAGTGTCCGGCATTGTTGAAGCCATCGGACCGGATACTTATACGCCGCTGAAAGTGGGGGACCATGTAGCCCGCGGCTGCGGCAGTGCCTGCGATCAATGCTATTTCTGCGCCATTGGCCAAGATGCCAAGTGTGAGGTGGAGAGAATGCGACTGAAGGCGCAGCAGAAGTCTGATCGGGAAGACGGAATCATGGGTATCTTCGGGTTGTCCCAATACGCAGCCGTTGACCCCCGCAATCTTGTCCCCATCTCCAGGGATGTTCCCTTTGAACTAGCCGCTCTGTCGGAACCTGTGGCCTGTGCTGTGGCCAGTGCCAGCAAGCTTGATATTGAGCTTGGACAGACTGTGGTTGTTATTGGCGCGGGTGCCATGGGCATGGCCAATATTTTGGTGGCCAAGAGTCTAGGTGCTTTTGTTGTGGTGAGCGAATTGGATGCCGCCCGGCGCCAAAAGGCTTTGGATGCAGGGGCTCATGCAGTGTTGGATCCCAATTCAGGCGATATTGCCCAACAGCTTCAGGCGATCAATGACGGACGTTTAGCCGATGTTGTCATCGTTACTATTGGAGTTGAACCTGCAAACGAACAGGCTGTGCGCCTGGTAGCACCCAATGGGAAGATTATGCTCTTTGCTTCGGCCCATCCAGCCGTCCCCATGAGCGTAGATCCCAATTGGGTGCATCGTTCGGGTATTGTCATTACCGGATCCACCAGCAAGAACAGGAAGGACTTATACCAGGCCTCTTTACTGATTGCTAGAGGAATCATTAATGTGCAGCCCATGGTGGAAAAAGTCATCCCCCTTGATCAGGCCCAGTTGGCTTTTGAAGAAGCCATCAAACCAGAGAGCTATCGCATCGTCGTTTCCATGTAAGAGTTCATAGAATGGGAGGAAGAACAGATGTTGGAAAATATGAATCGTCTGCTGAAAGAAGCAACGGAAAAAGGATATGGTATTCCAGCGCCAGGGGTCAATGACTTCCAAACACTGGAGGCGGTGTTTCAAGCTTGCAGTGAGTTGAAATCCCCGCTGATTATCGACTGTGTGCAACGGAATGATTTTGAAGCTGTGGCGGATATGACCAAGTTTTTGGCCAAGCGTTATCCCCATGTTCCAGCCGCCCTAAACCTCGATCACGGCAGTACATTTGATGTATGTGCTCAGGCTATTCAAGCCGGATTTACCTCTGTGATGATTGACTGTTCCAAGGAGGCCTTTGAGGAGAACGTCAGGGTAACGGCGGAAGTGGTGAAGATGGCCCATGCCGTGGGTGTATCCGTAGAGGCTGAACTCGGCTATCTGGGAACCGCTTCGCAGATCTCCGAGGATCATCGTAACTCCTTTACCAAGCCCGATGAGGCCTTGGAGTTTGTAGAGAAAACAAATGTTGACTGTCTTGCTGTTGCCGTTGGTACCGCCCATGGTTTCTACAAGGGTGATGCTCCCCGCATTGATCTTGAACTGATCTCTGAGCTCAAAAAGACCCTGTCCGTACCCTTGGTCTTGCACGGCGGCTCTTCGGCCGGCGATGAGCAGTTGGCTAATGCGGTTAAGGCAGGTATTGCCAAGATTAATCTGTTCAGCGATTTGTCCTCTGCAGGCACCGATGCAGTGAAAGACTTTTTAAACCAAGGAAAGACCACTATTCTCGGATTCATGCCCTTGAGCATGGTTTATGGCGTAGGTGTTGAGGCTTACAAGAAGATGTTTATGCATTATATCGGTGTATTTGGTTCAGCCAACAGAGTGTAGAGGACGAAAAAGGGGGGAGGGTTCACAGAACCTTCCCCCCTTTTCAACTCTAGTCTTCAAACAAAGCCTTGGCCGCCTGCAGTTCCTCCCGCAGCTTGTCTTCATTGTTATTGGCAACAAAACACTCCAAAGACCAAACCCCAGTGTAACCGCTATCCTTTAGGGCCTGGACAATACGCTTCAGATCGAGCTCTCCGGCCCCGATTCGCAAATGCATCTTCTCTTTTGTACCATCGCTGAGGTGGAAATGGGCAATGTGTCCTCGGGCTTTTTCGATGAAATCCACAGCGGCCTCTGTGTCTCTAAGATGGGTAACGTCCAAGGTGACCTGTTTTTCTTTGCTTCCCACATCGTTAAACAATCTATCTAAGTCGTCCCAGTCCTTCACGGAGACGATCTCTTTGTCGCTGTCCATGTTTTCAACTGCGGCGATCACGCCCTGTTGTTTCGCATAGTCGAGGATTTTGCCAATGGAACTCACTTGATGGGCCCAGTGGCTTATGGGATCCTCCAAAATGGAAAATCTGCTTCCTGGATGAATGACGATTAATCTTGATCCTAGATCTCGGGCCAAGTCAACGGCCTGGTATGTCTGGCGCAGGGATTCTTCCCGGATACCTTTGTTTGGGCTGGTAATGCTGATATCCATGATGGAACAATGGATAGTTGACTGCAGATTGAGCCTGGTTAGGACCTGCTTCAATTGCTTTGCGCTGGCTCCGCGGTGCTCGTCCCAGGCATGATCCACCCAGATTTCGGCGCAGTCAAACCCGCATTTGGCAATGATCTCTAGAGCTTCAAGGATGGGTTTGCTGAAAAAAGTCATGGTCGTTACTCCAAATAACACAAGGATACCACCTTTCGTAGATAGAGCCCAGCCAACCCCTGGGGGCTGGCTGGGCTGACGAATGCCTATTTCTCGGTCCTTTTACCAGATGTAGCCATTGGCTTCCAGCACAGCATTGTCTAGGGTCTGTTGAGGATCAATGTTGGCAAACAAGGCCTCTTCAACAGCAATACCTAGCACTCTGGAAACGTCGGCATAGCTGACCAGGTTCGGACGTGCTCTGGCATATTCGGCTTGCTCGATGACAACCTGGATATAGGGGTTCTCTTCGAGATACTGGGCGTATTCTGGCGAGTTCAGAACAGACTTGCGCAGCGGTGTATAACCCGTCGCCATACTCCACTCTAAGTTGTTTTGTTCGTTGGCCATCCACTCAACAAAGGTCCAGGCGGCGGCCTCTTGCTCGGGGGTGGTCCGGAAGATGCCCATGCTGCTGCCGCCTACACCGGTGACTTTTTCTTTGTGGGCGGGCAGTGGTGCTACACCAAAATCAAAGTCAACCTTCGCCGCTGTTTGGGCGATGGAAGATGTGCTGGAGACTTGCATCGCGATGCGGCCTACTTCAAAGCCCTCTTGTGGAGGGGAGAGCGTGAGGATCTTGTGCTTATGCGCCAGATCGATCCAGAAGTTCACCGCTTCCACGGCGGCCTCATTGTTAAAGGCAGCGGCCGTGAAGTCGTCATTGTAGATCTGACCACCGGCCTGCCAGAGGAAGGTAATGAAGCCGTAGACGGCGCCAACATTCGCCCTGGTGGTGAAGTTGATGCCCCACTCATCGGTCTTGCCGTCGCCATCAACGTCCCGGGTCAGCTTGAGACCGTATTCAACCAACTCATCCCAAGTTGCTGGCGGTTTTTCTGGATCAAGGCCGACTTCTCTAAACATGTCCTTGTTGTAGAAAAGGATTTGGTTACTCATGGAAAACGGCATAGTCCACTGTTCGCCATCGATGGTGACGGTATCGAGGGAAATCTGATTGTAATCGGCAAAATAGACCTCTGGGTCCACAAATTCCCGAATAGGGACGAGAGCTCCAGTGGATACCATCAGCGGTGGCCAGAATTGGTCCATTAACGCTACGTGGGGAGGTTGTCCTCCAGCCACGGAGGTCATCAGTTTGTCTCTTGTGGCAAATTGGTTTCCTGTGTAAAGAACCTCTACATGAATGTCTGGGTGTAGTTCATTGAACTCTGCTACTTTGGCTTCATGAATTTCAGCATTGACTCCACTGAGGTAATGCCAATAGTCGATTTTGACCTGGGCCGAAGCTACACTAACCATTCCCAAAACTAAAGTCGAGATGAGCACAAGCGTCAGCACTTTTTTCAGCATACGATAACCCCTTTCTGATCGAATCTCTCTTAAGACTTGAGTTTTTGCCGCGACCTATACCTACTATGCAATCCCCCTTTCCAAATCACTAGAATTTGACGCCCGTAAACGCCAGGCTTTGAATGAACTGTTTCTGCGCCGAGAGAAATGCCAGGATAACGGGTAAGGTTGCCATGACAGAGGCCGCCATCATCATGGGCCAATCGGGATAGATGTCGGTACTCAAGAGTGCCAATCCAACCTGAAGCGTCCTCATATTGGCTGTTGTTGTAATGATCATGGGCCACATGAAATCATTCCACGCAGTCATGAAGGAGAAGAGGCCCAGGGTGGCCAGGGCGGGCTTGGTCAGGGGAAGAACAATCCTCAGCAGAACCTGGGCACGGCTGCAGCCATCGATGATGGCCGCCTCTTCCAGCGATTTGGGCATGGATAGGAAAAACTGCCGCATCAAGAAGGCGCCGAAGGGAGTGGCCAAAAATGGCAATGTCAGTCCTCGATATGAATTGAGCAAACCAAGTTTGCGGATGAGGATAAAGGCGGGAATGATCGTGGCCTGGGCTGGGATCATCATCGCAGAGAGGTACATCATGAACACGATGTTCCGGCCGGGAAACTCCAGTCGGGCAAAGGCATAGCCAGCTAAGACCGCTGTTACCACCTGTGCTGTGGTGATGATCACCGAGACGAGGACAGAGTTGAGTCCATACAGCAAGAAAGGCTGCTGCGTTAACGCTCGATGGTACCCTGAAAACGTAATTTTCGAAGGCATCCAGGTCATTTCGTAGGTGAAGACTTCATTTTCTTCTTTCAGGGATGAGAGCAGCATCCAGGCGAAGGGGAGCAGCATGGAAACGGCTAATGTCAATAAGACGATGTAAATGATGGAGCGGCTGATTGTTGTTCTTAGTTTGTGTGAATTCACGGTGCTGCCCCCTTCCCTAATAGTCGGTTCTGAAGAAACGCATTTGGATGATGGTGAAAACGAGGATCACGGCGAAGAGTATCCAGGCCACAGCCGATGCATAGCCTGTTCGGTAGAACTCAAAGGCCTGCTGGTAAAGGTAGTAGACAACGACCATGGTGGAATTCGCCGGTCCGCCTCCTGTCATGACATAGATCTGGCCAAACACCTTCATGGAGCCCATAATGCTCATGATGGTGGCAAAGCCCAAGGTTGGCTTGATCATGGGAATGGTGATGCGGAAAAAGCTCTGGATCGAGGTGGCCCCATCAATTTGGGCGCTTTCATAGACTTCGGCGGGAATGTCCTGCAAACCCGCGAGAAAGATGACCATATTATAGCCTAAGTTCTTCCAAATGCTGAGGATAATGACGGATGTCATGGCCCATTTGGGATCGGTCAGCCAGCCGGGACCGGTAATTCCAATCTTCGATAATAAGGAGTTGATCAGTCCATAGTTCGGCTCTAGCATCCAGGTCCACACCAGGGATACCGCCACCATGGATGTGATTACAGGTGTGAAGAAGGCCGAACGGAAAAAGCCGAGAAAGCGGAGACGGTTATTGAGCAAAACAGCGATAACTAAAGCTAAGAAAATGCCAACGGGTACGACTCCCATGGTATAGTGGAGGGTGTTTGTAATCGCCCTGCGGAAGGTAGGGTTGTTGAGCAGGGTAGTATAATTGCCAAAGCCCACATAGCGTTTGGTGGTAGCGACCAGGCTTACATTAAAGAAGCTAAGGTACAAGGAATGGAAGATGGGATAAATGGTAAATACAGAAAACACAACGAATGATGGCAAGAGTGCCAATAAGGCTGTCTTGGTCTGCTCGTGTCCTAATCTTTTCCACTTACGAACCATTTGGAACACAACCTCCCATGAGTAGTTACAGATATTCATTCTGGACAAAGTTGCGAATTCCTCTCTGAACGACATTGGCCCAGGCGCTTATTTGCCTGCCTAATATCGGATATATCTGGATGGAAGTGGTTCCTGTAAGGCATTTTCTGTTGCCGTTAGCTCAGGCAGGAGAATGAAAATGTGTCTAGAAATAATTTCTAGAGATCACGATTATCACTGGGAAGCGGGGGAAACGTCAGTGAGTACATTGCGAGCAATATACTATGTGAACCAATTCTTTGCAGGCATCGGCGGAGAAGACAAGGCCCATCTTGGTCTGCACGTATATGACGAAAAAAAGGGGCCGGCCATCGGCATTGAGGGCCTCTGGAAGGGTGAGATGGAAATCGCCAAAGTGTTGGCCTGCGGCGATAACTTCATTAACAACGATGACCTATATGCCAGCATTCTGCCGGAGATTGCCAAAGTTGTCCGTGAGGTGCAGCCCCATGTCTTCATCGCAGGTCCGGCCTTTAACGCTGGGCGTTACGGGGTAGCCTGTGCTAAGCTTTGTGATTATGTGCGAAGGGAACTTAAGATCCCAAGTGTCACCGCTATGTATTATGAGAATCCGGCAGTAGAAATGTATGTGCGGGACAATTACATCGTGGAAACCGGTGAAACCGCCGGTTCCATGCGGCAGGCCCTTCCTGTCCTGGCCAAGTTGTCTCTCAAGTTGGCCAAAGGAGAGACGATTGGTCCCGCCCGCTTAGAAGGGTATTTGCCCACAGGGCACCGTTACAATCAGTATCATGAAAAAACCGGCGCCCAGCGGACGGTGGAAATTCTCTTGAAGAAGCTCCAGGGGGAACACTATCGGACGGAAGTGCCTTTACGCGGTTTGGAGAGTGTCTTGCCCGCAGATCCAGTCCCCAATGTCAGGGCGGCTAAGGGAGCTTTGATTACCACCGGGGGTCTCGTTCCCAAAGGGAACCCTGACCGTCTGAAACAGGCGTTTTCGGTGACCTATGGCAAGTACAGTATCCAGGGGCTTGACTCCATACCAGCTCGCGACTACGAGTCCATCCACGGAGGTTATGACACCACCCATGTTAACGAGGACCCCAATCGCTTAGTCCCCCTCGATGAGCTGCGTAAACTGGAACAGGAAGGCGCCCTACGGGAAATCCATCATGAATTTTTCACCACATGCGGTATTGGTACCAATGTGGAAAGCTCCAAATTAATCGGTCAGGGAATAGTGGCCGATCTGCGCCAGGAGGGGGTGGAATTCGGTATCCTCACCTCCACCTGAGGAACCTGTACTCGTTGCGTCGCAACGATTTCCAAAGAGTTGGACAGAGCAGGGATCCCCAATGCAGTCATTACCGCCTTCACCTCCATTGCCTACAATGTAGGAACCAACAGAATCGTCTACGGAGGCAATTTTACCAATCCTGTGGGCAACTTGGATCTACCCCTCGATCGGGAAAAAGAGTACAGGAGAAGTATTCTGCTCAAGGCGCTAGAAGCTGTAAGCGTGCCTGTGAGCGAACCGACCATCTTTGAAGTAGATCAGAGTAAGGAGGGCTGATGGTGAGACTTACCAGACAATATTTTGATGTGAAGGATGTAGTGTGGAGCACGGAAACAAGTTTCAAGGAGGGTATCCTGTCCATCCACAAGGAGGAGCTTTTGGAACAGGTGAAACCCTTGATGAAGAGTGTGACCAATGTCGATCTGGAGCTTGTCAAGCCAGGGGAGGATACCCGCATCATCCATCTTTTAGACACTATCCAGCCCATGTTTAAAGTGGAAGGGTCGGGACAGCAGTATTCAGGATTTTTCGGTGAACCGGATACAGTAGGCGAAGGGGTGACCAATTTGCTCAGGGGCCTGACTGTTATGGAGAGCGCACCTTTGCCCTGGGATGATAGTGCATCGAGCGGCCTGCTTTATCCCCGGGATGCCATCATGGATATGACGGGGCCCATTGCGGGGTTTACGCCCTTCGCAGAGACCATCAACTTAGTTGTCATCTATGAACTGGTGGAAGGCAAGTCATCGGCCGAATATGACCGGGATCTGCGTCTCATTGGTCTCACCATTGCGCAAGAACTGGCTAAGCTGACGCAGGGTCAGACCCCAGATGAGACCGAGGTCTTTTCCATTGATGAAGTGAACCCGGATTTGCCCAATGTTGTCTTGGTCTGGAAATGCCAAAACCAGGGCGTTTATTCCAACACCCTCCTGTATGGTTTGCCCATCGATAATTTGGTGCCCACACTGCTGCACCCCAACGAATTGCTCGATGGCTGCGTGGTGAGTGGTAACTATGTCTGGCCCGCCTTTAAGGTCCCCACCTATCTGCACGCCAATCATCCGATCCTGCTCGAACTCTATCGGCAGCACGGGAAAACCCTCAATTTGAGAGGTGTGATTCTTGGCCGCAGCCATAACCCCACGAATTGGCACAAGCAACGTTCTGCTAACTTCTGCATCAAGATAGCTCGCTGCCTCAAGGCCCATGGTCTCATTATGGCCTGGGAAGGCGGGGGGAATGCTGCAGTTGACGGCATGCTCACCATTCAAGCTGCTGAGAGAGTGGGCATTAAGGCGTCGACCATCACCTTTGAGTTTGGAGGACAAGACGGCACCGAAGGTATCTTGCTTGTGGATGATGTTCCTGAAGCAGATGCCGTGATCAGCGGAGGAAGTATTGAAAAGACCTATACGCTGCCCAAGGTAAGCCGGGTTGTAGGCGGCGATGTGCTGCGCCTCAACAAGGAGTCCGGCGGGTACTTCCCTCCAGCTAAGGAGAGCATTACCTTTGACACCACAACACAGCTCTACCTATCGGGCAATCAGGCGGGACATAGTAAGCTCTTTGCCGAATCCTACTAGACTGCGGAGAGGAGAAGATAGTATGATCAACCCCTATCAATACATTCAGGAAGAGCCCTATCCCCTCTATATTAATGGGGAGTTTGTACCCTCGGCATCAGGGGAAACAGCGCCGGCCATCAATCCCGTGAATAATCAGGTCTTTGCCTCCATTTATCAAGGGGGCCGGGAGGATGTAATGAAGGCGATCGCCGCGGCCAGAGATGCCTTTGACAACGGGCCTTGGGGAAAGATGACCCATTTCCAGCGCAGCAATTTGCTCTTGAAGGCGCGGGATCTCTTGGCGGAAAGGCAAAACGAGTTTGCCTGCGTGGAGACATTGGACTGCGGGAAAGTATTCCCCAGCGTCCTGTACTACGAACTTCCCCAAGCCCTGGATGCCCTGCAGTACTTTGCCGGCAAAGCCAGGTCAGGCCTGGAGGGGCAAGTGGTCCCTGTGGATGGGGGCGGCCGGTATCTAAACTATGTAACCTGGGAACCCTGCGGAGTGGTCGGTGAGATTCTGCCCTGGAATGGTCCTCTGATGATGGGCTGTCAAAAGATCGCCGCCATCTTGGCTGCGGGCAATACAGTGGTCGTGAAGCCTTCATCCTGGGCTGCCCTGAGCATGCTCAAGCTGGCCGAAGTCTTCCATGATGCTGGCTTTCCACCTGGAGCGGTGAATGTGGTGACGGGGCCTGGAGCTCTGGTTGGAGATTTATTGGTGAAAAGCAAGGATGTGGATATGGTGTCCTTAACGGGGGGAACGGAAACGGGTAAGCAGATCATTGAGAGCTCGGCAGCCACAGTCAAGCACTTAGCCCTAGAGCTTGGCGGTAAGAGTCCGAACATCATCTTTGACGACGTAGATGTGGAGAATGCGGCCAAGTGGGCTTTGTGGGGTTTTACCCTCAACTCGGGGCAAGTCTGTGTGTCGGGTACGAGAATTCTTGTCCAAGAATCCATCTACGAACGATTCTTAGAGACCCTTGTGGATCTCTGTCAACACTTCAAACTGGGGGATGGCTTTGACTTCCAAAATGGAGTCAACTTCGGCCCCCTGATCTCCAAGGAACATTTCCAGACGGTCCTAGGCTATATCGAAAAGGGGAAGGCCGAGGGAGCCAGGCTTGTGGCCGGCGGTTCTCCCGCTTCTGGTAAACTGGCGGAAGGAAACTTTATTCCCCCCACGATTTTTGCAGACGTGACACCGGAGATGACCATCTTTAGGGAAGAGATTTTCGGTCCCGTTGCCTGCGTCAGCCCCTTTGCCACGGAAGAAGAGGCCATCCATCTGGCCAACGCCGTGGACTTTGGCCTGGCGGGCGCGGTATTTACTGAGAATGTGCGGCGGGCGTTAAGGGTGGCGGCTAAGATCAACGGTGGACAAATTTATGTAAACACCTACTTCAGTAAGGGTATGATCGAGTCGCCGGGCACAGGTTGGAAGCAGAGCGGCTTGGGCGTTGCAGGTATCCATAAGTACATGCGCTCCAAGACAACCTTTGTGGAGCTAGGTGATGGTGTAGAACCGCCCATGTAGCCTGAGAGCAAAGGCTAAGGGCGGCCTGAGAGGGGCGGCCGATGCAAGTGATACCGCACAAAGGTGTTCAGCGCTTGAACGGCGGCACGGGGATTTCTGTAAACGGGCAGTCCCCCTTCTTCCATCACGGCCACAAATTCGTCATAGTAGCGCGCTCCGTTCACCGAAACGACCAGGGGCTTTTCGTACCTGTGTGCTAGCTGGACCAGGAGGCTGGCCATGCCGTCGGGATCCCGGGCCCTATCCGGTCCGCTTTTCAGGGCGTTCGAATGGGGGACAATACTCACAAAGACCGCATCCACATTGGGATCTTGCAGTACTGTCTCTACATAGTCGGTGAAGAGCTGGTCGTTGGCCATGGGCGTTACATCCAAAAGTGCGGTGGAAAGATCCACCAGGCCGTGTACGTCAAGCTGGCGCAGTCTTCGGATTGTCTCAGTCTGTAGGTTTGCCGGGATCAGTCCCCGTAGTGCATCTCCGGCAATGGTGGATTCAAAACCGGCGTTAACAACGCCTGCAACTCGGTTGCCTAAAGGTCTCTTTTTGGCCAGGAGGGAGAAGATGCGTAGGTAATCGTAGAATTCCTCCAATGTCTCCGCCAGGATCGCCCCCCCTTGCTTGGCAGCGCTCTGAAATACCTGATAATTCCCACTCATGGCCGCGGTATGGGAGGCCGCCGCTTTGGCCCCCACCTCGGTCTGGCCGGATTTGTAAACAAGGATGGGCTTTTGACTCTTCTGGGTCAGTTCAAAGAAGAGGCGACCTTCACCCGGAGATAATCCCTCCATATATAAGGCGATCAAGTCAATTGCGGGGTCTGAAGCAAAGTGGGCCATCAAATCGGTGATTTTCACGTCATATTGGTTGCCCAAACTGACGATGACTTTGAAGACGCCGCTGTTTTGCATAGCATCGATGGAGGTTAAGGCTAAGGCGCCGCTCTGTGTTAAAAGGGCGGTGTTGCTGTCTTGGGAGTACTTCAGGCCTAGCTTCTTCTCTTCGATGAAGAGGGTGTTGACCCCCTTTTTGCCTTCTGCGGGGGCGAAGAAAACCCCCATACAGTTAGGGCCGATGATCCGCAGTTCCTTGGGCTTGACTTCATTCATCTGCGTAATGAAATCGGAGTACTCCAGATCAGCGGGAAGCCCTGAAATGACGATCACGGCCTTAGCCTTGCCAGACAGATCCCTTACAAATTGCGCTGTACTTGCCATGGGGGCCACATAGACGACGAGATCCATCGCCCCCGGAATCTCCTGGACGTTTCTGTATAGTGTATACTCTGTGCCCTCAATCTTGATTGTTCCACCCCTGGGATTCACCATGTATAGGTCGCGATGACCCATTTTGTGCAGGAGGATGGCGATTTCCCGGGCCATGTTGGGCTTGGATCGATCGGCAGAGACCCCTATGACCGCTATGGTCTGGGGCATAAAGAACATCTCCAGATTCTCCCCATGCACCTGGGTCGCGTTTTCAGGGAGCTCCTCGGCCGCGCTGAACTCTCCGAAACCGTCAATGGCGATCAAGCGGTCATCGTCCGTGAAAACCAGTGGATTTATGTCTAGAGCCTGGAGCCTATAGCGTCTCTTGACCGGTGCAAGGCTGGAGTAGAGATACGCCAAGCTGGACACACGGGCCAGTGCCTCCGCCATTTGCGATAGATTGGCTTCTTTTCCAATCTGTCTGAACTTCTGGGCCACCTGAAGAGTGTTTATAAAGCTCAAAGCTGCCTCTCCCTGGAGAGGGGGCAAATGGATGCTTGCGGGGTGATAGTACTTGGCAAAAAACTCTGCATCACTCCCCCCTTTGCTGATCACAACTACGGGACCGAACTCGTCATCCTGCCGGCATCCGATCATGGTTTCATTGCCCAGGGCGGGGGAGTGTGGAACGAACTCAACCAGCAAGAAGCCCTCAATGACAGGCTCTTGATCTTGGGGAAAGTGGGATAGGACGTCCTTTTTCATCTCCTGGAGGGCGCTTCTTACGTCCTGGGGATTCCAGTTTCTAAGAATCCTAACGCCGCCTAGTTTTTCCTTGTGGGCAATCTGGGGCGAGACGATCTTAACCACCAGGTCTGAACCGAACTGGCCCAGCGACGCTTCCTGCACCTCCTGGGGATCGGGGAGAAAGAGGTAGTTGGGGGTCTTAACACCAATCCTGTTCAAAAGCGCATAGACCTCGAATTCGTAAAGGGTGCTTCGGCCTTCCCCATGGGCCCTCTCTAAGATGCGGTCTAGCTCCTCTAAAACGCTCTCGCTGAATGCATTCACCGCGTACTCCTCCTGCTTCGGGATTTCATGTTCTGCCTAAGTATAAGCTAAGTATAAAGTATGGATAACTGTTACGCAACAAAGGGGGGCGCCTGCATATTTCCGGGTTTGGGTTCACATCCTAAGCCCGTAAGGTCTCAATTTTCTCCTTGACAAAGTAAACGATAAACATTATCATTAAGGTACATGACAGGTTTAGGAGTTGATTCCTAAGAATTTGAGCGTAAGAGGAGGGCATGTCATGAACAGAATTGGTTTATCAAACGAAGCCACAAAAAAGGTAGCGGAGCATCTCGATCAGCACCTTGCGGATCTCCACGTGCTCTATACGAAGCTGCACAATTATCATTGGAATGTAGAAGGTGCGGGATTCTTTACCTTACACGCCAAGCTAGAGGAACTCTATGATGCTGTGGCCGAGGAAATCGATGCAGTAGCCGAACGGATTTTGATGATTGGACATCGTCCAACCGCCTCCCTGGCCGCATACTTGGAGAAGGCCAAACTAAAGGAAGCAGCCAGTGCACCCATTTCCTCTAGAGATCTCGCAGTCGATCTCCTGGCTGATTACGGCACACTAGTAG
This sequence comes from Bacillota bacterium, assembly GCA_012838305.1. GTDB lineage: Bacteria > Bacillota > Limnochordia > Darwinibacteriales > Darwinibacteriaceae > UBA5420. The sequence continues at coordinate 13,633 of DUPN01000013.1, read as the reverse complement.
CCGGTCTGCGCTCTGGCCTCGCGGCTGCTCAAGATGCAGGTGATGAGGTCAGCGTCGATCGTATGCTGGGTAGTTTGTCTGAATACGAGAAAATCATCTGGATGCTGGATGCCTATCTCCAATAGCTGATAGCTCAGGCGGAAGCTCTCTTTGGGAGGGCTTCTTTTTTTGTGCAGGTAAGGGTAACCCGAAGGAAGAACTAATGGGGTAAAAGAGGTCAGCAAGGAGGAGAAGGTATGCCCTTTACCATTGTCAGACAGGATATTACGAAAATGAATGTTGACGCGATTGTAAATGCGGCGAATACCAATCTGGCCAGGGGAGGTGGAGTCAGCGGAGCCATCTTTCGAGCCGCCGGGACCCAAAAACTCGAGGCAGCTTGTGCAAAGCTTGCGCCCATCGAGGTCGGTGAGGCGGTGATCACTCCTGGGTACGCCCTTTCCGCCAAATATATCATTCACACTGCAGGGCCCATCTACCGCGATGGTCAGAACGGGGAGGAGGAGAAACTTCGTTCCTCCTACCGCAGCAGCCTTCAGCGGGCGGTGGAACATGGCTGCGAGAGCATTGCTTTTCCCCTGATTTCCAGCGGTCTCTACGGCTATCCGAAGAAGCAGGCTCTGAAGGTCGCCGTGGGTGCGATCCAGGACTTCCTCGAGGATCATGATCTCCACGTGTACCTCGTTGTCTTTGATAGAGAAGCCTATACTGTAAGTGAGGAGCTCCTGGGCAACATTGCCGATTACCTCGCTCAAAACTATGTAGAAGAGGGACTGGAAAGGCGGCGCCGGAAGGGCGACCTGCCCGAAAATGAAGGGGAGACCATCGTCACTTGCTACACCCTAAGGGAGCTTAAGACCCCTTTGCACCTGGAGGATCTGGTGGGCAATTTAGATGAAGCGTTTTCCGAGACTTTGCTGCGACTTATTGATCGCAAGGGCAAGACTGATGTGGAAGTATACAAGAAGGCCAATTTGGATCGTCGGCTTTTCTCCAAAATACGCAGTAATAAAGGATATATGCCCAGTAAGCGCACGATTCTGGCCCTGGCCATTGCCCTGGAGCTTTCCCTAGACGAAACGAATGACCTTCTGAAACGAGCGGGCTATACGCTGTCCCACAGTCAGGTGTCCGATGTGATCGTGGAATACTTTATCCTGCAGGGACAGTACGATATCTATGCGGTCAATGAGGTCTTGTTCCGCTATGACCAGCCTTTGCTGGGCGGAATCTAAGAACGTTTAGATTTGAGGCGTTGGCAATGGATCAGGGTGCAATGAACTACGTAGTGCGGGTTTTGGTGCAGCGAATCTTGGCTTTGATTCTATTTTGGCTTGGGGCACGCTCTGAACTAAGTTGGCATGTTTGGATCTACTTTGGCACCATTTTTGCGATATCCATCGCAGCTTCCGTTATTATGCTCAGAGTTAACCCGGAAACATTGAGCCAACGCGGCAAGGTGGTCACCGATTCGCCCCTCTGGGACAAAGTACTATTAGGATCGTATTGGATTTTGCACTTCTTCGCCATCCACTGGGTTGCTGGACGCGAATGGCAAGGTAGCGTACCTAGCCCCACGCTGTACTGGATAGGGATGATCCTGGTTGTACTCTCCAGCCTACTGGCTGTATCCGCCCTGGCGGTTAACCCGTTCTTGGAGTCCACCTCGCGGATTCAAGCCGAACGGGGGCAGTCTGTCATTGCCACCGGAGTATACGGCGTCGTGCGGCATCCTACATATGCAGCGGTGCTCTTGTCGGCGTTGGGAATAGCCCTTGTTTTTAGTACAACTCTGGTCGCTGTTACCGCTGGAGTCATTTCTGCCATAATTGTGCTCAGAACCTATCTTGAGGATCGGATGCTGCGAGCACATCTTGCTGGCTATTTAGAGTATGCCCGCAAGGTTCGCTATCGGCTGCTTCCTTATGTTTGGTAATTGTCGCCCAAAAAGCGACCTAGGATCCCCTGGAGGCTGCTATTCTTAAGGTAACAAAATCATTAGGGGGTCAAGGCAGTGAAACAGGGATTGACAGAACTGGTGTTCATTTTGGACAAGAGTGGATCCATGGGCGGTTTAGAAAGTGACACCATCGGCGGTTACAACGCCATGCTGGAAAAGCAGAAGCAAGTGCAGGGCGAGTGTGTTGTGACCACAGTACTATTTGATCATGGTTACGAGCTCCTCCATGATCGGATCGATCTGCGCGCTGTGGGGAAGATGACCGAAAAGGAGTACCAGATTGGTGGCTCTACAGCTCTGCTCGATGCTATGGGGACTACCATGAACAAGATCCGTAATGCCCAAAGAAACACGGCAGAGGAGTATCGCGCTGAGAACGTCATGTTTGTAATTATCACCGACGGGCAGGAGAACAGCAGTCATGAGTACAGCGTGGAGACGATACGATCCCAAGTAGAACAGCATCAACAGCAAGATGGATGGGAGTTCATCTTCTTAGGTGCCAATATGGATGCCATTGAGACCGCAGGTCATGTTGGTATTCGGGCCGGCTATGCCCAGAGTTATCATGCAGACAAGCAGGGTGTGGAGCTGAACTTTGCTGTGATCAGTGATGTGGTGACCCGCTTTCGGGAGCAGGGAGAGGTATCCGAGGAGTGGAAAGAAAAAATCGAGGCAGATTACAGACGCCGCGGTGGTGAGCACTAAACTGGGTAACCTCCCCATAGAGCGCTACAAAAAAATCCGCCAATTTCCAGAGAGTTTCCTTGGATCTTGGCGGCTTTTGTGTTAGGCCTTGAGCAGTGCTTCCAACGCAACAGGAAACTTCTCTCTTGCTAAGGTCTCAACTGCTGCGGCAAAGTCTCGGATTTCTTTTTGGGCGGCATGGTCCAAACGGAGCTTAAGGAAGTGGGCCACAGCTTGGAGGCTGCCTGTCCATACCCAACGCACATACAAACCGTAGGCGGGCAAGAAGAGGCGGGCCTGCTCGGGACAGACTTGGTCTTCCAAGGCCTGTTGATAGAGCCTGAGGCTTTCCTGGACGTGCTTTTGCAGCGCTTCGGTGTACTTCTCCCCCAGGCTTGGAGCGAGGTTACCTCCGCTGCCCTGTTTGCGATTTTCAGGGACAGATCTCCACTCGTCCACTCCAGGGATCAAAAACATGGGCTCTTCTGTGATATAGCGTCGGCTTGACTCGTTCCAAGCGGTCAGGCGATCATAGCCTTCTCCATGTTCGCTGCCAATGACATGTTTCCACCATTGCCGAGCCACCATGAGGGGAGCATAGACTTCGAACTTTAGCACAGAGTGCCGGAATGGGGATGTGTGTTGGTGATCGGCGAGATAGGTGATGAGCCGTTTCTCTCTGTCCCCCAACTGGCTGCTCTCCTTGTCAAAACTAACTTTTGCATCATTGACGGGGGAAAGATCGTCGCCCATCCAGTCCTTTAGGAGCACATATCCATGTTCTGCTACAGCAATCTTGCGTTTTTCCATCCAAGATACCCTCCTAGTTTTTCTTTAGTCTATCAGTTTTCCAGGGAGAAAGAAACAAAATTCGTTACTTAGTATTTCGACTAGCAGAAGGCAGAAGATTTTCCCGCCAACAGTGTAAAGCTCCGGAATGTAAAATCCAAGAATTCGTGACCAAACCTGGGAGAATAGGGAGGAAGGACCGTCTTTGTAGCGAACACTAATCACACAGGGCAAGACCCTTAAAATGGTTTAGCATCTAGTGCAAACGTTGTCATAGTGGAGGTGATGGGTTCTTAGGGTTTGTACTGCCGATTTAAGTCTTATAATATGGAGGTGCGTGCAATGAAACGAATAGCCACGATTTTCTTTCTGCTTGTACTGGTCATGTCGCTGAGTCTGCCAACAATGGCTTCCGTTCCGGGAGAGTTATTGATCTGGTCCGACGGTGAAAGGGCACCTGTTCTGGCAGGAGTCGCCAAGGAGTTCGTGATCGAGTATGGAATTACAGTCAGGATTCAGGAGCTTCCCTTTGGAGATATCCGCGATAATCTCGCTATCGTTGCTCCCACGGGCGAAGGCCCGGACATTATTGTCGGTGCTCATGACTGGTTAGGCCAGTTGATCACAGACGGTTTGATTGAACCCATTGAGCTTGCCGATGAGTCTGCCTTCCTTCAGTCGGGTCTCGATGCCTTCACCTGGGGCGGAAAGTACTACGGAATTCCCTACGCTATTGAAGCCATCGGTCTGATTTACAACAAGGATCTAGCGGGCGATGAGGGACCTGAAACCTTTGAAGAACTCATTGAGCTTGGCAAGGAGCTAAGAGAAGAAGGCAAGTATGCACTTGTCATGCCCCAGCCTGATCCCTACCACACCTTCCCATTCTTCAGCATCCTGGGGGGCTATGTCTTTGGTTTGGATGCAGACGGTGTCTTGGATCCCCTCGATGTTGGCCTCGCCAACGATGGCGCGGTAGAAGGTTTTGAGTTCTTTGAGTATCTTTTGGATGAGCGGATTTTGGCCCGCGCCACACCCTATGATACCATGATGAGTCTCTTTCAAAACGGTAATGCAGCGGGCATGATCACCGGTCCCTGGGCCTTCGGTGATGTGCGTTCTGCAGGTATCAACTATGGTTTCAAACAGATTCCGTCGTACCAAGGGCAATATGGCCGGCCTTTCTTAGGTGCTCAAGGCTTTATGGTGAGCTCCTTCAGTGAGAACAAAATGTTGGCCAACCTGTTCCTCAATGAGTTTGTGGCGACAAAGGATACCATGTTGGCTATCTATGAGGGGGATCCCCGGCCAACCGCTTTCCTGCCTGCAGCGGACATCATTAATGAAGATCCCGATATGCGCGGCGTAATGGAATCCGCGGCAGAAGGTATTCCGATGCCCGCTATTCCTGCTATGAATGCGGTTTGGACCGCATGGAGCGACGCCCTTGAACTCGTGATTAATGAACAGTCTGCCCCCAGACCTGCGATTGAAAACGCAGTTCAGCTCATTATTCAGACAATCAAAGACAGCGGTTATTAGACCTAACACACATTCCCCTTGGAGCTTGCTCCAAGGGGAATCCATCTCAAGACAGCGATCTTTTTTGAAGTGGGTGGTGTAATGTGGGCAAGATGATCAAGTACATGATCTTGGGCATCCTCAATGTGGCGTTCCTTTGGGTTGCCCTTTTTCTCCTCAGCTCCCAGGCGTATTTTGTCTTCGTTCTGCTTCTGTTAGGCGCACTTTTGGCGAACTTGGTCTTTCTTGCGCCGAAGGGGTATCCCTATCGCTATCTTCTGCCTGCGGCCTTTTTCATGGTCGTGATGGTGGTCTATCCCATCGTCTACACTGTGTACATATCCGTGACCAACTATGGGACCGGCAATATTCTCCACAAGGAGCAGGTCATAGCGCAGCTGGAAGATCGCTATGTTTTGGAGCCTGATGCAGAGGACTATGCCTTTCAGGCCTATCGGGATGACAGGGGTGATCTCTGGCTCTTGTTCACAGATTCCCGGGGAGAACGGTTACTCGGTTACCGCGGCCAGCTCACGTCCCTGCAGGAGCAGGACCCCCTGTTGGAGCAGTTAGCTGACTTTGCCGAGCTGACCAGGGTGGATTTGGTGCGGGCCACAAATGAACTCTCGGGCCAGTCCTTTGCCTATGATCACACCCATGAATTGAGGATGCGCAACATCAATTCCTTCAGCGTCTACCTGCAGCAATACAGCTATGATCGGGAGAATGATGCCCTGATCGAATCGGAAACAGGCACCATTTACACACCCGTCGGCGGTTACTTCCAGGATCCCGATGGAACACGCCTTACGCCTGGATTCCGCGCTGTCGTCGGTATCAATAACTTCCGCAGGCTCTTTGGCAACCCCCAGATTACGGGACCCTTTGTCCGTGTGTTTATTTGGACTATTCAGTGGGCTCTGCTCAGTGTGGCCACAACCTTTGTGGTTGGTTTGTTTTTAGCCATCTTACTTAACGATCCCTACTTGCGTCTGCGGAAAGTGTATCGTTCGCTGCTGATTCTGCCCTATGCTATTCCCGCCTTTATCTCCGCTCTGATCTGGCGAGGTTTGTTCAATACGGAGTTGGGTGTGATCAACCAGATCCTGCAGGCTACCATCGGGTCGTCCGTGCCCTGGCTGCAGGATCCCCTCTGGGCCAAGGTAGCCCTGGTTATTCTCAATTTGTGGCTCGGTTTCCCTTATATGATGATCATCTGCCTGGGAGCCTTACAGAGTATTGGAGCGGAGATGTATGAAGCGGCTGTGGTGGATGGAGCCAGTTCTTGGCAGCAATTCCGGCATATCACCGTTCCCCTTTTGATGGTGAGTGTGGCACCGCTCTTGGTCTCCTCCTTTGCCTTTAACTTCAACAACTTTTCCGTGATCTACCTCTTAACAAGGGGAAGACCGCCCATTGTGGGGGCCCAGACCCCCGCAGGTCACACCGATATTCTCATCTCTTACACCTATCGGCTGGCCTTTGAAAGCGGCCGGGGAATTGACTATGGCTTGGCCTCCTCTGTTACCCTTGTCATCTTCTTGATTACCGGGGCAATTACGTTCTTCAACTTCCGGTTTACCGGAGCCCTCGAGGATGTGAACAAAAATGTATAGGAAACACAGCTTTTTCCGAGCCCTGTGGCGTCATGTCACCTTGCTGCTGTTTGTGGTCTTCGCTTTGTTCCCTATTCTGTGGGTCATTTCTGCCTCTTTTAATCCAGCAAATACCTTGGTGGGTCAGAGCCTGGTTCCGCGTTCGATCAGTCTGGACAATTATCGCCAGGTTTTCACCAGCGAGCAATATCCCATTGCCCTCTGGATCAAAAACTCCATCTTGATCGGACTGGTCACTTCTGCTCTGGTTGTGGTGATGACGTCTCTGGCTGCTTACGCCTTTTCGCGCTTTCGCTTCAGGGGTCGCCGAGAAGGACTTTTTGCCTCCCTTATGGTGCAGGTCTTTCCGCAGATGCTTGCTGCTGTTTCCATCTACCTTCTGGTCTTGAGCGTAGGAAAGATCATGCCCGCCCTGGGAATCAATACCCATGCCGGTTTGATCATGGTCTACCTAGGCGGAGCCATGGGCGTGAATGCCTGGCTGATGAAGGGGTATTTTGATACCATTCCCACCTCTCTGGAAGAGTCCGCCATGATCGATGGCGCATCACCCTTCCAAGCGTATTACATGATCATTTTGCCTTTGGCCCGGCCGATTCTAGCCGTTATTTTCCTGCTCCAGTTCATCGGGACGTACTCGGAGTTCATTTTGGCCAGTGTGCTCATTAGCTCCAGTGAGAAGTACACTTTGGCCGTGGGACTGCAGCTTTTCATCCACGATCAGTACGCCAGCCGCTGGGGCGTTTTTTCGGCCGCATCGGTGCTCGGGGCTTTGCCCATTGTGCTTCTATTTATGTTTTTGCAGAAATACCTGGTTTCCGGCTTAACGAGCGGTGCGGTGAAAGGCTAGTCTGTTCGTTGTATTTTTGGAAGAAGGAGGAATTAGAGTCCTCCCACAGAATTGCTTTCAGTACAATTCAACAAGGAGGTTTCGGAAATGCCCAAAAAGTTGAGTATAGCTTTGTTGCTCGTTGCAGCCTTGCTCTTGACGGGATGTGGCGGGACAGTTGTCACCGATTTGTATGTTCAGGATATCCTCGAGGTTGTGGAAGGCGCGGAGGAACCCCTTTTTACGCTGGCCACCATTTCGGTGGAGTCACCGGGAGATGAATACAATCAGCAAGTGATCGAACTGCTTGAAAGCACGTTCCGGGATGCCGCCAACTCCAGGACAATGATGCAGGACTATACGACCTATGTCCTCTTGGACGTCAAAATCCCCATTGTTGACTTAGATGATTTTTACCAACTCTGGGAAGACGACGACCCCATCGGAATTGTGGTTGTGGACATGGAAGACGGGACTTCAGGCTTTGGTCTCAGTTTGAACAGCGACGTCCTTGATCCGCTCTTTGCGGAATTCTCGGAACAATTGTGGCAGCCGATTTCCATCGCGGACTTTACCTTTACAGTGCGTCTGCTCAACGATACCAGAGGGGTAGTGGCCGCTACGGTGCAGGGGGTCTACGCCAATCAAATCCCGGTGTCCTATGAAGAACGCTTTGACCTGGAACGCCGAGATGTGTTGGAGATTAAGCTTGGTGATGTAGTGCGTGATGCGGCCTATCGAGAAGGAATTGCGGTCTTGGGTGTCTTGGAGTGATTCTGGCAACAAGATGAAGGATTGGGCATCGGGGTAGTCCCGGTGCCTTTTTTAATCCCCGGTAACTGCGGCTCAGTGCATGGGCAAACTCGGTGGGAAAAAAAGCCAAAAAGTGCTGAAAAGACTCTTGATATTGTTCCCAAATTCACATATACTGCACTCAGTTAGGATTCGTGAGGACCGAACTCTCATGATAAACAGCCTAAGGAGAGGAGCCCTGCCATGGCGAAATGTGTTGTGAGGTCGCAGCTGGAGCGGATCAGATTCCACCCGGCAGCTTTGATTATTGCAGTTCTATTCGTCGGCAGTAAGTTATGGAGCAATGTGTCCTATGGAGGTTCTGTGGCCACGGGATTACGTTCAGGTTTGATGGGCCTTATTGTCTATGCCTTGGCCCTTGGCTTGATCGCGGTGCTATCTAAGCCCGACAGCGAGCCCTTTAGCGCCTGCCAGGTTGATCAGGCCAAGCTGCGCTCAGGGCTGATCTGGATCCTGGCCTGTTATGCGCTGATGCTAATGCGAATCGTAGATAACCTCCAGCGTGGTGCCTATATTCCCGGGGATCCCATCTTGAACTTCGTACCTGGTTACGCCGCACTGAACACCGCCCTTGGCACACTCCCAGGCGGTTATCGGACGGCGAATATTCTGAGGGGTCTGCCCCTGGCCATCCTGGTACCCTGGCTTGTGCTCCGTTTCTTGGGCTTGCGGCCTGAAACATTGACGTTTGACAGAAAAGATCTCAAACCAGCCCTGCCGTTTTTGGTCATCTATGGGATCGCCTTTGTCGCCACTGGGATCGACTTTGAGCGTTTGCTTTTTCTTGGCTACGCCCTGCTTTATGCTGGCGTACAAGAGGAGTTCTTTTTTAGGGGGGTTATGCAGCCTCTGTTCACAGCTCAGCTGCGCAGTTCGACCTGGGGTTTGTTTGCCGCAACTCTACTGTTCGCCCTGCTCCATATCCCAGATTACCTATTTCGGCTGTACTCCGCCGTTCCCATGGCCCTTAGCGGTGTGGCCAGTGTGGCCATGTTTGGGGCGCTAATGGGTTATGGAGTCTATCGGACCGGCTTGCTTTGGCCCTGGATGATGATCCACGCTTTAAGCAATGTCCTGGGCTGGTAAAGGTAGGAAGGCTGCCTGGCCGGATCAGGAATGGTCCGCTTGGGGCGGCACATCAAACGACAAGGTGGTCAGGATGGAAATAGCATTTTGCAACGGATCGGATCAAGGATACCAGAAGCGACTCAATAACCTGCTCAAGGAGATCTTCTTGGACTTTCAATTCTGGTATGATCTAGACTTATGGGATCACAACTATGAGAGCTATTCGTTCGTAGATGATGACGAGATTGTCTCCAACGTCTGTGTTTACAAGGCACAGGTGCAGTTCAAGGGTCAGACCCATCTGGCTCTATCTGTGGGCGCGGTGGCCACACGCCATGACTACCGTGGACAGGGATTATCTCGGCGTCTGCTGGAACACATTTTGGAGAAATATGATGGGATACCCATGTATCTGTGGGCCAACCAGGGGGTTGTCGACTTTTACCCCAAGTTTGGCTTTCGACGGGTCTACGAGAAGCAGCCCGTCTATGAAGTAAGCGTTAATCATGATCTAGTGCCGCACCGCTTGTCCTATGATGACCCCAAGGTGTGGCGCTATGTGCAGAATCGGGTCAACTTCTCTGTGGAACTTGACTGCCTAAACACCGCAAGTGTGAATCTCTTCCACATTCACCTCGGTTATCTAAAGAACAGTCTGTTCGAGATTCCGGAGCTCGAAACCATGCTCGTTGCTGAGCAGCGCGGAACTACGCTGCGATTGATCGGCGTCTTCTCCCTCAAGCCCATCCGCTTCGCCGATTTATTGCCGCAGCTGCCGTTCAACCATGTGGAAAGAATTGAGTTTGGGTTTATGCCCTGCTGGCCCGATCTACTGTATCGGATGGAAGAACAGGAAACAGACCCCCTCTTCGTTCGGGGGCTAGATTGCGATTTGGGGGATTTCAAGTTCCCTGAACTGTCCATAACGTAACGTCTTGCTTTGGTTTTTCCACAGGGCCCGCAGCGAGCTGCCGTATCAGGAGGGATGATGATATGCGCATGATTATCCACGATCTGGAACAAAGTGATTTCCAGAGGCTCTTCTCGCGCCCACTAAACCACACCATGGTGATTAGCCCCGATGCCACGATCCGCCATTGCCTGGGTTGTTTTGGCTGTTGGATCAAGACGCCTGGGGCTTGTGTGATTCGAGACGGGTTCGGGAATATGGGCGAACATTTGTCGAAGTGCAGTGAGGTTCTTGTGATCAGCCAGTGCTGTTACGGAGGGTTCAGCCCCTTCGTGAAGAACATCTTCGATCGCAGCATATCCTATGTTCACCCCAATTTTCGAAACAGAAATGGGGAAATGCATCACAAAAGACGATACAAGAACACCGCCAATCTGCGGGTCTTCTTCTACGGGGAGACAATCACGGAGGGGGAAGAGACAATAGCCAGGGGGCTAGTCGCGGCCAATGCACTTAATCTGGGCTGGCATGCTGCAGAAGTCTCTTTTAGCTACGACATCGCAGAACTGGAGGGCCGAGTAGGATGAAGATAGCGCTAATTAACGGCAGTCCAAAGACCAGCGGCAGCGCCTCAGGTTGTATCTTACAGAATTTGCGGTCCCTTCTAGATGAGGAAGGCAGCGTAATCGGCGAATATCATCTAAAGCGGCCAGGAGTAAGCGCGGAAGAGGTTGCCGCTTTGGGCCAATCCGATGCCTTGGTCTTTGCCTTTCCTTTGTACGTGGATGGAATTCCTTCGCACCTGCTACATTCCTTGGTTCAATTGGAACAATCCTTGGTCAAGGAAAAGCAAGAAACCATGGTTTATGCCTTGGCGAACTGCGGCTTTTATGAAGGACATCAGAATCGGTGGGCTCTGGCCATGATGGAAAGTTGGTGCAGCAAGGCTGGGCTAATGTGGGGTCAGGGAATAGGAATCGGTGCCGGGGGAATGCTCCCGGCCATCCAGAGCGTTCCCCTTGGATATGGACCCAAGAAGAATTTTGGGAAAGCCCTGCAGCAGCTGGCGGCAAATATCGCAAATTGCAGCGCCGACGAAAACCTGTTTGTCACAGCGAATTTCCCCAAACTTGTCTATAAGCTGGCGGCTGAAGCCGGGTGGGTGCGCTCCGCTAAGGCCAACGGGCTCAGGTGGAGAGACTTGTCGCTGCGCAGGTGAGACAAAAGGAGGCCGTTCATGGTTGGCAAGGATGCATGGGGCAAGACCGTGCTGAGGGAAACAATGAACTTGGAGCAATTAAAGGACTCGCTGCGGCCAGTGACAGGAACGATCAGCGTCTTTGAGCCCATGGGTAACCATGAGCTTGAGCGGCATCTGGTTTATACGATCATCTGCGAAGGTGGAGTTTACGCCCTTAAGCTTTATCTCAAGAGTGACCGCTGGAACAGGGAGGTGGCGAACCTCAGGCGTTTTGCAGGTACCGACGTGCTAGCCCCTGGGATTGTCGATTATGGCGTATTTGAAAACGGGGTGGAATGGCTGGTATCTGATTTTGTTGAGGGGACCCTCCTTAGCCGTATTGACGTCGAGCTTCCCCGACGTAACCTTGAGGCCATTTACTTCGAAATGGGACGGCAGTTGGGCCTGATCCATCAGCACAAATGCGACTTCTTCGGCAGTATGGATGAACATGGGGAGAGCCTCCATGGGTTTAAGAGCTTGAAAGCTTATCTACTTCACTCGACGTCGAAGATTCTGACTGACCTTCATAGCGTAGAACACGAAGACCATGTCCTGATCAAGCGGGCTGAGTCCTTGTTTCTGACCATGTTGGATTCTCTGGAGTATAATCCACCTGCAACCCTCTGTCACCATGATTTTGGCCCCAGGAATATCCTAGTGTCCGAACAGCGCGGTGGATATTCCTTAAGGTCTGTTATAGATTTTGAGCATTGTGTACCCTCCGATCGGGACGAAGAATTGATCGAGGTTTATCTACCCTTGCTCGAGCGAGATCCCGGATTGGCGAGCAGTTTTCGCCTGGGATATGGGATCTTGGACAGAATCGATCCAGGCGACCTTTTGGCCAAGAGGGATTTCTACCATCTCCTTAGGGGGCTTGGCATCTGTGCTTGGGCGAAGGAAGTGGACTATGCATATTACACGGAGGGAACAAGGCTTCTAAAGGAGGCTCTGTCTGGAAGAACAGACTGACCAGCCTCTAACCTGGGGAGAGGTCTGCTCCAGAGCAAACTACCGGTTCGCAAACATCGCCCGGATCGATCATGGCCTTTTGCGATCCTTTTTTGTTTATGCCGCGACTATGAAGGAACGGGCACAAGGAACGAGAAATAGTCCTGAGCATGCAGAATGTTCGTGCGAGGGAAGATATGAGTAGAAATCGATCCATTGTCCTCACAGACGGCAGTATCCTCAAGGCGTTAACGAAACTAGCCATGCCCATCATTGGCACGTCCTTTGTGCAGATGGCCTATGGCTTTATTGATATGATCTGGGTAGGGAGAATCGGCTCTGGTGCAGTGGCGGCCGTTGGCACAGTGGGCTTTTTCACGTGGCTGGCGAATGCTTTTATCATTGTTCCTAGAGTCGGGGCCGAAGTCGGTGTTGCTCAGTCCATCGGCGGCAACGACCCCAAGGGAACAGAGCGCGCCATTCGCCATAGTATTCAGCTGATTGTTGTCCTCAGCCTAATCTACGCAGTGGGTTTGGTGCTTTTTCGCCGTCCCCTTCTTGGTTTCTATCGACTGGGTGCGGAAAACGAGGCAGCGGCTCATTCATATCTACTCATCATTTCCCTGGGAATGGTGTTTTTTGCCATCAATCCCATCTTCACCGCCATCTTCAATGGGGCTGGCGACAGTACAACCCCCTTTAGAATCAATGCCCTGGGCCTGGTGCTGAATATAGTATTGGATCCCATTCTGATCTTCGGTTTGGGACCCATTCCCCGCCTGGAGGTGGCGGGGGCGGCCCTGGCCACCATCATTGCTCAATTCATTGTGACCAGTACCTTTATTTTCGAGACCCGCAAAAGGCCCGAGCTCTTTGGCAAGCTCAGGCTGTTGACCCCACCGGATTTTGCCTATCTGAAAGGTATGGTCAAAATGGGACTGCCCCTCTCACTGCAAAGCGCCCTCTTTACTATCATCTCCATGCTGATCGCCCGCATCATTTCCGCCTGGGGTCCCCAGGCCATTGCGGTACAAAGGGTGGGTGGCCAAATCGAACAGATCTCCTGGCTGACGGCTGGCGGTTTTCAGTCTGCGATGAGCGCCTTTACAGGTCAGAACTACGGAGCCCGCCAAGGTCAAAGGGTCTACCGCGGCTATTTCGTAGGCGTGGGAATTGTCTCTGTGATCGGAATTGTGGCCACGCTCACCCTGTATTTTGGGTCTGGACGCCTCTTTGCCATCTTTAT